>NZ_KB892705.1:4118645-4462374 GCF_000373905.1 Mycobacterium sp. 155
AGCCATCAAGACGGGTAATACCACGCTTGCTCCGCGAGTTCGCTGTTAGGCTTTCCCCCACTGCGAGATGCGCGAGGACTTCGAGCTCGCGGTGGACATTGAATGCTGTCCGGCCGGGCCGTGGGCAACGCACGCAGATCCATGGAAAAGCCACGCTAGCAGCGGTGATAGATAAGGAGGAGAATATGTGAGTTGTACATCGCTGGACCTCGGTGTCCGGCGATTGCAAGCCTCAGACCTTGACCGAACTTGCATGGCGCCAGGGGGACGGGTAGTGGGGGACTGGGCCGGTTGGCGCGGAGCCACTCCACAAGTCGGTTTCATCCCATTGAATACTGTTTATTTTGGCGAAACGGTAGTAACGTAGACCACATCCACTGACAGTGGATGTCGTCAACTCACAGTACAAATGCTGCGCGAAGGGAAGCGACTATGGCCTCGAACACCGTGGGTCAGGAGTCGAGGCTGCACACACGAGCACCTACTGGTGCACGAGAACGCGCGGGGGCCAACATCGGGATCGCCGCGACCGTGGTCCATGCCACGGCTTTGACTACGCCAGTCACACACCACCGCTAGAAATCCATCATCATGTCCGAACCAGAAAGCCATCATCATGTCTGAAACTGTTTCCACGGCCGACGTTGTTATCGTTGGCGGCGGACTGGAAGGCTGCTCGGCAGCCTGGTCCCTGGCTCAACGCGGCGTCACCGATGTCACCATCCTCGAACGAGACACCGTCGGCTCGGGCGGCACGGGGAAGTCCTCCGGCGTCGTGCGCTGCCACTACGGCGTCAGCTCGCTGGCAGCCATGGCGACCCGCAGCCTCGACCTCTTCGAAAATGCCGCTGACATCCTCGGTGAGGATGTCGGCTTCCATCAGACCGGTTACGTGGTTGGCGTGGGCCCGCAGAACGTCCAGGCCATCAAGGATTCGATGGCTGCGCAGCGCGCCGTCGGCGTACGCACCGAGGACATCGACAAGTCCGAGGTCGCGAAGCTGTGGCCGGTCGCAGACCTCGAGCCCTTCGCCGCGTTCGCGTGGGAGGAGCGCGGTGGATACGGCGACGCCTACCAGACCGCGCAGGGCTTCGCCGCTGCCGCTCGTCGTCAGGGTGTCCGCCTGCGTCAGAGCACCACGGTCAGCGAGATCATCGTCGAGAACGGCAAAGCCACGGGTGTGCGCCTGACCGACGGCAGCGTCGTCTCGGCCAACACAGTCGTAGTCGCCGCCGGCCCCTGGTCGGTTGCGCTGCTGGCTCAGCACGGCATCGACCTGCCGATCACGGTCCACCGCGAGCAGATCGTGCTCATCGATCCGGGCCAGGACCTCGGCCGGGTGCCGGTGTTCTCCGACCTGGTTTCGCTGCAGTACGTCCGCCCCGAAGGTTCCGACGGCCAGATCCTGTTCGGTAACTCCGCGCTCGATGTGCTTGAGCCGGCCGATCCGGACAACTACCTCAACCGCGCCGACGACGACTTCATCGACCTCACCGTCGACAAGATCGGCACCCGGTTCCCCGGCCTGGAGAACCCCTCGATCGCGTCGACCTACGCTGGTTGCTACGACGTGACGCCAGACTTCAACCCCGCGATCTCGAAGACCGACGTCGACGGACTGATCGTCGCCGCGGGCTTCTCGGGCCACGGCTTCAAGATTGCTCCGGCAGTCGGCAAGCTGATCGCCGACCTCGTCGTCGACGGCGTGAGCTCCGACGCCGACATCCCGGCCGAGGACTTCCGTCTGTCCCGTTTCGCCGAAGGCAAGCTGCTGAAGAGCCCGTTCCCGTACATCGGCGCAGGACAGATGCGCTAATTACGCATCATCGCCCTAGGGCGCTCAGGACGGCTCACACGAACACGTGAGTCAGACAGTGCGCAGCGGCGTCGGCGATGGAGACATCGCCGACGCCGCTTTCGTTTGTGCCAGGACGGATCATCGCCGTCGACACCGACAACAACACAAGCTGCTGGCGCGCCGCCGTCGCTCGGATGCGCGTCGGTGACCACATCCAATCGGAGAACCCGCGCGGCCGCCGCACCGAGCAACTCGGTAAACCGTTGTCGCCGAAGACGAGACGCACCTACATCCGCGATCTTCAGGACTGGGACTGGATCCCGCGCCGATTCGACCCCGCTCGAGCTTTAGAACCCCGCGCAGCATTCGAGCCCGGCAAGGACCCGACAGATTTCGCGAACCGAGCATGTAAACGGTCGAATTCTGTTGTGGTAGAAGATGATAGCGATTGGATCTGACGCAGTCGTTCTTTAGGTGCGTTTGTGCACCAGGGTTCGGATGCCGCACCGTGCGCCATCCGACACCATGTTTGCGCATCGCGATGAGCGGTTCGCGAGATGCAATGAGGCACAACCGCAGCCCTTTTCGCGTTGTCACCCCGTCACGACAGACCACCGTCGGCGCGGATGTTCTGTCCGGTCATCCAGCCGCTGTCGGGACGGGCGATCAGTGCCACCAGGTTGGCGATGTCGACGGGCTGGCCGATGCGACCCAAGGCGGTCATGGCAGCAGCACCGTCGAGGGCCTGGGGTACGGCGTTCTCCCGCAGCAAGTCGGTGTCGGTGGGACCGGCCGAAATCGTGTTGGCGGTGATTCCTCGTGAGCCGAGTTCACGCGAGCAGATCCGGGTCAGTTGCTCGACGGCCGCCTTGCTCGCCGCGTAGACAGCCGGCACGGCACTGCCTCCGCTGCATCTCGACGACGACGCGGCCCTGGCCGTGGCGATCGCGCTGCGGACCGCGGCCACCGGGGGTTGGACGGCATAACCGAGCGCGCGAACCGCGCCGCGACCAAACTCGAGCGGGTGCTCCCCGCGCGGATACGCGACCGGCTGCGCACCGTCGGGGTCGCCGCCGAAGCGGTGCCCCACGTCCGTGACGTGGTAGCACCCGACGTATTCGAAGCCGTATTGGAAGCCGGCGCTCAAGGCCCACAACTACTGGCCGCTTACCTCGCCGCCATGGACCTCGACTTCTACGTCGACCCGAACGACGCTCCCGATTTGGCCGCTGAGATCACCAAACTTGCCGCGCGGTACACCGCCACGACGCACGACCCAACCAGCCGCAGTCGACAAACGAACGTTGACGTGCATAGTCAGGGTTGATATTTAGCTATAGGAATTATGTTGCGGTGGTGATGGTTTCGACCACTGTGGCATGTGGCGGCGACGGATCGTGGACCGCTCAGGTTCGGTGTCGGGTCGATTTCGACTGGGCTGCAGCGTAATACGGGATCTGCATGTAGGTAAGGAACTTCGTGCGATCGGGACTTCCCGGCTGCCATGGCCCCTGCAGGTTGGGTGCCCGACGCTCCGCGGGGGGCATAGGTGTGAGTGTTCAACGGCTGCAATCACATTGGAGTCATCGCCGCAAAGTCACGGGTCGGGAATGCTGGTTTCTACCCAGTCGTCGCGAACAGGATCTCCGGCGCAGCGTCCGGCGTCCTGTCGGGGTGTGCTGCCCACCAGGCGGCACAGCCGGCGCGCCAGCTGTTGAGGTCGTCTTCACGGCCACTGATACTCACTGTCGAGCCCGACACCCGGGCCGTTGCGGCGCCACAGGTGTAGGCCCCGTCATCGGCCGTGATCGCCGGGTATTCCTCGTAGAGTTCGCGCAGGGAACGAATCATGTATTTGGGCCGCTCGTCGAAGCGTGCCGCCAGAGCTGTTTGAGGCGTGTCCACACCGGTGAGGACGAGCACTGTGTCCATCCCTGCGCGATTTCCGCCCAGGATGTCGGTGTCCAATCGGTCGCCGACGACGAGGGGGCGGGTGACACCGGAGTGGCGCGCCGCCGTCTCGAAAAGGGCTGGTTCTGGTTTTCCTGCCGATAAGGGCCACTGGCCAGTGGCGGTGGCAATCGCGCCCACCAGTGTTCCGTTGCCAGGAGCGAATCCCCGCTCCTGTGGAAGAGTCATGTCCAAGTTCGTCGCTACCCACAGGGCACCCGCTTGGATCGCGTAGGAGGCCTCTGCCAGATCTTTCCAGCCGAGGCTGGGGGAGAACCCCTGAATGACAGCGTCTGGCTGACCATCGGATGCGGATACGACGACGAGTCCTTGCGCCCTGACGGAGTCGGCGAGGACCTGACTGCCGACGACGAGCACGGTTGCGCCCGCAGGCACCTGGCGAGCCAGTAGCTCTGCTCCGGCCATAGCGGATCCGAATACTTGCTCGGCGGTCGCAGGCGCGCCCAACTCCCGGAGGTGGGCTGCGACCTCTTCGGACGAGCGCGACGCGTTGTTTGTCACATATGCGAGGCGCGTGCCCTCTCCGACGAGCTTGTCGAGTGCCTCGGTGGCGCCGTCAATTGCGCTCGGTCCCTTGTATACGACGCCGTCGAGGTCTGCGAGCACTCCGTCAAAGCTGTCAATTAGCCGACTGGTCATCGATTCCTAACCTCACTGGTCTTGCTGGCCGGCTGCGCCCGGCGTGCCTGGTTCCAAGCACACATTAAACGCCGTCCTGATGCGTTGTCGCCGAGCCACCTGACAGACCAGGGCCCAAAGCAGACCTCGAGGTGCAGATCAGTGATGCGCCGCTTGGCAAGGGCCCGCAATGATCTGCGGGTCCTTGCCAAGCCATTGGCCGGCTCGTGCAGCTCACCACTGGTGAAACAGAACAACTCTGTCGCGGCCGGGTCATCCTTCGAGAGTGGAACCGCAGAAGGGGTAGCCTCGGCGGTTCGGGCTTCACTGACGAGAGTCACTGGCTAACTTCCTCGGTTGGTTTTGTGCGTGACGAGACTCGGCGAAGGTGACCGCGGGTTGGTTGTGCTGGCTAACCAGCCTGTCCGGACAAGAGCCAGTCGGACGCGGCGTTGCGGTAGCGGATGATGCCCTTGTATTCCGCCATGTCCTCCGGAAGTTCGGCCAGCACCTGTCCCATGCGCTCACGCCACGCCGGGACCTTTGCAATGTCGGTCAGCGGCAGCAGGTAGGTCCGGATCAGGAAGAGGATCGACCCCGAGCGGGGCAGACGGATGAGCTGCTGAACCTCCACCCGCAGGTGGACGCGCTCCGGGAGTGCGGGGTCCGTGGCGATCGTGGCGCGGTCTCCGGCCCAGTTGGGATAGGTCTCGGTGGAGGTATCCAGACGCCGATCGATACTCATGGTCCAGTTGGTCCGGCGGTAGGATTCGCCGGGCTGGAGGCTCATGAGGAAGTGCTGGGCCCGGGCGATGATCTTCTCCTCGTTCACCCGTGGCACGGGGCTGTGGATTTCGGTGAAGTTCATACCGACGTCGAATCCGATGGACCAGTCGGCAGCGAACGTGACCACACCTGCGTCGAGCCACAGCGCCTTGTCGCGCTGTTCGAGGAAGACGATGTCGTCTTGGATCTGGCTACCCAGGAAATCCAGCGGACCCGTGGGCAGCGAAGCGTCGTCGCCGATGGTGAACTCGATGTCGAGATTCAGCAGATCATTCCGCCAGCGGACCTTGTCGCCGTCGCGCTGCCACGACATCTTGTCGGGGTTGTCCTCCGCCATTTCGGGCAGCAGGGTGACGATGGCGTCCCACACTGCGGGGCGCATGTGCGGCAGGCACGCGATGCGTGAGGGATCGCGTTTCAGGACCTCGGCGCGCAGCTTCAGATCATCGACGTAGAACTCGTCGACGTCCACTACGGTCGTGCCCCATCCGCCGGCTTCCGTCTCCGTGAGCTTGCGGGAAGGCTCGACGTTGGCGCTGTAGCGGTATTGGTCAGCGACGTAGGGGAAGGGAAAGCGCTTGATCCGGTCGGGCAGGCTCGCCGTGTCCAGGTGGTTGTCGATGGTGATACTCACAGGTCCAACTCCAATTCTTCACCCAGGCTGCGGGAAACGCAGCACATGATGAGTTCGTTCTCTTCCTTTTCCTCGTCAGTCAGGTAGAGATCCCGATGCTGAGGAGTTCCCCGAAGTACGGGAAGGGTGCACTCGCCACAGATGCCCTTGCGACACATGTTGGGGATCTGTTTGCCCTCTTTTTCGAGGGCCTCCAGCAACGAAACACCAGGCGGAACTTCCAATCTGACGCCGCTGCGGGCCAGGATCGCCGTGAACGGTTCACCCGCGTCCAGCTCACCCGCGCCAAAGTGCTCCAGGTGCAGCAGTGCCTCCGGCCAGCCCAGCTCCCGTGCCTGGTCGAGGACTGAATCCATGAAGTCAGCCGGCCCGCAGACGTAGATGTGGGTACCGAGTCGTTGGCTGGTGAGCGCCTCTGACAGAGCCTTCTGGAAATTGTCGCGGCCGTGGCATTCGGTCAGGGTCGATCCCAGCAGTCCCCGGACTTCCTCGACGTGCGCGCCTTCGCCGGGCCGGTACACGTAGATCATGGAGGCCGAGATGCCCCATTTGGCTGCGTTCAGGGCATGCGAAACCAAGGGCGTGATTCCGATGCCTGCGGCGACGTACAGGCTGTGCTTGGCGTTTGTCGTCGGCGCGAAGTTGCTGCGGGGGCGCGAAACCCACACGCGGTCGCCGACGACGAGTCGGTGCATGGCCAACGAGCCGCCCCCACCGTCTTCGACGAGGAGAACCGAGATGGTGTACTCGGAGGGATCGCTGCCCGAACCGGTGAGGGAGTAGGCATTCGCGCGGAGGTTCGCGGAATCCCCGTACTGGATCACCAGGTGGCTGCCCGGGACGTACGAAGGCAACGTCGGCTGTGACGGATCGCTGAACGTGACGCTGACGATCGACTCCGTCTGCATCACGCGCTTCGTCACTTCCAGCTCGAAGCCGTCTTCGATCGCCGGATGGATGATGGGCTCGAGGGCCTCTGTGGCGGTCATCATGCCTCCTCGGCGTGGGCGTCGTAGCCCAGGTACCCGCCGAGACGGCGAGAGAAGTGGGTAGTGGTGGCCAGGACAATGCCGCATCCCTGGCAGGGCACCTCTACGGATCCGCGCACACCAGTGGTGACGGTGGCAACCTTGCAATGGCCGCAGACAACGACCCACGGGCTGTCGGGATCGCACAGCATGGTGATCTCCTCGTCCACCATGCCGCAGACCTGGGCAGCGGCTGAAGCGGCATGGACGTCGACCGCGGGGCCGGCGAGTACGAGGCGGACCCCAACGCGTGACTTTTCGAGCGCAGACCTCAGCTCGGCGAGGGTTTCGGGGTTTGCAGAGGTGAAGTGGAGGTCGTACCTGGGTCGGTCACCGGTGTCCCGACCCGCGATGCCATCTGACGTGCCGAATGACACGCAGATGGCACCGCGGAACCCCGGCTCCAACGTAGACGTGGAACTCATGGAGTTACGGTCCTTTACGGGGCGAAGGTGCGGTCGCCGGCGAAGAATCCGAGCCCGTACTCGGGGGTCTCGAACTTCACGGTGGTTCCCTTGGGGAAGAACAGGACGTCGCGCTCCTTGGCGTGCGTGACCTCGCCGGTGTCCTGGTCGGTGAGGATGAACTCGCCCTTGACGACGATCTTCATTTCGTCGTAGGTGTAGGTGTAGACCAGGGGCTCGGACTTCTTCAGCTCGAAGAACCCGGCGCACATGACCGATCCTTCGGGGTTGTGGAGGGCATCACCGATAGCGGCGACGACACCGGCCTCGTCCATGCTCGGCAAGCCTTCGTAAGCCTTCTCCACCTTGTGGATGGCCCCGGCCTTGCTCAGGGTTCCGATAGTTGTGATTTCTGTCATGCTTACTCCTCTATGTGTCAGAGCTCATCACGGTAGTCCGGGCCTGGCCGTTGTTTGACGGGACTGATCAAATTCAGCGCACCTGAAGCGCGCTGAAAACTAGGCCAGGAACTCCGGGCTGAGGTCCCGGGAGGGTCCTCTGTCACCGGCACCCTCTAGTCCTCAGAGTCAGCCGAGTTCGGGGTCGAACTCCACTGATGTGATGCCAGTCACGTCCCGCTTACAAAGTACGCCAGATAATTCCTCTAGTCCAGACTGTTTTAGGAATATTCACGTCGGTCGGGTTGTGTTAGGAGAGCTCCGCCTACCGGAGGAAAGCCGGTTCTGGGTGTCTACCAGCGGTAATCGCTTCGTCACTCCCTGGTGGAGCGGGTCTGTAAATGCCGGAAGCTTCCTCGCCAGTCCTCGCGTACGCGGCACCCGATGCGCTTGCCAGCGCATTCCTGAGCTTCTTCGGGCGCTGGAGGGGACTGAAGGGAACTTCTGAGCCGGTCGGATGTGAGGAGTTTGCGCACCTCTGCCGTGGCGTCCCAGCTGCTGGCGGACGGCGCGACGCGCGTTCTGAACGCGGGATTAGTGGGTCTGGGCGAGCGCAGCTGTCCCGACAGGCGGCCGAGGTGGCAAAAATTTTATGAATAAAAACTATTGCACTGCGGCTTTAAGTTGTTACCCTCTGAGGTGACCTGCCTCACAGGAGACGCCGTGGGAAACGGTCCGGAGTCCTTTACGGACCCGGCGAAGCACCTCCCCCAGCACGACACCGCCGGTCGGTCGGCGTCTTCTGCAGCGACCTCAACGGCGGACCTGCTCGGCATCCGATTACTCAGATTCGGCGAAGGAATCTCCCTGCATGACTCAGCTCAAGCACCAGGACGAAAGCAGTCGCGACTTGGGTCAGATGTAATCGCTGTTATCCCGCGCCTTTGCAGGTGCACACCTAAAATCAGACATCTTTAAGCGCTTCTACAGGAGATTTGTATGAGTGAAAGTCATCATTTAACCGACCCCGGCGACGACCTCAAAAGGTCGATCGACTGGAAGCAAGGCCTGGCCATTGCGCTGGGTGTGCCCTTGCTGATTCTGCCCTCTTTGGGCTATATCCCGATGTACCTGGCCGCCGCGGCGATCCTTATCTGGGGATTGTCGGTGCTTCAGGGTTTCGCGCAGAGCACCGCGTATGCCGAAATGGCCACGACCTTTCCCGAGGCATCTGGCCTACCGGGCTTTGCGCAGGAGGTTTTTGGCGACAGAAACCACCAGGGCAAGTACGACATGAGCAAGCTGCTCGGCGGGTTCAGCGCCTGGAGCTATTGGTTCGCCTGGACCCCGGTGTTGGCGATCTTCTCCATCCTGGTTGGCGGCTACCTGCATGGGCTGTTTCCCGCACTGGACATGTTTTCCGACTACCAGCTTTCGTTGATCTCAGGCCTGGTGATTTTCACCCTGCTGTTCGTGGTGAACTGGTTCGGCCTCAAAGACGGCGCCAAACTGGGTTACGTTCTCGCGGCCCTTTCTCTTATTCCGCTGGTTATCCTGACCGTGGCGCCTTTTGCCACCGGACATTTCGACATGTCCAAAATCACCGGCGACTGGATGCCGACCGACTGGTCCTGGGACTGGCAGCACATCCTGATCCTCTTTGGCGTCTTTGCGATCGCTCAATGGAGCGCGTGCGCCTGGGAAACGGCAGCTATCTACGGTCCTGAATACAAGAATCCGGCCAAAGATGTCGCCAAAGCGCTGTTCTCCTGCGGCGTCATCTGCTTCTTCTCATTTGTGCTTGTCGAAGCCGCGGTGATCGGTGTGCTCGGTGTCGACGGTGTACAGGCTGAAGCCGTGTCGCCACTGCTTCCGGTCGCCAATGCTGTCTTCGGCTCAGCGGGGTCCACGATCACGATCATCATGTTGATCGCTGCCATGGTCCTGATCATCCAAACGGCTTATCTGGGGTCGTCTCGTGCCATGCACTCCATGGCCGTCGAAGGCAACCTTCCCAAGGTTCTCGGCAAAACGAATCGCCAGGGAACTCCGTGGGTTGCCATGGTGGTTATCGGCCTCTTCAACCTGGTGTTGATTTCGATGGGGAACCCCGCGGCGATCGTCGCTGCTTCCGCAATCGGTTACACCTGCGCCAACGGCATCAGCCTGTTCGCCTATGTCAAGGCGAAGAGGGACCCGGCCTTTGCCGGTTTGGAACGGCCTTTCAAGGCGCCTAAGGGTTGGCAGGGCGTCGCCATGGCTTTCGGCCTTTTCAACCTACCGTTGTGCGTCGTGGGTGTGGTTTACCTGAATAGCCTCGAAATCGGTTGGACTCCGACCTGGGTCGGCTTCCTCGTATTGGCGGCATACATACCCATCTGGCTGTATTCCCAGCATGAATGGCACCGCTCGAAAGGCGAGCCGGCCGCTGTACGTCCTTAGGCCCGGAAACGTCGCCAGCTAGCTGGCTCAACACCTCTCTCAAAAACGGGAAGGCGGACCGATCAATGATCGGTCCGCCTTCCCGTTTTTGCGTCCGGGTTGCCTGCGGTCCCCTATGGTGAGCATGGACTCGGCGGCCATGATCGTGGTGAGCTTCAGGCGATGCGTCGCTTGGCAGTCGTGTTCGCCGGGACGGAGTTCACACTGCGGGCTCATCCGGGTTCAATGAAGAACTCGGTGGCGCAGTCGGCGGTGCTGCAGTGCCCGGCATCGGCGGGCAGCTCACCACTGGGCGCCTCAACAGCAGAAATGGATCGTTCTTGGGGCTTCCGGTGATGTGACCCTTGACACATCGATAGGACGCGTTGTTCTATTCTCACTGGGAAACACAGTTTCTTACCGGGAAACCGGTTTGCCGTCGTCGTCGGATTGTCTCCGAGAAACAAGAGGTTGTATGGAGGGCCACGTTGTTCATCGAGGTTGGCTCGGTGTCTGGCGACCAGGTCGCTCGAGTCCTCCCTCGGTACTCGGAACAGCCCCACCGTGATGGCGCGACGCCCCCGACGTCGCGTGGGATGTCGAACGCCACCTGTTGGCAACTCGCCACGACATCGCTGTACGTCCGCTGAAAAATCTGTCATTCATTGAAAACCAATTTGGTACCCGCCACCTTCTGGCATTCTTCGATGCTGGGGAAGAATGCGGCACAATGCCGCAGGAAGAGGTATACAGTCATGGACCCTGGGCTCGAAGCACGGATTCAAGCCATGCTTAAGCGAGATATCGGCGTCGTGAGCCTGCTCGCGGTAGTGATGTGGGCGACTTTGATATTCACGTACGTCTCCGCCTTTGGCGTCATCGAGAGTGGGACGATCCGAGCGATACTCGCGGTAGCGTTCATCATCTTGGGCGGTTTCAACACGGTGGCACTGCTGTCAATGAGCCGTCGTTACAAGATCGAGCGTGAGCACGTCTACGGCGAGGACATTCACCACCTCGACGCGAACCGGAGAGCCAAGCAAGCGGCGCGGGGTTCGGAGGTGAGCGCAGCATGACGAGTACGACATCAAACGAGCCGCGGCAGAGCAGGGCCGGGCAGTTCGTGGATGCAGCGACCCTGATCGCCCTGCTGTTCATCACGTTGTTCGTCACGACGTTCGTCTTTGCTCAGGAGTCGGCAGAGGCGCCGAGCACAGAGGCGCCCACCGCGATCTCTCAGCTGAACATCAGCCCAGCTGAGAAACAACAATTCGAACTCATGAAGTCAAAAGACATGGTCGACGATGCGACTGTTGAACAACTGACCAAGGACAACGCGCCGAGCAACGACATGTACAAGATCGAATGGCTGCCGCTGATCGGGATAACCGCGTTGGCTGCCGCTTACCTGGCGTTTGTCTATCTCATGTCCTTCCGCGAATACCGCGAAGTGATCGCAGCCAGGTTCGGACCGGGACAGGAATCATGAATTTTTGGACTCTTTTTGAATACGGCGCCTGGGTTTTGGCTGGGCTCGTCGCCGCCTGGATGCTGTTCGACGCATACAAGATCAGCCGCGACTACGACGAGGAATTCCTCGTGCACACCATCGAGGATCTCGGCGAGGACGCTGAATGGCAGCACGCGGATGACATAGAAGGGCGTCAATCATGAGCGAAGTCACCGCCAGTGGGGGCACCGAAGCGCTCACTCTGAAGAAGGTGCTGGGCCCGATCCATATCTGGGGGTTGGGCGTCGGCATCGTGTTGGTCGGCGAGTTCATGGGCTGGAACTTCACGGTGGGGAAGGGAGGCCTCTACGGCTCGCTGATCGCATGCTGGTTCGTCGGCCTGCTCTACACCTGTGTCGTCATGATCAACTCCGAGGTTGCTTCCGCGATCCCGGCAGCCGGCGGTCAGTACGCCCAGGCCAAGCACTCGATCGGCCCGCTGATGGCGTTCAATGTGGGGCTCTATCTCACCATGGCTTACACCATGCTGGAGGCCGCCAACGCGAACGTTCTCGGCGATCTGCTCAGTACGATGTCGGGGTTGTTAGGTAATAAACAGCACCTCTCCGCCTACCCGTTCGCCGTGCTGGCAATCATGCTCCTCGCACTACTGAACTACCGCGGCGTGCTGGCGACATTGTCGGTCAACTTCATCATCACCGGCTTCGCCTTCTTGACGATCATCGCGCTGTTCATCGGAGTTACCGGCTGGGATATGGGCAGCCAGTTCAGTGCACTCGTCTCATCGTCTGATGCCGGGCTTCCCTACGGCTGGATAGGCGTGATCGCAGCGTTCCAGTTCGGCATGTGGTTCTACCTCGGCATCGAGGGCACCGCCCAGGCGGCGGAGGAATGCCGCTCTCCGAGCCGATCGATTCCGCTCGGCAGCCTGGCCGGCATCATGACGCTGATCATCGCGGCCAGCTTGACCTGGTACCTCTGCGCGGCTCTGCTGCCTTGGCAGTATTTGGGCCAGTCGATCACGCCGTTGTTCGACGCCGCTCAGCTCACCCATTCGGGTGTGCTCGTGTGGCTGCTGTTCCTCGGCACGCTGGCGGCGACCCTCGCATCGGCGAACGGCTGCATCACCGACTCCTCGCGGTCATGGTTCGCGATGAGTCGTGACCATTACCTCCCGGAGTGGTTCGGAGCCGTGCACCCGCGGTACCGGACGCCGTACCGCTCGATCCTGTTCCTGGTACCGGTGGCTATCGCCTTCGCGATCCTTCCGCTGCTGCTGAACCAACCTACGCTGCTGTCAACCGTGATCACGTTCTCGATTCTGTCGGGTCTGCTGACCTACGCGTTCATGGTCGTCAACATGCTGAGGTTCCGGAAGCTGTGGCCGATCGGCTCCATCAAGCGGGCGTACACCCTGCCGATGCATCCGATTCCCTCGATTGCGCTGGCAGTGATCGCGGCGATTGTGTTCTTCGCGACCTACCTGGGCTTCGGCAGCACACTGATGTCAATCCTGGTGTTCTACTTGCTCGCCTCGGTGTGGTTCGTTCTCCGGCGGTTCAAGTACGTCGACCGGGACGCCGAGTTCACCGCGCCGTTGCCGCGTCCTCGAGGTTACTGATGTCCGGAACGCTCTGGATCGCGCTGGCGATGGCCGCAGTGGGGGCGGTGGTGCTCACGTATCAGCACCGCCGTCACCTGGCCAGCGTCCAGCGTGACCGGGCGGCATTGTTCGAGCACGCCACCAGCGTGCTCGAACAATGCCGCGTCGTTCCTCGCGGGCTCGACTTCCCGATGCTCTACGGGCGGTTCGACGGCCGGGACGTACGGGTCGAACCCGTGGTCGACAATCTCGCCCTACGAACCGTCCCGGTGCTGCGTCTGGTGGTCACCATGCGTGAGGAGTTCCCCGGGCAGGCGAGGTTGTCCGTGCTCAGCAATGAGACCGGAAACGAGTTTTACTCCGGTCACCGTGACCTGCTGCGGTGGCGCGACGAGGCGTGGCCCAAGTGGGTTTCGGTGGCCTGTGCCCCCGAGGGCGTGGATCGCGAACTGGCCGAGGCCGCCGTAAGCTTGGTGACCGAGGATTCCATGGTGAAGCAGGTACTGGTCACCGAGCGGGGTGTCCGGTGCGTCGTTCGTGGCGCACAGGCCAGCTCGGCGGCCTACCGCGTCACTCGGCGGGTCGATCTGTCCGAGGCACGGGTGACGGCGGAGGATCTGCGTCGGACGGTCACGATGGCCCGCGACTTGTGCGATCAGATCGCCGGCCTGGCCGCACATCGCCCGGTAGGAGTATCGGAGGCAGAGTCGCTGTGAACCGACCAATTCACCCGTTGTTGGTCCTTGGCATCGCCATGGTCCTGCCAGGGGTGGGGCAGGTAGTAAACGGACAGCCCCGGCGCGGTTTGGTGTTCGCCTTCTACACCGTGCTGCTGGCAGTGGTTACCTACCTGGCGGCTCCGGAATCGGCGACCCCCATCGGACGGGTCGCCGGAGGGGTGTTCGTATACGCCCTCAGCCTGCTCGACGCCTATCGAGTCGCCGCCATTCGGTGGCACGCCGCCAAAAGCGCCTGACAACAAAACTAATTATGGCCGGTCAGCCCTGGGGCTGACCGGCCATAATTATTGAACTGGTTCGTTATTGATTTCGCTCAGAAGGTCTTTCCGGCCGAGCCGAGCTGCTGGGTGGCTTCGACGAGGCGGGCCGCGAGCCCGGCTTCGGCCTTAGCGCCCCACACGCGCGGGTCGTAGGTCTTCTTGTTGCCGATCTCGCCGTCGACCTTCACCACGCCGTCGTAGTTCTTGAGCATGTGGTCGGCCACGGGACGCGTGTACGCGTATTGCAGGTCCGTGTCGATGTTCATCTTGATGGTGCCGTAGGAGACAGCGTCCGCAATCTCCTGATCGCTCGAGCCCGAGCCACCGTGGAAGACGAGGTCGAACGGCTTGTCCTTGCCGATCTTGGCGCCGACCTGATCCTGGATGTCCTTCAGGATCTCCGGACGCAGCTTGACGCCACCGGGCTTGTACACACCGTGCACGTTGCCAAAAGTCAGCGCCGTGATGTAGCGGCCATTCTCGCCCGCGCCGAGCGCATCGATCGTGGCCAGCGCGTCCTCGACCGTGGTGTACAGCTTTTCGTTGATGGCGTTCTCGACGCCGTCTTCCTCACCACCGACGGTGCCGATCTCGACCTCGAGGATGATCTTGGCGGCTGACGTACGTGCGAGCAGTTCGCGGGCGATCTTCAGGTTGTCCTGCAGAGGCTCAGCGGAGCCGTCCCACATATGCGAGTTGAACAGCGGGTTACGACCGGCCTTGACCTCTTCTTCGGAAGCGGCCAGCAGCGGCAGGACGAAGCCGTCCAGCTTGTCCTTGGGGCAGTGATCGGTGTGTAGCGCGATGTTGACGTTGTACTGCTTCGCGACCTCGCGAGCGAAGGCCACGAATCCGAGGGAACCGACAACCATGTTCTTGGCCGCAGCGCCCGACCAGTAGGCAGAACCGCCCGTGGTGATCTGGAGAATGCCGTCGGACTCAGCGTCGGCAAAGCCACGCAGGGCCGCGTTCAACGTCTGGGAGGATGTGACGTTCACAGCTGGGTATGCGAAGCCGCCCGCCTTCGCACGGTCGAGCATCTCGGAATAGATCTCTGGGGTTGCAATGGGCATGCTGACTCCTGTGTTGAGTTTCGTCGTTCGTTAGGGAAACGAGCCTTGGCCGGTGTGCCGCGGACTAGGACGATGTCGTCCAAGCAGGGCAGCCGCCGACCGTCCCAGCCCTCTGGCGTGTGACGGTTCGACGGCTGCCATACCGAGAGGCGTCGAGTGCTGTATTACTCGACAACCTCGCCGGTGGTTTCGTAGGTGGCGATCTTGCCGATACGCCGGACGTGGCGCTCGGCATTGCTGAATGGTTCAGTCAGGAAGGCCTCGATCAGTTCCGTAGCCTCTTCAACGGTGTGCTGGCGGCCACCGACTGCAACCACGTTGGCGTCGTTGTGCTCGCGGGCCAGTTTGGCCGTGTCGAGGTTCCATACCAGGGCCGCGCGCACGCCTTTGACCTTGTTCGCGGCGATTTGCTCACCGTTGCCCGAGCCGCCCAGCACAATCCCGAGGGCGTCCACGCCGGCGGCCTGGTCGGCCACAACGGCGAGCGCAGCGTTGATGCAGAATGCCGGGTAGTCGTCCTCGGCGTCGTAAACAGCAGGCCCGTGGTTCACCATCTCGTAGCCCTTGGCTGACAGTGCTTCGATCAGGTGGGAGCTGAGCTCCATGCCGGCGTGGTCGGTTGCGATATGAACGCGCATGAATAGGGGTCCTTCAGACTGGTTGGGATGCGGCGTTATTTGCCAAATGCGAGCTGGGCGTTCGCGCGAAGCGATTCGATGGCCTCGGCGGGCGACGGCTTTCCGTACACGGACGATCCGGCCACAAAGATGTTGGCACCGGCCTCCGCGGCGCGGGTGATGTTCTCCTCCGTGACACCGCCGTCGACCTGGATGGCCACGTTCACGCCGGAACCCTCGACCGCAGCACGGGCGCGGCGGATCTTGGGCAGCGTGACGTCCAGGAAGGCCTGGCCACCGAAGCCCGGCTCCACCGTCATGACTAGCAGCATGTCCAGTTCGGGCAGCATGTCCAGGTACGGCTCCACCGGGGTCGCCGGACGCAGCGCCATGCCCGCCTTGGCTCCGCGTGCACGAAGTTCCCGGGCGAGTTTGATGGGGGCGACAGCCGCCTCGACGTGGAATGTCACCGAGTCCACGCCGGCGTCGGCGAACGGCGGCGCCCAGCGGTCCGGGTCGGCGATCATCAGGTGGGCGTCCAGCGGGATGGGGCTGACCTTCTTCAACCGCTGTACGACCGGCAGACCGATCGTCAGGTTCGGCACGAAGTGGTTGTCCATGACATCCACGTGCGCGGCATCGGCGTTGCTGATGCGAGCCAGCTCGGCTTCGAGGTTGGCGAAGTCAGCCGAGAGGATGCTGGGGTTGATACAGCATTTCGGCGATGAAGCGGACATGGTTTCTGCCTTTCGGTAGCGGTCAGTTCAGGGCATGCGATATCGGGGCCGTCGGCCACGGATCGCGCCGCGGCCCGGTTGCCGGCCGCGTGGAGACCCGTTGGCCTCCACGCGGCCGAGACAACCCGGAGGCGGGTTAGGAACCCTTCTGAGCAGAAGCGAGGGCACCCTCGACGTCGGCCAGGAGGTCCTTCCAGCTGGCAACGAACTTGTCCAGACCTTCGGACTCGAGCAATGCGACGACCTCATCGTAGGAGATACCGAGGCCTTCGATGGCGTTAAGCACATCTTTTGCCTCCTCGTACGTGCCGGTGATGGTGTCACCGGTGACCACGCCGTGGTCGAACGTGGCGTCCAGGGTCTTCTCCGGCATGGTGTTCACCACGTCGGCAGCCACGAGTTCGGTCACATACAGGGTGTCGGGGTAGGCCGGATCCTTCACGCCGGTCGAGGCCCACAGGGGACGCTGCGGGCGCGCACCGGCCTTGGCCAGCAATGCCCAGCGCTCGGTGGAGAAAAGTTCCTCGTAGACCTGGTAGGCCAAGCGGGCGTTGGCAACACCCGCCTTGCCCTTGAGCGCCTTGGCCGCGTCGGTGCCGATGGCGTCGAGGCGCTTGTCGATTTCGGTATCGACGCGGGAGACGAAGAAGGACGCGACCGAGTGGATCTTGGACAGGTCGTGGCCGTTGCTCTGGGCCTGCTCCAGGCCGGACTGGAAGGCGTTGATCACGGCGCGGTAGCGCTCCAGCGAGAAGATCAGGGTCACGTTGACGCTGATGCCCTCGGCCAGGGTGGCGGTGATTGCTTCCAGGCCCTCGCGGGTGGCGGGGATCTTGATCAGGACGTTGTCCTTGGCGACCTTCTTGTAGAGGTTCTTCGCCTCGGCAATGGTCCCGGCGGCGTCCCACGCCAGGCGGGGGTCGACCTCGATGGAGACCCGACCGTCGACGTGGTCTGTGGCCGCGGCGACGGGGGCGAACAGGTCGCAGGCGTCGGCGACGTCGGCGGTGGTGATCTCGAAGATCGTCTCTTCGACGTTGGCGCCCCGTGCGGCGAGTTCGGCGATCTTTGCGTCGTAGTCGCTACCGGTGGTGATCGCGGCCTGGAAGATCGACGGGTTGGTGGTGACACCCACGACGTTCTTCTCGTCGATCAACTTCTGCAGCGAACCGGTCTCGAGGCGATTGCGGGAGAGGTCGTCAAGCCAGATCGACACGCCGGCTTTCGAAAGCTCTGCGGTGGGGGTTGCGTTGGTCATCGTTTTCTGATTCTTCCTTCGAATATCGAATAGGTTGGCTAGCTTGCGATCGCGCCGCGGGACTGCCCGGTGGACGGTCCCGCGGCGCGCTGGCAGCTTAGTTGCCTGCGGCGGCGATGGAGTCCTTAGCGGCAGCGACAACCGCTTCTGCGGTGATGCCGAACTCCTGGAACAGGCGCTTGTAGTCCGCCGAGGCGCCGAAGTGCTCAAGGCTGACGGAACGACCGGCGTCGCCGACCAATTCCTTCCAACCCAGGGCCAACCCGGCCTCGACCGAGACGCGGGCGGTCACGGCGGCGGGCAGCACGGACTCCCGGTAGGCGGCGTCCTGCTTGTTGAACCACTCGACGCACGGCATGGAGACCACGCGAGTGGGGATGCCTTCGGCCTGGAGTGCTTCGCGAGCCTGGACCGCGAGGTGAACCTCGGAACCGGTGGCAATCAGGATCACCTGGGCCGGGGCGGTGGCGCCGTTCTTGGAGGCCTCAGCCAACACGTAGCCACCCTTGGCCACGCCGGCCGCGGATCCGAAGGTGTCGCCCTCGGCCGCACCTTCGCCGCGGGCGAAGGTCGGGATGTTCTGACGGGTCAGCACGATGCCCGCCGGGTTCTCGTGGTTCTCCAGGATGGTCTTCCACGCCACGCCGACCTCGTTGGCGTCGCCGGGACGAACGACATCCAGGCCGGGGATCGCGCGCAGGGTCGACAGCTGCTCCACCGGCTGGTGGGTCGGGCCGTCCTCGCCGAGGCCGATGGAGTCGTGTGACCACACGTAGACAGACGGCACACCCATCAGTGCGGACAGGCGGATAGCCGGGCGCTGGTAGTCACTGAAGATCAGGAACGTACCGGAGAACGCGCGGGTGGGTCCGTGCAGCGAGATGCCGTTGACGATCGACGCGGCAGCGTGCTCGCGGATACCGAAGTGCAGGACCCGTCCGTAGGGGTTGCCCTTCCACGAACTCGTCGAGCGGGAGACCGGAATGAACGACGGCGATCCCTCGATGGTGGTGTTGTTCGACTCGGCCAGGTCGGCCGAACCACCCCAGAGTTCGGGCAGGACGGGGCCGAGGGCGTTGAGGACCTTGCCCGATGCTGCCCGGGTCGAGACATCCTTGCCGGCTTCGAAGGTCGGCAGAACTGCGTCGACGCTGTCGGGAAGCTGCTTGGCCTCGATGCGCTGCAGGAGTGCGGCGCCTTCCGGATTGGCGGCCTGCCACGACTGGAAGGCCTCGTCCCATTCGCGACGTGCGGCCGCTCCACGGTCCACTGCCGCACGGGCGTGGGCCAGGATGGCTGGCTCGACGTCGAAGGACTTGGCGGGGTCGAAGCCCAGAACTTCCTTCACCGCTGCGACTTCCTCGGCGCCCAGCGCAGAGCCGTGGATCTTGCCCGTGTTCTGCTTCTTCGGGGCGGGGTAGCCGATGATGGTGCGCAGCGAAATGATGGACGGCTTCGAGGTCTCGGCCTTTGCGGCCAGCAACGCCGCGTGGAGTTCCTCGACGTCTTCCTTGTACTCACCCGTGCGGGTCCAGTCCACCCGCTGGACGTGCCAGCCGTAGGACTCGTAGCGCTTGAGAACGTCCTCGGTGAAGGAGATGTCGGTGTCGTCCTCGATGGAGATGTGGTTCTCGTCGTAGACCACGACGAGGTTGCCCAGTTCCTGATGCCCGGCGAGGGAAGAAGCTTCGGACGTCACACCTTCCTGCAGGTCGCCGTCGGAAGCGATCACCCAGATGGTGTGGTCGAACGGGGAGGTTCCGGGGGCGGCTTCGGGGTCGAGCAGGCCGCGCAGGCGACGCTGCGAGTAAGCGAAACCGACCGACGACGCGAGGCCCTGGCCCAGCGGGCCGGTGGTGATCTCCACGCCCTTGGTGTGCTTGTACTCCGGGTGACCCGGCGTCAGCGAACCCCAGGTGCGGAACGACTGCAGATCTTCCAGCTCCAGCCCGTAGCCGGCGAGGAACAGC
Source organism: Mycobacterium sp. 155 (assembly GCF_000373905.1). Lineage (NCBI taxonomy): Bacteria > Bacillati > Actinomycetota > Actinomycetes > Mycobacteriales > Mycobacteriaceae > Mycobacterium > Mycobacterium sp. 155. Next base: position 4,138,433 of record NZ_KB892705.1, read on the forward strand.
TGGATGTACAGCGTCAGCGACGAGTGGCCCGGCGACAGGATGAACCGGTCGCGACCCAGCCATTCAGCGTCGCTGGGGTCGTGGCGCATCAGCTTCTGGAACAGCAAGTACGCCGCCGGGGCCAGGCTCATCGCCGTACCCGGGTGACCATTGCCGACCTTCTCGACCGCGTCCGCGGCCAAAACCCGGACGGTGTCCACAGCGCGCTGGTCCTCGGCTGTCCAGTTCAATGACGTGGTGCCGATCGCGTCTGCTGTCTGAGTCACGTTTTATCCCCTTCGATTCGGTCATCGGCCCGTGGCGGCCGCACGGATAATTCTGGTAGATCGCGTGATATCGATGATCGCGAACCAAACGGGCAGGCGAAACGCTCTTTCCTGACGGTTAGGACTACACTTTCGGACTGGTTGGACGATTCCGCTCGCGATAGCCCGGATAGACTGACCGGATGAGCACAGCCGTTGACCAGCCACTGAAGGTCCCCCTACCTCCCACAGACGTCCCGTGGCCGCTCCTGCAGACGGTGGCGTCGTTGGCTGAAGCCCCGCTCATTCAGATAGCGGAGCGACTACACGCTGCCACCCTTCCCTACCTGAAAAGCAGCGCGCTTGTTATCTTCACGGAAGACTGCACAGGGCGGCCGCAGAAGAAAGCGGGCGCGGATGAAATCATTTCGCGGGTCTCCATCGCCGAGCTCGACGCGCTTCGCGCAACCCTTTCGGATGATACGTCCTGGAGCGGTGAAGCTGAGGTTGCCGGCCGGTCCCGCCGCGTTCTCTCCCTGAAACACGCCTCCAGCGGTGCCCTCCTCGTCCTCACGGATCCGCAGCCGGCCGATACAGAACACGACGACGGGCTGGACCTGGTGATGTATCTGTGGCGCATTGCCGCCCAGCGGATTCAGGAAAAAGTGGCCGATGCGCCGCCGTCGTACCTGCTGGAATCGCGGGCGGCGTCAGCTGAACGTGTCCGTGTGACAGCGGAACTGACCGATCTGCACTCCACAACTTTGGAGACGCTCCTGGCAGCGCTGCGCTCATCCTCCTTGGACGACGCAGCAGCGCGCTCAACTGCCACTGACCTCGCCGCCAAGGCCCTGGTCGAGCTCCGGACCCTTAGCGACCGCACGACGGACCTGGTAGAAGTGCCGGCCGCCGTGGCCTTCGAACGCCTGCGGGAGGATCTGCGACCGCTCACGCGCTTCGGCGACCTCGAGATCGAATTCATCGAACCACCGCAGAACGGAAGGGCCTTGCCCGGCGAAGTTGCTCACGCCGGACGGGCCATCGTCCGCGGACTTGTGCTGGCCATGATGGAACAGCCCGACATCAGCAGGGTACGGACGCAGTGGGACTGCGACGGCGAAAACCTGCTGATCAACGTACGCGACGACGGCCGCGGTATGCTCGCCGCCGACTCGCCGAGCATCGGCCGTCTGGACCGCCAGGTCCAGGCGCTCGCCGGGCAGCTGCGGATCGAGATCATGCCACGCTGGGGTGCAGATGCATTCGTCACGCTCCCCTTGGACCTGCCGGCACGCCCGGCGGCCGCCGGGGATATCGCCGGATGGGACCTTGCCCCCCGGGAGCTCGAAGTGCTCCAGCATCTGGTCGCCGGACAGCGCAACCGGACGATCGCGATGACGCTTGGGATCAGCGAGAACACCGTCAAATTCCATGTGCGGAACTTGTTCAGGAAGCTCGGCGTCGGCTCACGCACCGAGGCTATCGCGCTGGCACACAGCCACGGACTCCGCTGACGGGGTGTATCAAAAAAGTGTTGCCCCGCAGCCGTAAGGCTGCGGGGCAACACTTTTGATCAGAGCGTTAGAACGATCAGACGATCGCGTCGCGCAGTTCCTTCGCGGCGGCGGCCGGGTCGGCTGCGCCGTAGATGGCACCACCGGCGACGGCAACCTCGGCGCCGGCCTTCTGCACTGCCGGAAGGGTGGCAACCTTGACGCCACCGGCGACGGAGAACGGAACGCGAGCCTTCTCACCGGCGGCCAGCAGGCCGTTCAGGTCGAAGCCAGGCTTGGCCTGCTCGTCCAGACCGGCGTGCATCTCGACGAACTTGGCACCCAGGGCGCGAACTTCCTGCGCACGAGCGGCCTTGTCCTCGATACCGATCAGGTCGACGACGACGCCCTTGTTGTGAGCCTGGGCAGCCTTGACGGCACCGGCGATGGTGCTGTCGTCGGCCGAACCGAGCACCGTGACCAGGTCAGCGCCAGCCTTGAACGCGATGTCGGCCTCGAGCTCGCCGGCGTCCATGGTCTTCATGTCAGCGAAGACGATCTTGTCCGGGTGAGCCTTCTTGACGGCGGTGATGACCGACAGGCCCTCGGCCTTGATCAGGGGGGTGCCGAGCTCGATGATGTCGACGTAGGGGGCAACCTTGCCGGCCAGCTCAAGAGCGGCTTCGGTGGTCAGCAGGTCGATGGCAACTTGGAGCTTCATATTGCTGTCTTCTTTCTGTTGGGAACTGCGATGGGTATGGAACGTGAGTAGGTCTGGGCTGTCAGGGTTGGGTCATTCGAGGTTGGCGTGGCGCGTCCAGAGTTCCTCGGCCTCGATATCGGTGTGATCCCACAGCGACTGGAACACGGCCTCGGTAACGATGAACAACGCCTGCTCAAACAACGACCCCGCGTACTGACGCGAAATATGCGAGCCGTGATCGGTCTTCTGCGCGGCCGGAATGATCACCAACGCATCGGCGAGCTTACCCAGCGGCGAATCCGCATTGGTGGTCAGCGCAGCGACACGCGCCCCGGCCTTCTTGGCGGTCTCGGCCGACTTGACCACACCCGAGGTCGTTCCCGACCCCGAAGCCACGATAAGCAGATCACCGGAACCGATCGCCGGGGTGGTGGTATCTCCTGCAACATGCACCTGCAGACCAAGGTGCATCAGCCGCATTGCGGCCATCCGCAGGACCAGCCCGCTACGACCCGCTCCAGCGAAGAACACCTGACCCGGCTGGGCGATGTTGCGAGCCAGGATAGCCACCTGCTCCGCGTTGACTTTGGCCGTAGTACTCGTGATCTCGTCCACGACCAGGGACAGGTTGCCAGCGATACTTTCCCGGTTAATTTCCGAGGCAGGTCCGCTCAGGACGGCCGTGCTTGCCGTCTGATTCATAGAGCCCCTTTCGATTCTGCGATCAGGCCTGTCGCGGCCGAACAGATGCTTTCTGGTCGACATCCATGATCCCGAAGCAAGCGGGTGGGGGTAACACTATTTTCTGACGGTTCTCACTACACTTTAGGATTGGTCGGAAGTTCCCGCCCCGGTGGACTGGCCGGACGAGTGCAGCTACAGGCTGTGGCTGAGTACGTTAAACCGGCATCGGCCACGTCATCGCCATCAAGGGTGCTACCAGCGCCAATACCGGAAACCGCGGACTATCCAGCCTATGTCCAGTGCCCGAGTTGGCTAGGATCGAGTCACCCCGTAGTCCATTTTCGGAGCGCAGACTTTTGGCCACGCCGACCCCCTTCCAATCGCAGATTTATCGGTCCCTGCCGGAAATCGAGAGGGCCGACGCGATTGTCGACAGAATTTCCAAGGCGATTGCCCTCGGGTTGCTCAAAGTAGGTGAACGCTTGCCCCCAGAGGCCGCACTCTCGGAGATGTTCGGGGTTGGCGGCGCGACCCTTCGTGAAGCCTTGTCGGAACTGCGGGAGCGAGGAGTCGTCGAGACTCGCAGAGGCCGGAGCGGAGGAACCTTTGTCGTCAATCAGCCCGAACCTCAGACCGACATCATGCAGGATTGGTTTCTCTCGACCTCTATCTCGGAAATCCGCGACATCGGAGACGAGCATTCCGCCATAGCCGCCGCGACCATCCGGCTGGCATGTGAGCGCGCAGAAGCACACGACTTCGACCGTCTTCAGGAACTTGCGCGAGCCTTGGTTCTGGCGGAGACCCCTGAAACCCGTGCATCTGCTGACAGCCGCTTCCATATCGAGTTGGCGGTGTCCGCGCAATCACCAAGGCTTGCCAATGCCGAAATCCGCCTTCAGGAAGAAACGGTTCGGCAGCTGTGGGCCCCCTTCACCGTGACAGAGGGATATGACCCTGAACGGGCAACCGCCGAGCATTTGGAACTGGTCCGGGCAGTGGCTCAGGACCACCCCGAGCGGGCCCAGAAACTGGCACTTGAACACATCAGGCGAAACATCTTCCACCTGATTGATACGAAACTCGTCCTCGGCTATGCCCAGTCGAGATCGAGAACCCCCCCAGCCACCCCCGATATCAGTTCCTCCTCTCAGGCATCGGCATCGTCCACTAGGCCAACAATTCAGGAGGGCCAATGAACTCCACCACTGAAGTCGCGCATGCTGCCGATGCCCTCACTTCCTGGATCAGCGGCGTTTCCACCGAGATCAAGAACTTGGCCACAGCCGTCGCCGCGTTGCTTGACCGAAATCTCGCGGGGAAGTCCAAGGTCAGCCGGGCGGCGCTGACCGGATTGGACGAACTCTCACAGAAGTTCCTGACGAAGAACACTTTCGCTGTCGGCGCCGGAACTTTCTTCGCCGCGGCCTCCGTCGAGGAGGGCGGCCACGCTTTCGAATGGTGGTTCCGCAAGGCATCCGGTGACCTTGGAAGACTGGATTTTGACATGACTCCAGGCAGCGCGCGGTACTACGACTACGAGAAGCTACCGTTTTTCTCGACCGCCGCTTCCACAGGTGAGCAGACGGTGTGGGGCCCGTACATCGACTACTCGGGCTTCGAGGAATACATCCTTACGTTCATGGCGCCGTTCTCGGTCCATGGACACTTTACGGGGGTGGCAGGGTGCGACATCCGGCTCACGGACCTGGAACCCATCATCATGCCGAATCTGCTTCTGATTCCAGGCGATGCCGCCCTCGTCAACGCCAGCAACCGTGTCATCCTCGGCAACTCCGGGATGTACCTGGTGGGTGAGCGAATCAAATCCGGATCACCGGACCAGCATCGAGTTACTCTCGATGTTCCGCACCTGGGGCTGTCACTGATTTACACCGCCAACCGTCAGACCCCTTGAACACAGAACGAGGCCGCTGGTCCCCAAAGGGCCCGGGTCAGCTCAGCCGAACAGGAATGCAGCTTCGTCGTAGCGTTTCTGCGAAACGGCCTTGAGGCCCCCAAGGGCTTCTTCGAAGCTCACCTGCTCGATCTCAGTGCCTTTCAGCGCCACCATGGTGCCCCAGAAGCCGTCAACCACAGAGTCGATGGCCGCCATACCCAGCCGGGTGGCCAGGACTCGGTCGAAGGCTGTGGGCACGCCGCCGCGCTGAATGTGGCCCAGGATGGTAGCGCGGGTTTCGATGCCGGTGCGGCTTTCGATCTCCGGGGCCAGCTGGTCTGCGATCCCACCGAGCCGGGGACGGCCGAAGGCGTCCAGCCCACGCTCGGAATGCGGGGATTCCATGTGCTCCGGAACAAACCCTTCGGCCACCACTACCAGCGGTGCCCGCCCGCGGGAGTGGGCTCCCTTCACCCACTGGGTGATCTGATCGATGCTGAGCTTCTGTTCCGGTATGAGGATGGCGTGGGCGCCGGCTGCCATGCCGGCGTGCAGTGCGATCCAGCCGGCGTGACGGCCCATCACTTCGGCGATGATGCATCGGTGGTGCGATTCGCCGGTAGTGCGCAGCCGGTCGATTGCTTCCGTGGCGATCTGCACTGCGGTGTCGAAACCGAAGGTGTAATCCGTGGCGTCAAGGTCGTTGTCCACGGTCTTCGGGACGCCCACGATCTTCAGGCCCGCGTCGGTCAAGCGCTTTGCGGCAGTCAGGGTTCCCTCACCGCCGATGGCGATGATCGCGTCGATGCCCAGCCGGTCCATGTGCGCTTTGATGACCTCGGGGCCGCCGCCGTTTGCGAACGGGTTGGTGCGCGAGGTGCCAAGAATGGTGCCGCCCTGCTTGGCGATACCGCGGACCATCGTGCGCGGGATATCGATGATGTCGCCCTCTACCACGCCGCGCCAGCCGTCAAGAAATCCAACGAACTCGAGACCGTGGACGGCAATGCCTTTAATAACGGCGGCGCGGATGACTGCGTTCAATCCGGGGCAGTCGCCACCGCTGGTGAGGATTCCGATTTTCATGTTTCGTCTCAGATCGTAGGAGAGGGTTTACAGGAGCGCGTCACGCCCCACGATCATCACGCCAGCGGCGGGCAAAATCTGTCTAACGTCAAGGGAGGCCGTGCGGTAACGAATGATGGCATCTTCGCGCCAGTAGCGAGATTAGGTCGCGTCGTCTTCCCCTCGTGGGGAAACAGGAGGCGCCGGTGCCCTACGGTGATCCCAGTCGAGCTTGTCAGGCCGGGGGCGTGCCCTCCGGCCTGACAAGCACTTTGACTAGGCCGCGTAGACCACGAAGAACTTGCGGATCCGCTCCTGGATCTCCCAGGTTCCCTTCCACCCGATGGGGAAGAAGGCAGCAGAGCCAGCCTCGAGGGTGACGGGCTCGCCGCCATCCTGAGTAACGATCATGCGCCCTTCGAGGACGTGGATGATTTCACCCCGCTCGACAAACTCCCAGCGAGACAGACCCGGCTGGGCCTCCCAGACGCCGGAACGGATGCCGTGGTCTTCGTCGATGAAGGGGACAGAAGAACGCACTCCGATCGGGTCGCCCAGCACCTCAGCGGAGGGCTGGCCGAGCAGAGACTCTTCGAGCTTCTCCTCGAAGCGCTCGAGGGGCCGGAAGGTTACGGTCATTGAAACTACCTTTCTGTTTTCTATTTTCTGTATCCAGGCATGGATCCCCGCGGCGATCCCCATCGCGCACCGTCAGGCCCCGGGGTTGCTCCCCTGGGCCTGACAGTGCACTTGACTAGGCCGCGAAGATCACGAAGAACTTGCGGATCCGCTCCTGGATCTCCCAGGTTCCCTTCCACCCGATGGGGAAGAAGGCAGCAGAGCCAGCCTCCACGGTGACGGGCTCGCCGCCATCCTCGGTAACGACCATGCGGCCTTCGAGGACATGGATCGATTCGCCCCGGTCCAAGAACTCCCAGCGTGAGAGACCGGGGTCGGCCTCCCAGACGCCGGAGAGAATGCGAGCATCGTCGCTCTTGAAGGGAATGGCGATTCGTGTCGGGATTTCGTCACCAATCACCTCGGCCAAAGGCGGGGCCAGCAGGGCTTCATCGAGTTTCCCCTGGAAGAGTTCTGCGGGCCGGAAGGTTTCGGTCATTGGGTTCGGCTTTCTGCTGAGAACATGAGGTGTGTGGGGGCTGTCAGGGTTGGGTCATTCGAGGTTGGCGTGGCGCGTCCAGAGTTCCTCGGCCTCGATATCGGTGTGATCCCACAGCGACTGGAACACGGCCTCGGTAACGATGAACAACGCCTGCTCAAACAACGACCCCGCGTACTGACGCGAAATATGCGAGCCGTGATCGGTCTTCTGCGCGGCCGGAATGATCACCAACGCATCGGCGAGCTTACCCAGCGGCGAATCCGCATTGGTGGTCAGCGCAGCGACACGCGCCCCGGCCTTCTTGGCGGTCTCGGCCGACTTGACCACACCCGAGGTCGTTCCCGACCCCGAAGCCACGATAAGCAGATCACCGGAACCGATCGCCGGGGTGGTGGTATCTCCTGCAACATGCACCTGCAGACCAAGGTGCATCAGCCGCATTGCGGCCATCCGCAGGACCAGCCCGCTACGACCCGCTCCAGCGAAGAACACCTGACCCGGCTGGGCGATGTTGCGAGCCAGGATAGCCACCTGCTCCGCGTTGACTTTGGCCGTAGTACTCGTGATCTCGTCCACGACCAGGGACAGGTTGCCAGCGATACTTTCCCGGTTAATTTCCGAGGCGATATGGGTGGTGCCGGACATGATGTTCTTCTCCTCCTCTAGAGGTGGGGCCTGACGTTCAATCGTCCTGTCATTTGCGGGTCGGAGGAACGCCAATTTGGGATGGTTTGATCTACCCGTTTGAGTAGGCTGCTACGTGGATCGTCCCGCACTTTACTGGAGGAACGAGCTCGCAGCGTTCGTTCTCCCCGCAAAAGTGACCATCGCCGCGAGCCTGACTCCGTGATCACCCGAAAGCCGCGGGATCCTCCTCGAATCGAACGCCGAGTTGCGTCAGCGCGTCTTCCAGTGCCCGCTGCACCGCCAGCGTGTCATCGAGTGGCATGACCGCACTCTCGGTGCGCCCAGCTTTGATCGCCTCGGTGACTTCGATGAGTTCGTGTGAAAACCCGTCTCCTAGCGCGGGAAGATCGAACTGTTCCGATTCGTGACCTTGTCGGTGCAGCACAAAAGAATTCGGGTGGTGAAAACGCGGCAGGATATCGATCCACCCCGTGGTGCCGAAGATCCGGGCGTGCCCGGGCATCGGGCTGTGCAACGAGCACATGAGTGTCGCCGTCCCACCCTCGTCGAAACCGAGCAGTAAGGTCGCGTCGGCATCCACCCCCGACGGTTCGAGCGAACCCAACGCCGAAACGGACGTCGGGTCTCCGAGCACCATCTGAGCAAACGACACCACGTAGACACCCAGGTCAAGGAGGGCGCCACCGCCCAGTTCGTGGGCGAAGATCCGGTCGGTGGGATCGAAGGATCGCGTCACGCCGAGATCGGCCTGCACCGACCGAACCGTGCCGATCGCACCGTCGGCAAGCAATTTGCGTGCGGCCACCACCGCTGGCTGGAAGCGGGTCCACATTGCCTCCATCGCGAACACATGGTGCTCGCGCACCGCGTCCACCAGCGATTCGGCTCCGGCGAGAGTGGCGGTGAAGGCCTTTTCCACCAGCAATGCCTTGCCGGCGGATGCAGCAGCAAGCCCGATGGCGTGGTGGTGCGTGTGCGGGGTCGCGATGTACAGCACATCGACATCGGGGTCGGCAATCATGTCCCGGTACGACCCGTAGCTACGTTCGATGCCATGTTTGGCGGCAAATGCCTTTGCGCGATCAGCGGATCGAGATGCGACTGCGAGGACTGTCGCGTCCGGCACGTGGGCAAAGTCGCCCACCATCTTCTCCGCGATCCGACCCGGCCCGACAATTCCCCAACGTATCGACATTTGATATCCGTTCTGTGTCAAAGAGCTTGCGAAGAATTATGCGCGATGGTTGCGCGCGCCGCGGAACGACCACGCCACGATCACCGCGGCGGCCAGTGAAAGCGCCATCGCGATCAGCGCTGTCGGCGCGATGCCGGAGTCGAACGCCGTACGGGCCGAATCCAGCAGGTGCGTTCCCGTTTCCGCTGGGAGCTCGGCGGCAACCGATACGGCGCCGCCGACGCTCTCGCCGGCCGCGCCGGCCTGCTCCGCAGTCAGCCCAGCGGGAATCTCGACGTTGCCGCGATAGAACGCGCTGAAGATAGTGCCCAGCGTCGCGGTGCCGACCACCGCCCCGAGCTCATAGGCAGTCTCCGAGACTGCCGACGCGGCACCGGCTTTCGTGGCCGGGACCGAGGCGACAATGGTGTCGTTGGACACCGTCTGTGAGACACCGACGCCGAGTTCCAGCACCACGAACGACACGATGACCGCGACCACCGTCAGATCGTGGCGGAACAGCATGATCATTCCGAACCCGGCCGCGACGAATACCAAACCGCTCACCATCAGCGACTGCGCGGAAAAGTGTTTGGCCGCCTTGACCACGGCGATGCCGGCGATCATCGACATCAACGCACCCGGCAGCGTGACCAGACCGGCTGCAAGTGGCGACAAGCCGAGCACCAGCTGCAGATGCTGAGAGACGAAGAACACGAACCCGATCAAGCCCACGATGGACAGGAAGTTCGCCAGCACCGATGAGCTGAACGGGCCGTAGGAGAACAGGCTCATGTCAAGCATCGGTGTGGCACTGCGGTTCTGCCGGCGCACGAACAACACGCCCGAGGCGATGCCGACCGCGAAGGCAAGCCCAACCAGCACAGAAAAGCCGTCGTGTGCAACGGTTTTGACGGCCCAGACGAACGGCAGCATCGCCGTGAACGACAGCGTCACGCTGAGCAGGTCGACGGGACCCGGACTCGGATCACGGGACTCGGGCACCAGGCGCGGGCCGAGCACCAGCAGGGGCAGCAGGAGCGGCACGGCCACCAGGAACACCGAACCCCAGTGGAAGTGCTGCAGCAGAGCGCCACCGACGATCGGACCCAGTGTGGTGCCGGCCGTGAAGCAGGACGCCCAGATGGCGATGGCGAGCCGGCGGGGACCGGCGTCAGTGAAGATGTTGCGGATCAGCGACAGCGTCGCGGGCATCAGCATCGCGCCGAACACGCCGAGGGCGGCGCGGGCGGCGACGAGGTACGCAGCGCTCGGGGCGAACGCGGCCAGGACCGACATCACGGTGAAGCCGCTGGCCCCGATCAGCAGGATCCGGCGCCGGCCGATCCGATCACCGAAGCTGCCCATGGAAACCAGCAGCGCGGCGAGCACCAGCGAGTAGATGTCCACGATCCACAGCTGGACCGACGCCGCGGGCCGGAAATCCTCGGCGATCATGGGTAGCGCGAAAGCCAGCACGGTGTTGTCGATGGCGATCAGTAGCACCGGCAGCATCAGGACCGCCAGCGCCACCCAGGCGCGTCTCGGGGTGGTGAGTGGCTGCGCCGGCGTGGCGTCGAGGAAGGCGGACATGAGGGGTAACTCCGATAGCCGAGAAAGAGGAAAAGCGTTGTGGTGGAGTGATATTCAGCTGCGCGGCAGGTGAATGGTGCCGGCGGTGAGGCTGTTCATGATGGCATCGACGATCTGGTGGCGCGGGGTGCCGTCCTGCTTGATGGCCTCGTAGCCGGCCAGTAGCAGCGCCCAGAACACCCGTCGGGCCCATCCGGGGGGATATTCGGGCCGCTGCGCCGACGCTCGCTCCAGTACCTCGGTGATCGCTTCGTCGCCGGTGTCCAGGTGGGCTGCCAGTTCTCGATCGGCCTGAATGGTCGGTTCGCTGTAGATGTAGAGCACGATGGGGCCGAGGTCGAGCTGGCTCTCCACCACCCGGCGCAGTGCCGCTTCGGCGGGTCCGTTGGTGGGCTCGGCGAGCTCGATCGCGGCGCTGCTGAGTGCGTGCACGTGATAGGCGACCGCGCGAAGCAAATCGGAGCGTTCCGGGTAGTAGCGGTGCAGCGTGCTGCGCCCGACATCCGCGGCCGCGGCGATTTCGGCCATGCTGGCGGCCGGGTGGTCGGCCAGCATGGCCATTGCGGCGTCCAGGATCGCCCTGCGGGTGCGCTCACGCGCTCCGCTGTGGGGGGCCACCTGGGTGTTCATGCATCAAAATATAGCACTATTGATCCGAAATGGGACATGTGTGTCCCATCACCGTGGGTGGTCAGTTCGGCGGGGCGAATCCGCCGGACTGGGGCGGTGGTGGCACGTACTGCGGCGCCTGCGGAGGTGGATATGAGGCCGGCGTGGGGGGAACGAGGCGGGCGACCTCGCGGCGGTGCCGTTCGGCGAGGACCGCGGCCAACACGTACTGCGGCGGCACGCCGGGTGGCGGGGGCGGCGAGATCCGGGTCGCGATCTCGTGTAGCACCCGGTGCCCCATCTCCTCGCGGATACGCGGATCCAGTTGATGCGCCCGCGACAGGAATTGCCGGGCCAGCTCGACCTGCTCAGGACCGAGCCCGGACAACTGCAGTGACGACGCCCACCATGCCAGCGTCGGCGGCATGGCCGGCGGCGGTGTCAGCTTGGGACCGCGCTCGCTGATCACCAGGGTGCCCGCGAAGATGTCGCCGATCCGCTTACCTTTGGGGGAGAGCAGGCTGCAGATCACCGCGGGACCGCCGGTGAACATGAAGATCTCGATGAAGCCGGACAAACCGCGAAACAGGGCCTGGCGGAAGCGTTCCGGGCTGCCGTCCTCGGCGACCACCCGCAGGCCCATCGCCATTTTGCCCAGCGAGCGGCCGCGCGTCGTGGTCTCCATGATCACCGGATAGCCGACCAGTGCCAGCAGTGTGAAGATGATCAGGATCGCCGCCGAAAGCGCGTCGTCGAGCTGGGTGAGGGTTATCGCCCACAGCACCACGCCCACGAGGTAGCCGGCAAGGATCACCAGAACGTCGATGATCGAGGCCAGGGCGCGCACCGGCAGCTGCGCGATCTGGACGTCGAGGATTACCGCATCCCCGGTCACTACCGGTCCGTGCTGGAAGGCCGGTTGGTAGGACATAGCGTCCCAACCTACCGATTACCATCGGCCGGGTGGATGTCGATGCGTTTGTGCTGGCCCATCGCGCCACGTGGGACCGGCTGGAGCAGTTGGTCAAACGTCGCAGGCGGTTGACCGGCGCAGAGGTGGACGAGCTGGTTGATCTGTACCAGCGGGTGTCCACTCACCTGTCGATGGTGCGATCGGCGTCGAATGATTCGGTTTTGGTCGGCAAGCTGTCGGGGCTGGTGGCCCAGGCCCGCTCCGTGGTGACCGGTGCCCACGCTCCGCTATGGCGGGAGTTCGTGCGGTTCTGGACGGTGTCGTTTCCGGTGGTGGCCTACCGCTCGTGGCGGTGGTGGCTCGGTACGGCGGCGGCGTTCATGCTGGTGGTGTTCAGCCTGGCCTTCTGGGTTGGCGGCAATCCCGAGGTGCACACGGCCGTCGGAACCCCAAGTGAGATCGACCAATTGGTCAATCACGATTTTGCGTCGTACTACAGCGACAACCCGGCGGGCTCATTCGCCGTGCAGGTGTGGGTGAACAACTCCTGGGTGGCCGCGCAGTGCATCGGGTTCGCGATCCTGCTCGGGTTGCCGATCCCGTACCTGCTGTTCCAGAACGCCGCGAATCTGGGCGTGATCGCCGGGCTGATGTTCGCCGCAGGCAAGGGCCATCTGTTCCTGGGCCTGATCCTGCCGCACGGGCTGCTCGAGCTCACCGCGGTGTTCCTGGCCGGTGCGGTGGGAATGCGGTTGGGCTGGACGGTGATCGCACCCGGGGATCGGCCGCGCGGGCAGGTGCTCGCCGAGCAGGGGCGGGCGGTGGTGGCGGTGGCAGTGGGGTTGGCGGCGGTGCTGCTGTTGTCCGGTCTGGTCGAAGCGATGGTGACGCCCTCGCCGCTGCCGACCGCGGTGCGTATCGGGATCGGTGTCGCCGTCGAGATCGCGTTCTTGACCTATGTCATCTACTTCGGCCGCAAGGCTGTGCGGGCCGGCGAGACCGGCGATATCGACGACGCCCCCGACATGGTCCCGGTCGGCTGATTTTTCTCCGCGAGCAGACGCGCAAGTACCCCGACACGCCGCGTCTGCGGGACCCGCATGTCTGCTCGCGCAATGAAAACTAGAGTTTTCCCGCCGCCTTCATCGCCAGATAGTGGTCGGCGAGCATCGGTGCGAGCTCTTCGGGCGCGGCGTCGACCACGTCAACTCCATTGCGCCGCAACCGGGTTGCGATGGCCCGACGATCGTTGCGGGCCCGTTCGGCCGCTGCGGCGTCGTACACTTGCGCGGCGTCGTCACGGCCGGCGGCCAACCGCTCGATCCGGGGATCGGCCACCGCGGCCACCAGCACCTGATGCTTTGTGGAGAGCTGTGGCAGTACCGTCATAAGCCCTTCGTCGAGCGCCGAGGAGTTGAGGTCGGTCAGCAGCACCACCAGCGCCCGCTGACGCACCCGCCGGATCACCGCGGCCACCATGGCCGCGGCGTCGGATTCCACCAGTGCCGGTTGCAGCGGAGCCATCGCCTCCACCAATTGGGCCAGCAGCCCCGTGCGCGACGCGTTGAACACCCCGGCGCGGGTAACCCGGTCGAAGGCAAGGAAATCCACATGATCGCCAGCCCGCGAGGCCAGTGCGGCCAGCAGCAGCGCGGCATCCATCGACCAGTCGAGCCGGGGCCAGCCGCTCGGATCGCCCGCGGTGGGATCCACCCCGACACGGCCCGCCGACGTGCGCCCGGTGTCGAGCACGATCACCACCCGGCGGTCGCGTTCCGGCCGCCAGGTACGCACCACTACGTCAGCACGGCGCGCGGTGGCCCGCCAGTCGATCGAGCGGACATCGTCGCCGACGACATACTCACGCAGGGAATCGAATTCGGTACCCTGGCCACGGATCAACACCGGTATGGCGCCGTCCAGTTCACGCAGCCGGGCCAGCCGTGACGGCAGATGCTTACGGGACAGGAACGGCGGCAGGATGCGCACCTGACCGGCTACCGACAGTGTGCGTTGACGGCCGGCCAGCCCCAGCGGGCCGATCGAACGCACCGTGACGAACTCCGATCGTTGATCCCCGCGCCGCACCGGACGCAACCGGGTGTTCAGCTGAACCTGTTGTCCGGCAGGGATGTCCAGCGGATGCGTGCGCGGTTCGGCGCCCGCACTGGGTGCCCACGCGTCGCGCAGACGTCCGCGCAGCCGATGACGTCCCGCATTGTGCACCGTCAATACCGCATCCACACTCTGGCCCAGCCGCCCCGTGCTGTCCCCGCTGCGTTGCATCCTCACCGCAGCCGGACTGCCGGCCAGCACCACATCGAGTGCTACCGCGAGCACCAGAAGCACCAGAAGTGCCGCGAAAACTGTTGCCGGCCATGGTGCCACCGCGATCGGCACAGTCGCGATCAGCGCGACGACACCGGCCCGGCGGGTGAGGATCATCAGCGCGGTACCGGGACGGCCGCGAGGATGCCGTCGAGCACACCGTCGGGTGTGGCGCCCTCCAGTTCGGCCTCGGGGCGCAACGCGATCCGGTGCCGCAGTGTGGAACGAGCCATGGCCTTGACGTCGTCGGGGGTGACGTAGTTGCGGCCAGACAGCCACGCCCAAGACCGCGCGGTGGCCAGCAGTGCGGTACCGCCGCGTGGGGACACCCCCAGTTGCAGGGCGGGGGAGTGCCTTGTGGCGCCGACGATGTCGACGATGTAGCCGAGCACCTCATCGGCCACTCGCACCTGGCGCACCGCCTCGCGACCCGCGGCCAGCTCGGCGGCGCCCGCCACCGGTCGCACAGCGGACAGGTCGCGGGGGTCGAAGCCGTAGGCATGGCGGCCCAGGATGGCGATCTCCTGATCTCGCGGTGGCAGCGGCACATTGAGCTTGAGCAGGAACCGGTCGAGCTGCGCCTCCGGCAGCTGGTATGTGCCCTCGTATTCGATGGGGTTCTGCGTGGCCGCCACGATGAACGGATCAGGCAGAGGCCGGGGGTGCCCGTCTATGCTGACCTGACGTTCCTCCATCGCCTCCAGCAGTGCCGCTTGGGTTTTCGGCGGAGTTCGGTTGATCTCGTCGGCCAGCAGCAGATTGGTGAACACTGGCCCGGCGCGGAACTCGAACTCGGCGGTGCGTGCGTCGTACACCAACGAGCCGGTGACATCGCCGGGCATCAGGTCCGGGGTGAACTGCACGCGTTTGAACTCCAACTGCAGCGCGGCGGCCAGGGTGCGTACCAGCAGGGTCTTGGCCACGCCGGGCACGCCTTCGAGCAGGATGTGACCGCGGCACAGCAGGGCGATGACAAGGCCGCTGACCACCGCGTCCTGCCCCACGACAGCCTTGGATATCTCATTTCGCAAGGACAGCAGGGCGTTTCGCGCCGCATCGGAATCAAGGGCGGGCTGAGTCACGACTGCGCGACCTGCCTTTCGATGTCGTCGAGTTGATGGGCCAGATGTAAGAGATCGGAATCGGTGTCAGGGGGTGGACCGAACAGCGTGTGGCCGACCACGCCGATGTCGCCACCCGTGCGCGCGGCGACTGCCGCGGCCACCGCCTGGGGCGCGGCGCCGGCTGTCAGCCCGAGTCGTGGCAGCAGTCGCGTGACGGTCGCAGACCGCAGAGCCTCGGCGGCGCGGTCGCGGGCCCGCCGGCTGCGGTACAGGCGACCGCGTCCCTCGACCGTCTCAGATGCCCGCACCACCACCGGTAGCGATTCGGAGACCAGAGGGCCGAGGCGCCGCGCGCTGGCCACCGCGAGAAGCGCCACCACCAAGCCCAGCTGCAGCACGACCCACCGCACCTGCGTGGGTAGTAGGGCGGAAATTCCTTTACCGCCCGTGGATTCACCTTCGGGATGCTGAGGCGCGTACCAGATCACCCGGGAGCGGCCGCCGGCCAGGTTCATTGCGAGTGCGGCGTTGCCGGCCTTGAGCAAGCCGCCGTTGGCCATGAAGTCCCCGGTGCCCACGACCGTGACGGTTCGACCACCGTCCTGGTAGCGGACCACCGCGCCCCGGTAGCAACTGGTCACCTGGGCGTCGTCGGCCGGCTGGAATGTGTCGGTCAGGCCGAGTTCGACATCGCCGGAGCGGGTGGCCTCGGCGAGATCACAATCGGGGTCCCCACCGCCGAACGAACTGGCCTTGCCCTGCTTGATTTTCGGGGCCAGCGCCTCCCTGGTCTTGCTGACCGGGGCAATGAGCAGCAAGTCTCCCGGGGCTTGCGCCAATTGATGCAGTTGGTCCTCGTCCGACAGATACAAGGTCTGCGCCGCCACCACGAGGGTGTCGGGCGCGGCTGCCCGCTGCACGTCGCCGATCGTATCGGCGGTGATCACCTCGATACCGTGCTGGCGCAGCAGTGCGACCAGAGCGTGTGCGCCGTCGGGCCCGGTTGCCTCGGGGTCAAGCCGGCCACCTGATCGTGGCGCTGTCAGGTAGGTGCTGGCCGCGGCCACCGCAACGATAGCCACGACCGCCAGCAGCACCCAGCGCGTCGTGCGCCAACGCGGAGTCATCGCACCGGTGTCCAGCCGACAGAGTCCCCGACCGCTGTGGCGGTGGCTGCGGACGCCCGACCGTGGTCGCGCAACCGGACGTCGAGATCGGCGACGGTCCGGTAGGCGGTCTCGCTGCCGGGCTGTTCACCGTAGGTGACGTCATTGAATATGCTCGCTGCGCTGAATAATTCACCCGACAGGTCGCCCAGCATGGCTGAGGCATCCCGGGCCAGCTCGGTGGCTGTGCGTCCGGGCACTGGGTCGAGAATCCCCGTTTCCTCCAAATGACGGGCCACCGCGCGCAATCGATGCCGGATAGCGGCTGCCCAATTGCCTTGCGCCGCATACTGCTCGGCCGTGCGGCGGTGTTCGGCCGCGCTGAGCGCCCGACTGTCGAACAAGGCGTACTGCTCGCCGCGGTTGGTCCGCATGGTGCGCCGTGCCGTCCGCACCGCAACCACAACGGCCAGCACCACCAGGATCGCCAGCACCGCGATGGTGAACCAGCCGCCCGGGATCTTCGAACCCTGCATCGCAAGGCGGTACAACAGGTCGGTCAGCCAGTCGAGGAACTGTTGGGTCGGTGAGGATCTCGGGTAGATCGGCTTGCTGAGCTCGTTTTGCGCAGCGTCGTGCGCGGCGTCGCGGTCGATATCGATGGCGCTCAACTCACCGGGTTCGAATCAGCCAGAGTTGGTCCGTGGACTCCGCGGGACCAACCGCGCCGGTCTGCAGTACCAGGTCGAATGCCTCGGCACGGATGCGCCGGTCGGTGTAGAGCAGGACGACGACACCGGCGTTGAAGGGCGCAGTGATGATCTGTCCGATGACGCCGCCGATCGCCGAGACGATGAGACCGGGAATCGAGATGCCGCCGGGTCCGGTACTCAGCAGCGCGCCCACGGCGCCGAATGGCACGCTGACCGCGACCGCGATCAGGTTGGCCACGATCGTGGCCAGCAGCCAGATGCCGAGCACGCGCCAGAAATCGGGCTTCACCAGAGCGAACGACCGTGCGACGGCGGCGAACACGCTCTGGTGCTCCAGCACGATCAGCGGCGGGGCGAACAGCAGCACGGTGACCGCGTAGATGAGGCCGACGATCGCCGCCAGCACCAGTGGGGCGCCGACGACGAACGCCGCGACGCCACCGCCCACCCCGGCGACCATGACGATGACGAGGGCGATGATCGCGCCCACCAGTCCGAATGCCAAGGCTTCCAAGGCGGTCAGGCCGATCAGCGCCCAGAATCTGCCGCGCAACCGTTGCCAGGCCTGTCCGATGGTGATGGTGCCGCCGAAAACCGCGCGCCCTACCACCACGGTGAGCATGCCGCTGAGCAGCACGCCGGCCAGCGCCGTGACGATGATGCCGGCGAAGCTCCCCGCCGAGACCAGCGCCAGCGCACCCGCGGACGGTGTATCGCCCTGCAGAGTCGAGTCGAAAGTGCTGAAGGTGGCCAACGGCCCGATCTGCAGCAGCAACGAGATGATTTGGGCCACTACGACGACGATGGTTGTCAGACCGAGCGTCGCCTTGGGGTTGGCCCGGATGTAGTTCACCGCGCCGTTGAAGATGTCCGAAAGGCTCAGCGGCCGTAACGGAATGACACCCGGCTTGAACGCCATCGGGTAGCCCGGCGGCGGCCCGTACGGCGGGTAACCGGGCGGGGGGCTGTACCCAGGCGGGCCGTAACCCGGCGGGGGACCGTAACCGTATGGAAGTCCATAACCGGGTGGTGGCGAGTAGCCAAGCGGGGGTCCGTAGCCCGGCGGGCCCGGCGGCGGCGGATACGGCGAATACCCGTCGGCGTCGTTGGTCATCTCTCCATCCTGTCGAGGACCGGCAAAATTGACAACGTGACCCATCGCCCGGCGGCGTAGGTTGTGGCCATGGCCGAACTCAAGGATCGATTGCGCGCGGATCTGACTGCGGCGATGAAATCGCAGGACAAGTTGCGTACCGCGACGCTGAGAATGGTGCTGGCCGCGATCCAGACCGAAGAGGTCTCCGGCAAGCAGGTGCGCGAACTGTCCGATGCCGAGGTGATCGCCGTGCTGTCGCGCGAAGCCAAGAAGCGCGGGGAATCGGCCGAGATCTACACCCAGAACGGGCGTGGTGAGTTGGCGGCCAATGAGCATGCCGAGGGCAGGGTGATCGATGAGTACCTGCCGACGCCGCTGACCGACTCCGAGTTGGCCGATGTCGCCGATTCCGCCATCGCCCGGGTGGCCGAAGACATCGGCGAGCGCCCGAGCATGCGCCAGATGGGACAGGTGATGAAGATCGCGACGGCGATCGCCGACGGCAAGGCTGATGGCGCGCGGTTGTCGGCGGCCGTCAAGTCCCGCCTGTAGGTGGGGGCTTTTCTCACCCCTGTCTGGCGAAGTAGCGCTCGCCGTCGGAAACCAGCCGGCCGAACGTCGCCTTGACCGCCGGGGCCAGCGCCTTGAACGGCAGCGTGAACGTCGGCTTCGGTTCGATCGCCACGATCCAGGTGAACTGTGTCCGCCTGTCACCGGCGGGCTCGATCAGGTAATCCTCGGCGAACCGCTGCAGGGTGGGAATGTTGGCGTGGTCGACGGCGAACGAGTACCGCCGGCCTTCCTCCCACCGGAAGAACGTCTCGTGCACCTTCACCACACCAGGCGCGAGCGCCACTTCGCGGGAGCTGCCGACCCCGAACGGCCGCGGCGAGAGCCAGGTGACCCGGGTGACCGACGGCCCCCAGGCGGCCAGCGACTCGTCGGAGGTCAGCGATTCCCACACCCGTTGCGGCGGTGCGGCAAACCGTTTGACGTAGCGGAAGATGTGCGGCGCCGTGGTGAAGAAATCGGGGTCGACAGATTTCAGCGTGAACCGGGGCATACCAATGAGCATGCCAGCAGCGCGGTCTGCTCGACCGTTGAAAGCAGCAAGGGCCCCGACCGGATTGCCTGGTCAGGGCCCTTGCCTGTCAGCCTAGTCGGCGTCGGCGGATTCGGCTTTCGCGTGCTTGGACTCTGTAGCCTTCTTCAGCGAGTCACGCAACTTTTTGGTCGCCGAACTAACCGGATTGTTGGTCTGCGCGCGGTGCTTGCCGACCTTCTGCGCGTCGACCGATTTCGTCGACTGCGCGTTCGTCGTGCGAGCTGTCGTGCTCTGACCGCTCTGTGTGGCTGCCCCACCGAAGCGGTTGTTGTTGATTGCGACGCCGGGACCGGACTGCGTGGGAGTCCGATCGTCGGCAAAGACCGAACCGGCGAACGCCAGCGGGCCGGGACCCGCTGCCACGGTGTTCCCGGTGCCGAAGACATTGAACCCGGCGTTGAAGTTGCCGGGTGTGGAATCACTCGCACCGGCCCTGATGACGTTCGCACCTCCCCCTACGTTCAGGGCGGCATTCACATTGCTGCCGGGTCCACCCGCAGACAGCTCGTTGGCTCCGCCGAGCACGTTGAGAGCCAGGTTCCGGTTGCTCCCCGGTCCCCCGGACGACAGCTCATTGCCATTGCCGGCAATGTTCCTCGCGCCGTTGAAGGACCCGCCTGTCGCCGTGATGGCGTTGTCGCTACCCAAAAAGTTGAGGGCCACATCCGACAAGCCGACTTGGGTGGTGATGTCGTTGTTGTCGCCGAACAGGTTTCGAGCGAGATTGCCGGAGCCGCCCTGTACCGTCACGGTGTTGTCGCTGCCGAAGATGTTCCTGGCCGTGTTCGCATTACCGGCTTGTATTGTCAGGTTGTTGTTGTCGCCGAAGGCGTTCCGGGCCCAGTTCGCCACACCACCGTTCACCGTGACGACATTGTTGTCGCCGAACACATTTCGCGCCCAGTTCACATATCCGGCCTGGGTGGTGACGACGTTGCCGTCACCGAGGATGTTGGTGGCGGTATTGAACAGGCTGCCTGTTGTCGAGACGGTGTTGTTGTCGCCACCGATGTTTGTGGCCCAGTTCGAGATGGCGCCCTCGGCCACAACGGAGTTGTTGCTGCCAAAGGCGCTGATGGCCAAGTTTAAGATCGACCCCCCGCCGGTAGCGGCCGTGTTGTTCATCCCCAGGGCGAATGCCCCGCCAACGGACCCTTCGGCGTGCGCCGACGCTCCGTCGCCGACGGCGACGGCCCAACTCAACAGATTGCTCGTGCAGTCGGCGCTGTTGCCGATGCCGAAGAATGACGCACAGGTCGCATTCGCGATGGGAACTGCCCCTAGCCCGACGGATGCGAACAACCCGCTTGCGACGGCTCCGGCGGCAATCGTGCGTGATGTTTTCACCGTGCTGTATGCATTCATTCTTATTCCTACCCATGATGAGACTGTCAGAGCGTCACGCTAGCGCGCAGTTGCCAAGACCGGCGCTAGTTGGCCGAAAACAACGACGGAATTGCCGTATCGCACGCTGTGGCTTACCCTCATCTGCCCACGCCGTGCGATACGGAATTGGTTCGTACTGGGCCTGAGATCGCAAATCGTCCACCCCCCGCACGCCGTTAGCGATCTGCGCCTGGTCGCCGTTAGGTGTCCAGTTCCCTGGCTTTGCCAGCGGCAGCTGAATATAGCGCAAGGCGGCGCTCAGCGCTGCGGCGACGACGAACAGCAGCAGGCCGAGCGCCACCAGAACCACACCACCGAAAAGCGGACCAATCCGGAGTAACCCGGGTATTCGAGGCATCGAGGATTCGCTGACTGCGATCCGCCGCCAAGACCGTTCTAGTGCCAACCACGGTAAGGGAATGCGCTGGCGTGCAAGGTATGTCGGCGAATCTGACAATGAGCATGCGAAGGGTTTTGCTCGCAAGGTCGACACGACGGAGTGGCTTGACGGCATTGCATTGTGTCGCGCCTGGTGCGGGAACGGTCACGGTCGGGAAGATGTATACGCAGTGGCTGAAAACACCAGCACACGTGAAGGATTCAACGAACGCCGCCCGGTCCTCGGCGTGGGCGGTGCATGTCCGCGATGCTTGGAAAATACCGCAGTTGCCGAGGTCAGGCGTCGTCGTCGGTGCGCTCCTGGATCACCACACTGATGGAGGGCGGTTCGGAGGCTCCGACGATCGAGGCATATCTCACCCACCAGCAGGTAGGCGTCTGCGGTACGCAGAGATGGCTGCGTTGCGGGTGGGGGATTTCGACATGCTTCGCCGACGGGTGAACCACGAGCGCCGTTCGGTGCCGTTCCTGAAGTTCCTCGTCGTCGAGCTGGCTACTCGGATGGAAGGCAAGGGCCCCGACGATCTGGAAACTATTGCGGACAGAAGGCGAACCAGCCTCGTAATACAACAAGGCCCTGACCGGGTCATTCCTGGTCAGGGCCTTACTTGCACTGTCGGGGTGGCGGGATTCGAACCCACGACCTCTTCGTCCCGAACGAAGCGCGCTACCAAGCTGCGCCACACCCCGCGTGAAGCCACGACAGCGTATCGCACCGGGGCGGTCGAAAGCCAAATCGACGTTCACGGTCCGCCGCGGGATGGATTAGGCGTGTCGGTGGCGTTGTACATACTGAACCCGCCGGCATGACTGGAGATCACCATGACCACCCTGGGCGCCACCTTTTACCTGGGCTTTTTCGCACTTGCAGCGTTGTGGCTGTTCGTGACGGCCGACAGCTCAGGACCAGGAGCCTGAGCGTTCGAACTCGGCCAGTACCGCTGCGGGCCCGGACGGGTCCAGTCCGTGGGCGCTCACCCAGTCGTCGTTGAAATAGGTGTCGGCGTAGCGGTCGCCGCTGTCGGCCAGCAGCGTCACCACCGACCCGCTCTTTCCGTGTTTGACCATCTCGGCGAGCAACCCGAATGCGCCCCACAAGTTGGTCCCCGTGGATGGCCCTACTCGTCGCCCCAGCACAGCGCTGACATGACGGGACGCTGCGACCGATGCGGCGTCAGGCACTGAAATCATGCGGTCCACAACGTCGGGTAGGAACGACGGCTCCACCCGCGGTCTGCCGATCCCTTCGATACGTGACGAGGCGCCTGTGACGATGTCTCTGCCCTGCGCGTAGGACGGGAAGAACGCGGAGTTCTCGGGATCGACTACGCAGAGCCGGGTCGCATGGCGTCGGTATCGGATGAACCGGCCGATCGTCGCGCTGGTGCCACCGGTGCCGGCCCCCACCACGATCCATTCCGGGATTGGGTGAGCTTCCAGCTCCATCTGCTCGAAGATCGACATGGCAATGTTGTTGTTGCCGCGCCAGTCGGTGGCCCGCTCGGCGTTGGTGAACTGGTCCAGGTAGTGCCCGCCGGTCTCGGCCGCGAGTCGTTGCGCCTCCGCATATACCTGGGACGATTCGGCAACGAAATGGCAACGGCCGCCTTGTGATTCGATGAGTGCGATTTTCGAAGCGCTGGTGGAGGCCGTCATCACCGCGATGAACGGCAAGCCCAGCAGCGCCGCGAAATATGCCTCAGAGACCGCCGTCGAGCCCGATGACGCCTCGATCACCGTGGTGTTCTCGCCGATCCACCCGTTGCACAGGCCGTACAGGAACAGCGACCGGGCAAGCCGGTGCTTGAGGCTGCCGGTGATGTGGGTCGACTCGTCCTTGAGGTACAACGCCACGTCGACGCTGTCGCTCCACGCCGTCGGCAACGGGTACCGCACCAGATGCGTGTCGGCGCTGCGGCGGGCGTCGGCCTCGATCAGCTGGACCGCATTGTCCACCCACTCGCGTGGCTGGCTGCGGGACGCCGTGGTCACCGTGCAGAGACGGTCGGTGAGGACGTGCCGGCACGACTGCCGACATGACCACCGCCTGTGGGCGCTGCGACCAGAGTCAGCAGCGTCGCCTCCGGGCGGCAGCAGAACCGCAGCGGGGCGTATGGGGAGGTGCCGATACCCGCCGACACGTGCAGCGCCATGTTGGCCCCCCAACGGGAGGCGCCCTTAGCCCGTGACCGGTCCAGATCGCAATTGGTGACGAGCGCGCCGTAGAACGGAAGGCACAATTGGCCGCCGTGGGTGTGGCCGGCCAGCACCAGCTGGTAGCCGTCGGCGGCGAACCGGTCCAGCACGCGTGGTTCGGGGGAGTGGGTCAGCCCGAGGGTGAGATTCGCGGCCGTGTTGGCCGGTCCGGCGATGGTGTCGTATCGATCCCGCTTGAGGTGCGGATCGTCGACGCCGGCGACCGAGATGTGTAGCCCGGCGACCTCGATGTCGCGATGGGTGTGGGTGAGATCCAGCCAGCCCCGCTCTGTGAAGGCCGCCCTCAGGTCCTGCCACGGCAGCGGCTCGCCGTGCACGCGGTGCTGGGGTTTGATCACGTAGTTGAGCGGGTTCTTCAACCGGGGCGCGAAGTAGTCGTTGCTGCCGAACACGAACAGCCCCGGCACCGAAAGCAGCTCGCTCAGCGACTGGACGACGGCAGGCACCGCCTTGGTGTGCGCCAGATTGTCGCCGGTGTTGACCACCAGGTCGGGCTCGAGCCGGGCCAAGTCGCGCAGCCAGGCCTGCTTACGTTGTTGACCCGGCCGCATGTGCAGATCAGACAGGTGGAGCACCCGTAGCGGCGATGAGCCCGGCGCCAGCACCGGCATGGTCGCTTCCCGCAGGACGAATGCATTGCGTTCGATGACGGACGCATACCCGATCCCGGCCACCAACGAGCCCGTGGCGACAGCGGCTGTCTTCTTGACTACCGAGGCTGCTGACATGGTGGCAGCCTACTGCCCGATGCTGTGCACTCACCGCTTCTTGGCCGGTCGCGGTCGGCAACCGCACATCACGATCTGACTGTCACGGCGGTGGCGGCGGCGGAGGTGGACCGAGCACCGGGACGGTGATCGGTGGCAGTCCGGGGATCTCCACGACCGTCTGGCCGAGGTCGGGCGGCGGGCCGCCGGGCATCGGCGGTGCTACCGGTGGAGGGGGTGGCGGAGGTGGTGGCGGCGGGACGCCGTTGCTGATCTGGATCGTGATGATCGAGCCGGGGATGGTCTGCCCACTGGGAGTCGTGCCGAGGACAGTGCCGTACTTGGCGTTGCTGTTGACCGAGTTGGTGCCGTCGGCGACCTGGAAACCGGCCTCCTTGAGCCGTTGTCGGGCCGAGTTCTCGTCCATCCCGTTGACAACGGGTACCTGCGAACCGGGCCCGCCGTCGACATACCGCGGATCGGTCGGCGGTAACGCGATCGGACCGAAGTTGTTGGCGATGGGCTTCATCGCGGCGAACCATGTGCGGGCCGGCTCGTTACCGCCGAACAGGTTGCCGGACCCGCACTGGCGCAGCGGGAACGAGCACAACTCGCTGGGCGTGGACGAGTCGTCATAGATGTAGTTGGCCGCGGCGTACTGATTGGTGAAACCGAGGAACGCCGACGATCGGTTGTCCTCGGTGGTGCCGGTCTTGCCGGACATCGGCAGATCCCACCCGACCGAGGCCGCCGCACCCGCCGAGGTGCCCGCGCCGCTGTCGTCCTTGCTCATCGCGTTGGCCAGGGTGTTCGCCAGGCCTTCGGGCACCACTTGCTCGCAGGTCTCGGTCGTCACCGACACCTCCTGGCCGTGGCGGTCGACGACTTTGTCGATCGGGTTGGGTGGGCACCACATACCACCGGAGGCCAGCGTGGCAGCCACATTGGACAGCTCCAGCGCATTGACCTCGAGTGGACCGAGTGTGAACGAGCCGATGTTCTGCCGCTTGACGAAGTCGGCGAGACTCTCGTTGCTGTCGGGGTCGTAGTCGCGTGCCGTGCCGGGCATGGCGTAGGACCGCAAGCCCAGCTTCACCGCCATGTCGACCGCGCGCGGCACTCCGACCTGCGATATGAGCTTGGCGAACGCGGTGTTGGGCGAGGTGGCCAGCGCTTCGGTGACGCTCATGGAGCCTCGGTAGTTGCCGGCGTTCTTCACGCACCAGGTTTCCTTCGGGCATCCCGGAGTGTCGCTACTGCCCAGGCCCTTGGCTTGGAAATACCCCGGCACCGGCAGGGTGGCGTTGATGCCCATCCCCATGTCCATGGCTGCCGCCGTGGTGAAGATCTTGAAGATCGAGCCCGCACCGTTGCCTGCGAGAGAGAACGGTTGCGGCTGCATGGTTTCGCCGGCGTCGGTGTTCAGGCCATAGGTGCGGTTGCTGGCCATCGCCACCACCGGGTGCGAGGTCTTGCCCGGCTTGACCACACTCATCACGCTGGCGATGCCGTCGATGCTGGGGCTGGCGATACTGTCGATCGCGGACTTGACCGGCACCTGTACATCGGGATCCAGGGTGGTCTTGATCAGATAACCGCCCTTGGCGACCTGCTCTTTGCTGAGGCCCGCCCGGGCCAGATACTCCAGCGCGTAATCGCAGAAAAACGCCCGGTCGCCTGCGGCGATGCAACCGCGGGGGAGTTGGTTGGGCTGCGGCAGGATGCCCAGCGGCTGCTCCTTGGCGGCCCGCAGCGCCTCGGCCTCCTGGGGAATGTTGTCGATCATCGTGTCCAGCACCAGGTTCCGACGGGCCAGCGCGCCGTCGGGGTTGGTGTAGGGGTTGAGCGTGCTTGTGGACTGCACCATGCCGGCCAGCAGTGCGGCCTGCTGCCAGTTCAGTTCGGAGGCGTTGACGCCGAAATAGGTCTGCGCGGCGTCCTGGATGCCGTACGACCCGTTGCCGAATGACACAAGATTGAGGTAGCGGGTGAGGATCTCGGGCTTGGTGAACGTCTTATCCAGCGTCAGCGCCATCCGGATCTCGCGCAGCTTGCGGGCCGGGGTGGTCTCGATGGCGGCGCGGCGCTCGGCGTCGGTCTGGGCGACGACCAGCAGTTGGTAGTTCTTCACATACTGCTGCTCGAGTGTGGAACCACCGCGAGTGTCGGTGTTGCCGGACAGATAGCCGGAGAGACCGGTCAGTGTGCCCTGCCAGTCCACGCCGTTGTGTTCGGCAAACCGCTTGTCCTCGATGGAGACGATCGCCAACTTCATGGTGTTGGCGATCTGGTCGCTCGGCACCTCGAACCGGCGCTGCGAGTAGAGCCACGCGATGGTGTTGCCCTTGGCGTCGACCATCGTCGACACCTGCGGCACGTCGCCCTCCACCAGTGCGGCGGAGCCGTTGGCGACAACGTCGGAGGCCCGGTTGGACATCAGTCCGAATCCGCCGACGACAGGGAACATGAAGGCGGCCACCAGGACGCTGGCCAGCAGGCAGCACCAGGCGAGCTTGATGACCGTGACCGTGGTAGGCGGTCGCGTCGGCTGGTCCGGCATGGGTATAGAGTAACGACGCTTCCGTGGGGGTTCACCGGCGAGCAGACCAACGGCGTTACCACGATCTCGCTGGGGAAAGGGCGGAAACGGTGGGAAGCCTTGTCAGACTGCACGGCCGTCCCAAAAAAGTGCCTCGCAAACTGTTGCGTTAATACCCTCTGACCACCTAGCTTGGACACACAGTGCGACCCAGGTAACACACACTGGCGCAATGTGGCGTAGATCGCATCAGCGTTCTACACCGGAGGGCTCACCGTTGACCATGACGGTCGAGGGTTGGAACGAAGGGATCGCTGGTGTCGGATTCAGGGGCTGTCACGCGCAAGACGACTACGGCCACGCCCAACCCTGCTCACAGTTTGGCACACGGAGCCGAAGCCGAGGCTCGGATTGCATGGGTGTCGCAGGCGCGTTGCAGGCAGGCTGATCCTGACGAACTGTTCGTCCGTGGCGCGGCTCAGCGCAAAGCCGCGGTGATCTGCCGGCACTGCCCGGTGATCCTCGAGTGCGGGGCCGACGCGCTGGACAACCGGGTCGAGTTCGGGGTTTGGGGCGGTATGACCGAGCGGCAGCGCCGTGCCCTGCTCAAGCAGCACCCCGAAGTAGTTTCCTGGGCCGACTTCTTCGCCGCCCAGCGCAAACATCGCAGCGCCGTTTAGCGCATCCCTCTAAGCGGGCTCTGCGACGCCGGTGATCTGATCGGCGATCGCCCGCAATGCTTCCAGATCCGACACGTCGAACGGCAGTGACGGCACCCCGACGATGGCGACGTGCGGATTCGCTCCGGTGAATCGGGACAACAGTCGCACTTCACGTTTCGCGGTATGGGCCCGGTCGGCGTGGATGCGCAGCACCGCGGCAGTCAACGATTCAGGATCGTCTGCCGCCAAATCCTCGGCAGCCTCTTCGGCCTTGTCGGCGTGCAGATCACACAGTGTGGGGTGGGTCCGGTTGAGAATCAATCCCGCCAGCGGCATGTTCTCCCCGGCGAGGCGGTCGACGAAGAAGGATGCCTCGCGCAGGGCATCGGGTTCCGCGGCCGACACCACGACGAACTGGGTGCCTCGGCGTTTGAGCAATTCGTAGGTACGGTCCGCCTTTTCGCGAAACCCACCGAAGGTGGCATCCAGGGATTGGACGAAACTTGCTGCGTCGGAAAGCATCTGAGAACCCAGCACGGTCGACAAGGCCTTCATGGCCACGCCCATCGCGCCGGTGACCAGCCGGCCGATACCGCGCCCGGGGGCCAGCAGCATCCGCCAAAGCCGGCTGTCCATAAAGCTGCCAAGGCGTTTCGGTGCGTCGAGGAAGTCCAGCGCATTGCGCGACGGCGGGGTATCGACGACGACGAGATCCCACTTGTCCTCGGCCAGCAGCTGACCGAGCTTCTCCATGGCCATGTACTCCTGCGTGCCGGCCAACGACGTCGCCACGGTTTGGTAGAACTGGTTCTCCAGAATGGAATCCGCACGGCCCGGCCCCGAGTACTGGATCACCATCTCGTCGAACGTGCGACGCATGTCGAGCATCATCGCGTGCAGTTCGCCGGTGACCTCGGGGGCCAGCGGGACCCGTTGCGGCATGTTGCCGAGGTCTTTGATGCCCAGTGCCTGCGCCAGTCGTTTGGCCGGATCGATGGTGAGCACCACGACGGTTCGGCCGTACTCGGCGGCACGCAGCGCCATTGCGGCAGCGGTTGTGGTCTTACCGACACCGCCTGCGCCGCAACACACTACGACGCGATTGGACGTGTCAGCCAGGATGGCGCTCATGTCGAGGGCAACTGGTTTGGTGCTCATGGTTATCGGACCCCCTGTTGGGCAAGTGCTTCGGCAAGCTCGTAGAGGCTGCCCAGGTCGATGCCGTCGGACAGCGCGGGCAGCTCGAGACGCGGAACGTCGAGCGCGTCGAGTTGCTCGGCGCTCTCCGCGCGGGCCGCGAGCCGCGTGGCATGCTGGATGGTCTCGGTGAGCAGACCGGCGAAATCGCTGTCGGACAACGTGATTCCAACCTTCGCCAGGCCCGCCCGCACCGCGTCGGCGTCGACGTCACCCTCGGCGGCCTTGGTCAGATCCTCGGGGGACAGGTAGGCGGGGATGGTGCGGTTGACGATGACGCTGCCGATTGGCAAGCCCAACTCGTCGAGCTCGTCGATGGCCTCGAGCGTTTCCTGAATGGGTAGTGCCTCCAACAAGGTCACCAGATGGATTGCGGTCTGTTCGGAGTGCAGCAGCTTGACCACACCGTCGGCCTGCGAGTGCACCGGGCCGCCCTTGGCCAGATCGGAGACGGCCTTGGTGACGTCGAGGAATCGCGAAATACGGCCGGTGGGAGGAGAATCCACGACGACCGCGTCGTAGGCGATGCGCTTGGCCTTCTGGCTCTTGTCGGTCCGCGTCACAATCTCTTTGATCTTGCCGGTGAGCAGCACGTCGCGCAGGCCGGGCGCGATGGTGGTGGCGAACTCGATGGCACCGATGCGGCGCATCGCCCGGCCGGCCAGGCCGAGGTTGTAGAACATGTCGAGGTACTCCAGGAACGCGGCCTCGATATCGATCGCGAGTGCGTTGACCTGGCCACCGCCGTCGGCGGTGGCGATCTTGACCTCCTCGTACGGCAGTGGCGGTACGTCGAACAGCTGCGCGATGCCCTGGCGTTCCTCGACCTCCACTAGCAGCACTCGGCGCCCACCGGCCGCCAGGGCCAAGGCCAGAGCCGCAGCGATGGTGGATTTGCCGGTACCGCCCTTGCCTGACACGAAATGCAAACGGGCCTTGGTCAGCCGCGACGGCCAGCCGACATGCTTGGCCGCGCTTTCTGTGGTTGCCACCAATGCATGCTAACTGGGTTATTTTGCTGCACCTCGCGTGCGCAGTTATTCGTGCGCGGTTGTTCGGTGCTCCTCACGTGCGCCGTTGTTATTGGTGCTCCTCACGTGGGCAGGTGTTGATGGTGCTCCTCGCGTGCGCAAGCTGAAGGGCGCGCCCGATAAGCTCAGGCCATGAGCGAACCAACCCGGTGGGAGTACGCAACCGTGCCGTTGCTGACGCACGCCACAAAACAGATTCTCGACCAGTGGGGCCACGACGGCTGGGAGCTGGTTTCAGTGTTGCCCGGTCCGACCGGTGAACAGCACGTCGCCTACTTGAAGAGGCCTAAGTGAGTGCTTCCGGCGGGCAGCGCAGCGACCGGGGGACCTGGTCGGAGCGGCTGGCCGAGCTGGGCATCGAGCTGCCCCAGGTGGTGGCGCCGCTGGCCGCCTATGTGCCGGCGACCCGGACCGGGAACCTGGTGTACACCGCCGGACAGCTGCCCATTCGAAACGGCGAGCTGGCGGCGACCGGCAAGGTCGGCGCCGAGGTGAGTCCCGAGGAGGCAAATTCGGCGGCCCGGCTCTGCGGGCTCAACGCGCTGGCTGCGGTGCACGCACTGGTCGGTATCGACTCCGTCGTCAAGGTCGTCAAGGTGGTCGGCTTTGTTGCGTCGGCTCCCGGCTTCGGCGGCCAGCCGGGCGTCGTCAACGGTGCCTCCGAGCTGTTCGGTGACGTATTCGGTGAGGCCGGGGCGCACGCCCGCTCTGCGGTCGGTGTATCGGATTTGCCGCGCAATGCGCCGGTGGAGGTCGAGATCATCGTCGAGGTCGCGTGAGCGACGATCAGGCAGGGGTCGCGTGACCCCTGGCGCCGATCCGCAGCACCCGGCGTACGGGCTGTTGAGGCCGGTGACCTCATCGGCCTCGGTGTTGTTGTGCAACAACCCGGGTCTGATGACCCTTGAGGGCACCAACACCTGGGTTTTGCGTGCGCCGGGCAGCGCCGAGATGGTCATCGTCGACCCCGGCCCGGACGACGACGAGCATATTGCGCGCATCGCCGAGCTCGGCCGGATTCCGCTGGTGTTGATCAGCCACAAGCATGACGATCACACGGGCGCCATCGACAAGCTCGTCGAAATCACCGGGGCCACGGTTCGATCCGTGGGCAGCGGGGTCCTACGCGGTCTCGGTGGTCCGCTGTCCGAGGGTGAAGTGATCGAGGCAGCCGGGCTGCGGATCGGCGTCATGGCCACGCCCGGCCATACCGCTGACTCGCTGAGCTTCGTGCTCGATGATGCCGTGCTGACCGCAGACACCGTGCTGGGACGAGGCACCACCGTCATCGACACCGAGGACGGCAGCCTCCGTGACTATCTGGAGTCGCTGCGCCGCCTGCAGGGGCTGGGTGCGCGCACGGTGCTGCCCGGCCACGGTCCGGAACTCGGTGACCTCGCGGCGGTGACCCAGATGTATCTGTCCCATCGCGAGGACCGGCTCAATCAGGTGCGGGGTGCGCTGAGGGAACTCGGTGACGACGCGACTGCACGCCAGATCGTCGAGCATGTGTATACCGATATCGACAAAAAACTGTGGCCTGCAGCCGAATGGTCGGTGCAGGCCCAGTTGGACTACCTACGAGATTGACGCTCGCGCTAGCGCGCTCGGCGGGCGAGGCGCTCGCTGTCGGAGATCAGTACGCTCTTGCCTTCCAGGCGGATCCAGCCGCGGTGGGCGAAGTCGGCCAGTGCCTTGTTGACAGTCTCGCGCGAGGCGCCGACCAGCTGGGCGATCTCTTCCTGCGTCAAATCGTGGGTCACCCGCAGTGCGCCGCCCTCCTGGGTGCCGAATCGCTGGGCGAGCTGCAGCAGCTGCTTGGCGACGCGTCCGGGCACGTCGGTGAAGATGAGGTCAGCCAGGTTGTTGTTGGTGCGCCGGAGACGACGGGCGAGCACGCGCAGTAGTTGCTCGGCAATCTCGGGCCGGTCGGCGATCCAGGCGCGCAGGGCGTCGCGATCCATCGACACCGCGCGCACCTCGGTGATGGTGGTGGCGCTCGACGTCCGGGGGCCCGGGTCGAAGATCGACAGCTCACCGAACATGTCCGAAGGACCCATGATGGTCAACAGATTCTCCCGGCCGTCGGGTGAGCGGCGGCCGATCTTCACCTTGCCAGAGATGATGATGTACAGCCGATCGCCGGGCTCGCCCTCAGCGAACACGGTGTGTCCGCGTGGGAAGTCGACAGGTTGCAGCTGCTTGGTCAGCGCCGATACGGCAGTGGGTTCGACCCCCTGGAAGATTCCGGCCCTGGCCAGGATCTCGTCCACGTTGTTCCTCTTAAGGTGTTTGGTGGTGTTGACCCTCTATTGACAACTCATGATCAGTCTAGAGGTGCGCGGTTTCGCGACTAGCCCACGCTACACACGATTGGCATGCCGAGTCGTGTGAAATCCGGGATTCGTGGTGTGCTGGCTGTACACCCGCGTCGGCAAACGGTCACCCTCGCGGTTGGCGGCCAACGACTCGATGGCCAGCTGCCCCTGTTGGAGCCGTCGCTGCAGACCGTTGATCGTGTCGCGTCGACCGGTCGGACGCTCGGTGGTAAGCCAGTTCTCGAGCCGGCCCAGCCCAATCGCCACCAGCATCAGCGCGGCGGGGATGAGCGCCACCAGCAACCACGACACAAGGGTGTAGTAAACACGGCGTAGGTCTCAGCGAGGTCACGAAATGCCATCAGGTCCGCTGCCTAGTGTGTCGGCCGGTGTCAGTACCCTGGCAAGGGTGAGCGCGGGTGCCGTCCGAACAGGGAAAACAACCCGTCCCAAGAAATGGGACACCGAGACGCACCTTGGCCTGGTTCGTCGCGCAAGACGTATGAATCGTGAACTGGCCCAAGCCTTTCCGCACGTGTACTGCGAGCTCGACTTCACCAATCCACTCGAGCTGGCCGTCGCCACCATCTTGTCGGCGCAGAGCACCGACAAGCGCGTCAACCTCACCACTCCGGCGTTGTTCCTCAAGTACCGCACGGCGCTGGACTATGCGCAGGCCGACCGTACCGAGATGGAGGAGCTGATCCGGCCGACCGGTTTCTACCGGAACAAGACCACCTCACTCATCAAGTTGGGCCAGGAGCTGGTTACCCGGTTCGACGGCGAGGTGCCGGCCACCATGGAAGAGCTGGTGACCCTGCCGGGCATCGGTCGTAAGACCGCCAATGTCATCCTGGGCAACGCCTTCGACATCCCGGGTATCACCGTCGACACCCACTTCGGTCGGCTGGTGCGGCGGTGGCGCTGGACCGCCGAGGAAGATCCGGTCAAGGTCGAGTTCGCGGTCGGAGAGCTGATCGAACGCAACGAGTGGACGCTGCTCAGCCACCGCGTGATCTTCCACGGCCGTCGGGTCTGCCACGCGCGCAAACCCGCGTGCGGTGTGTGCGTGCTGGCCAAGGACTGCCCGTCGTTCGGCATCGGCCCCACCGATCCGCTCATCGCTGCTCCACTGGTCAAAGGGCCGGAGACCGAACATCTGCTGGCACTGGCCGGGCTCTGAGGTCGGTCATGCGAGTCTCGACCCGGTGGACCATCGCGGTGCTGGTGGTCCTGGTGGCGTTGGGAACGGCGTTCTGGATGCAGATGCGCGACGTCCCCGCGACCGGTGTGGCGCCGGCAACCGCTCGCGACCACCGCGACGTTGACACCCCGGAGGCCCTGGCGGGTCCGCGCGCTCAAGCAGACCTGCCGCCGTGCCCGTCGCCCGGCCCGGGGCCGGGGCCGCAGGCGCTGGCCGGCATCACGCTGCAGTGCGCCGGTGACGGCACACCGGTCGACGTGGCTCGCGCGCTCGCCGGCCGCACCGTGGTGCTGAATCTATGGGCGTACTGGTGTGGTCCATGCGCCGACGAACTGCCTGCGATGGCCGAGTATCAGCGTCGTTCCGGGGATGACGTCCTGGTCGTCACGGTGCATCAGGACGAGAACGAGGCGGCCGGGCTGCTGCGGCTTGCCGACCTCGGGGTGCGGCTGCCGACCCTGCAGGACGGCCGTCGGCGCATCGCCGCCGCCCTGCGGGTACCCAACGTGATGCCTGCGACGGTGGTGCTGCGCGCGGACGGTAGCGTGGCCGGAATCCTGCCCCGGTCCTTCGCCAGCCCCGACGAGATCGCCGCGGCGGTCTCGGAGAAACTGGGTCCGCGAAATTAGGGCGAAGCTGACGCGCGAGCAGATAGGAGCAGCGGGTTGACTTCCAGGCTCGACGAGCTGAATCCAGATGCCGCACCGGCGTGGCTGCGACCTCTGGTGGACAACGTCGACGGGGTGCCCGAGGCATTTCGCCGGCGCGTGCCGCCGGACGTGTTGGCGAGCATCGTCGAGTTGGACAAGCAAGCCGTCAGGGCCGGGGCCCGTCGTGATGCCGCGGTGCTGGTGCTGTTCTCCGGGCCGGCGGACGTCTCGGCGCCCCAACTTCCCGGCGACGCCGATCTGTTGGTCACGGTCCGCGCCTCGACGCTGCGTCACCACGCCGGGCAGGCCGCTTTCCCTGGCGGCGCCACCGATCCCGTTGACGACGGCCCGGTGTCGACAGCGTTCCGCGAGGCATGGGAGGAAACCGGCATCGACACCGGACGGCTGCGCCCGCTGGCCACTCTTGAGCGCATGTTCATCCCACCTTCGGGATTTCACGTCGTTCCGGTGCTGGCCTACTCACCGGATCCTGGTCCGGTGGCCGTCGTCGATCCCTCCGAGACCGCGGTGGTCGCGCGGGTGCCGGTGCGCGCGTTCGTCAATCCGGAGAATCGGCTCATGGTCTGTCGGGAATCCAGCACCCGGCGGTTCGCCGGCCCGGCGTTCCTGCTCAACGAGATGCTGGTGTGGGGCTTCACCGGCCAGGTCATCTCGGCCATCCTCGATGTCGCAGGCTGGGCGAAGCCGTGGAACACCGGCGACGTACGGGAACTCGACGAGGCAATGGCGCTCGTGGGGCATCCGAGCGGCTACGGTGAAGCGCAACGTTGAACTGGAAGTAGATGACACCTTCGCTTTGGCTTGACCTCGCCATCATCGGCATCGCATTCATCGCCGCCATCTCCGGGTGGCGTTCCGGTGCGCTCGGCTCACTGCTGTCTTTCGTGGGCGTGGTACTCGGCGCGGTGGCCGGCCTCCTGTTGGCCCCGCACATCGTCAGCCACGTCGACGGGCCGCGGACCAAGCTGTTTGCGTCCCTGTTCCTGATCTTGGCGCTTGTGGTGATCGGCGAGATCGCCGGTGTGGTGCTCGGTCGCGCGGTGCGCAGTGCGCTCCGTAATCCACTGCTCCGGGTGCTCGACTCGGCGATCGGCGTGGCCTTGCAACTGGTTGCCGTGCTGGTCGCGGCCTATTTGCTGGCCACCCCGCTGACCTCGTCGGACCAACCGAACCTGGCTGCGGCGGTTAAGGGTTCGCGGGTGCTGACCGAGGTGGACAGTGTGGCTCCGTCATGGTTGAAGTCGGTGCCGACGCGACTCTCCAGCCTGTTGGACACCTCGGGATTCGATGTGTTGCAGCCGTTCGGCCGCACTCCTATCGTCAACGTCGACGCCCCTGACGCGAGCCTGGCCAACGATGCGGTAGTCGCAGCCACCCGGCCGAGCGTCGTCAAGATCAAGGGCGTCGCACCGAGCTGCCAGAAGGTGCTGGAGGGCAGCGGATTTGTGGTGGCGCCCAACCGGGTGATGTCCAATGCGCACGTGGTGGCCGGGGCGGACAGCGTGACTGTTGAGGTCGAAGGCAAATCCTACGACGCGAGCGTCGTGTCATACGACCCCAACGCCGACATCTCCATCCTGGACGTGCCCAACCTGCCGGCCGCCCCGCTGAGCTTCGCCGAAGAGGCCGCCCCGCAGGGCACCGACGCGGTGGTGATGGGTTATCCGGGCGGCGGCGACTTTCTGGCCACTCCCGCACGGGTCCGCGAGATCATCGAGCTCAAGGGTCCTGACATCTACCGGACCACCACCGTGACCCGTGAGGTCTACACCGTGCGGGGCACTGTGCGGCAGGGCAATTCGGGCGGACCGATGATCAACCGGTCGGGCAAGGTGCTGGGCGTCGTGTTCGGCGCGGCCGTCGACGACGCCGACACCGGATTCGTTCTGACCGCAAAGGAAGTCGAGCAGCAGCTGACCAAGATCGGCAATACCCAGCGGGTGGCCACCGGGACCTGCATCAACCCGTGATCAGCGGTCGCCGAGCTGTGTGAGGAACCTGCGCAGCTGCTCGTTGACCGTGTCCGGGTCCTCTTCGTGACCGTAGTGCCCGGTGCCGGCGAGTGACACGTAACGGCCGTGCGGAGCGTACTGCTGGGTTCGGTAGACCGGATCGGCCAGCACGTACGGATCGGCGTCACCCCGCACGTGCAGCACGGGCACGTTGATCGGTCGCTTCATCGACCGCATGAACCGCCGGCCTTCACCGCGCAACTGACTGCGCACCGCCCAGCGCTGGTACTCCAGCGCCGAATGAGCTGCGCCCGGGATCTGAATGGCCCGCCGCAGGTGGTGTATGGTCTCGGAAAAGTCTTGGCTGGCTTGCCATTTGGCGCCAGCCCGGCTGCGTACCAGACGCTCGAGTCCCTCGCCGTCGTGACGGGTCAACGCGCGCTCCGGCAGCATCGGCACCTGGTAGCGCATGAGTGAGGGCAGCAGGGCCCGTCCCTGGTCGCGGCGGGTCAGAGCCGACGCGCGCAGCGCCACCGGATGCGGCGAGCTGACAAGGGCGATGGCGCGCACCACCCGCGGGTGCAGCACCGCTGTCGCCCAGCACACCAGGCCGCCGTCGGCGTGGCCCATAAGCGTCGCGGTCTTGTGGCCCAGTGCGCGCACCAGGCCGGCGGTGTCACCGGCCAGGGTCCAGCCGTCGTAGCCGCGCGGTGGCTTGTCGCTGTCACCGTAGCCGCGCAGGTCGACCGCGACGACACGGGCGTCGGGCAGTCCGGTGAGCTGATGCCGCCAGGACCACCAGAATGAGCCGAACCCGTGCAACAGGATCACCAGCGGCCGGTCAGCGCCCGCGGTGTCCGAATTGCCCTCGTTCCCACGGTCGGGCTGCGAGCTCTCACCCTCCACCACATGGAATCGAATGCCGTTGGCGTGCACCTGCAGGTGCCGCCATGGCCCGTCGATCCGGGTGATCGACGGGTCGGGCGGGGGCATTACCAGCCCGAGGGGTCGGTCGGGGTCGGTTTGGCCTGTGCCGCCTCGGCCGTGGCCAGCGCTGCGGGCCTGTCGTGCCCGGGTGTCAGCGCCTCACGGGTCTCTTTCACCGATTCGATGGTCTGCTGCGGTCCGCGGATGCGTCGCACCTTGAGGAAGCCGAACAGCGCCAGTGCCACGGTGGTCAGCACCATGATCCCGAATACGATCAGGAACGCCGCCCAGCGGTACAACCAGGTGTCGAGCAGTTCCGCCACGAAGAAGAAGAAAAAGAAGGTCGAGTAGAACAGCACGACCAGCGCGGCGATGAAGAAGATGCTGCCGGTCAGGCCCTTCTTTACGTCGCGGGTGATCTCGGCCTTAGCCAGGGCTACCTCGGCGCGGACCAGTGTCGAGACCTGAGCGGTCGCATCTTTGACCAGATCCCCGATAGACGGGTCGGGCTTGGGCGCATGTGGGTCTACCAGCGGGATCGAAGTCACCGTTGCCGGAATGCCGGTCCTGCGGTCGCCGATGGTCACAGAAGCTTCCTCCCCGGGTCCGACGCCTGGTCGCCGTGATGTCGTCGCGGTTCATGTTGCCATGCGGTGGCTCGGATAACGATGCCGGCCGACATCTGGGCCCAAGCTAGGATGCGGGTATCCCTTGGTGTGCGGGTCGGGCTCGTCGATTGGAGGACACTTGGCGACCAGACGCCGCCGGAAGTTCGTTGTCGGGACACTGATCCTCGCGTTGGTCGCGTTGCTCACACCGGGAGTTGCACACGCCGATCCGGTGGTGCTCGGCGGAGGTTCGGGCATCGTGATCGACGGCGACACATTCTGCACGCTCACCACGATCGGGCATGACAATGCCGGCAGGCTGATCGGCTTCACCTCGGCGCACTGCGGTGGTCCGGGTGCAACAGTTGCGGCCGAGGACGCGACCGGGGCCGGACAGCTCGGCACCATGGTCGCCGGCAACGAGATGCTCGACTACGCGGTGATCCAGTTCGACCCGGAGAAGGTCACGCCGACCAACAACGTGAGCGGTTTCCAGATCGACGGTCTCGGCCCGGATCCGGTGTTCGGCCAGATCGCCTGCAAACTGGGCCGCACGACTGGCTATTCGTGCGGCGTCACGTGGGGGCCAGGGCAGGACCCGGGGACCATTGTCAACCAGGTGTGCGGTCAGCCCGGCGATTCCGGCGCGCCCGTCACGGTGGACAACAAGCTGGTCGGCATGCTGCACGGCGCCTACACCGACGATCTGCCGACCTGCGTGGTCAAGTTCGTGCCGCTGCACACGCCCGCGGTGACGATGTCGTTCAACACGCAGCTCGCCGACATCACCGCCAAGAACCGCCCCGGCACCGGGTTCGTGCCGATTCCGTAGCGGTCGGCGTTACTTGCTGGCGCGGATGGCCTCGAACACGCTGGGGTCGAGCAGCGTCGAGGTGTCGCCGAGTTCGCGGCCCTCGGCGACATCGCGTAGCAGGCGGCGCATGATCTTGCCGCTACGGGTCTTCGGGAGCTCGGGCACCACGTGGATCTCGCGTGGCTTGGCGATCGGTGAGATCTCCGTGGCCACCTGGACGCGCAGCTCCTCGATCATGTTCGCGGCGCCGCCATGGGCGCTTTCCTTGAGGATGACGAAGGCACAGATGGCTTGGCCGGTGGTCTCGTCAGACGCGCCGACGACGGCGGCCTCGGCGACGCCGGCATGCCCGACGAGGGCCGATTCCACTTCTGCGGTCGAGATTCGGTGGCCCGAGATATTCATGACGTCGTCGATGCGGCCGAGCACCCAGATGTTGCCGTCAGAGTCGTAGCGCGCACCGTCACCGGCGAAGTACCAGCCCTGCTCGGCAAACCGCGACCAGTAGGTCTCCTTGAACCGCTCCGGATCACCCCAGATGCCGCGCAGCATGGCCGGCCACGGCTGATCCAGCACCAGATATCCCGTGACGTGCTCGGCTTCGTCGGCGCCGGGCACCAGCTCGTTGCCGTTGTCGTCGACGATTTTGGCCGCGATGCCCGGCAGCGGGGTCATCGCCGAACCGGGCTTGGCGGCTGTCACGCCCGGTAGCGGGGAGATCATGATCGCTCCGGTCTCGGTCTGCCACCAGGTGTCGACGATCGGGGTGCGGTTGCCTCCGATGAACTCCCGGTACCAGCGCCAGGCCTCGGGATTGATGGGCTCGCCGACCGAACCCAGCAGCCGCAGGCTGGCCAGGTCGTGGCTCTCGGGCAGCACCCGACCCCACTTCATGAACGTGCGGATCAGCGTGGGGGCCGTGTAATAGATTGTGACACCGTACTTTTCGATGACCTCGAAATGCCGGTGCATGGTGGGTGACGCCGGGGTGCCCTCGTAGACCACCTGTGTGACACCGTTGGCCAGTGGGCCGTAGACGATGTAGGTGTGCCCCGTGACCCAGCCGATATCGGCTGTGCACCAGTACACGTCAGTTTCGGGCTTGATGTCGAAGACGTAGTAGTGGGTGTAGGCGGCCTGGGTCAGGAACCCGCCCGACGTGTGCACGATGCCCTTGGGCTTGCCGGTGGTGCCCGACGTGTACAGCAGGAACAGCGGCTGCTCGGCGTCGAACGCTTCCGGGGTGTGCTCAGGCGATGCGTTGTCCACCGTCTCGTGCCACCACAGATCCCGGCCTGCCGTCCAGTCGACGTCAATTCCGGTGCGCCGCACCACGAGAACGTTCTGTACCGACGGTTGATCGGCGACCGCCTCGTCGACCGCGGACTTCAACGCCGCGGCCGCACCACGGCGGTACTGCCCGTCGGTAGTGATGACAAGCTTGACTTGTGCATCCTCGATACGGGCCCGCAGTGCGCTGGCGGAGAACCCGGCGAAGACGACGCTGTGCATGACACCCAGGCGCGCGCATGCCAGCATCGCGACGATGGCCTCCGGCACCATGGGCATATAGATGGCGACCCGGTCACCGGCGGTCAGTCCGAGATCGGTCAGTGCGTTGGCCGTACGGCACACCTCGTCCTTGAGTTGGGCGTAGGTGATGTCGCGCGCATCGTCGATCGGTTCGCCGACCCAGTGGATCGCGACCCGGTCGCCGTTGCCGGCTTCGACGTGCCGGTCGACACAGTTGTAGGCGACGTTGAGCTTGCCGCCGACGAACCACTTCGCGAACGGAGCCTCCGACCAGTCCAGCACCTCGGCGAACGGGGTCTGCCAGGCCAGCCGGTTGGCCTGATCAGCCCAGAACGCGAGCCGGTCTTGTTCGGCCGCGGTATACAGGTCGCCCGTCGCATTGGCGTTGGCCGCGAAGTCGACGGGCGGGGGATAGGCTGACGGAGCTTCGGCGTGCGTCACTGGCGGGTTCGACATAGGTGTGAGCCTAGTCACCAAACGTTGCATGGGCGTTGGAGACTCACATCGCCGTCGGCTGGACGGCGCCCCCTGCTGCGCCGAACCGGCGGAATGACGGTCGGCTAGCGTATGTGGGCGTGAGCCAACGCGCGGAACCGAGCAATGCCGATCCACTCGCGCCCTTGGTTGAGCTGCCTGGCGTGGCCGAGTCCTGCGACGAGGCCAGGGCGGCGCTGGGACGGGCGCACCGGCATCGATTCAACCTGCGGGGCTGGCCGCAGACTGCCGGTGAAGCCGCGATGCGGGCGGCTCGGGCCTCGGCTGTGCTCGACGGTGGATCCATCCAGTTGGCGGCCGACGGCCAACCCGATCCGGTGACCGCCGGCGCGATCCGGGTGGCTGAGGCGCTTGAGGGCGGGGCGACGACACTGGTCGGGGTGTGGCAACGGGCGCCGTTGCAGGCGCTGGCCCGCCTGCATGCGCTGGCCGCCGCGGACCTCACCGACGAAGAACACCTGGGCCGGCCGCGGACGGACTCCGCCGTCGGGCGCCGGTTGGAGCTGCTCGCCGAAATCCTGACCGGTGGCTCGCGGGTGCCCGCGCCCATCCTCGCGGCCGTCGCCCACGGCGAACTGTTGACTTTAGAGCCGTTCGGCACCGCCGACGGAGTGGTGGCCCGCGGGTTGTCACGACTGGTGACCATCGCCAGCGGCTTGGATCCGCACGGCCTCGGTGTGCCCGAGGTGCACTGGATGAAGAAGTCGGGCGATTACCGTGCTGCCGCACGGGGATTCGCCTCGGGAACTCCCGATGGACTGACCGCATGGCTGCTGCTGAGTTCTGAAGCTCTGCATGCCGGCGCGCGGGAGGCGCTGCAGATCGCTCAGTCTGCCGCGGGTTGAGGGCTTCTCAACAATCTCTCCGACAATGTAAAGCTCTCCGACAATGTAAAGCGGGCGGCGTTCCGAACTATGTTCGGCGCGCCGCCCGCTAGCACGGATCCGGTTACCAAGCGTGCAGTATAGGTCGCGTGGGTGGCCTCGGCGTTCTTGTGATGCGCTGCGAATGCAACCTCACCCAAGAGGCCGTCGTATCCGTCCGCTTCTCGCAATTACGCAGGCCCGCAACACTTTTGCCTATTCCGCGGCGTGTGCTCCGCGTGGGTGCCGGGACCCGTGCTAGGGAGCCTGGTTCAGGAGATTTAGCCTTCTCTTCTGGCTATACCTTGGCCTCTCCAAGCTTCCGTGGTTCCTTTGTACTACGTGACCACAGTCACAGCAAGGCCCAAATTGAGCGAGTTTTCCGATCGTTACGACAAGACGTCGGTTATCGCCTGCGCTAGCTCAAAAAGCGAAGCGCCGCAACAGTGAATACGTCAGCGCGCCGGCCGCCAGCGCACTCATTCCGACCGCCGCGGTGGTGGCCACTGCGGCGCCCGACGGAGCGGGGATGCGGTCGCGCAGCGACACCGGCTTGGTGAACGTCAGCACCGGCCAGCCACGTCCGGCGGCTTCCTTGCGCAAGGCTCGGTCAGGATTGACCACGGTGGGGTGACCGACAGACTCGAGCATCGGGATGTCGGTCACCGAATCGGAGTACGCATAGCAGTGGTCGAGCGCATAGCCCTCGCGCGCCGCGAGTGCCCGGATCGCCTCGACCTTGCCCTCGCCATAGCAGTAGAAGGCGATCTCGCCGGTGTAGCGGCCATCCTCGACAACCATCCTGGTGGCCATCGCGTGGGTGGCGCCCAGTGCGCGCGCGATCGGCGCGACGACCTCCTCGCCGGAGGTCGACACCACGACGACGTCGCGCCCGCAGAGCTTGTGGTCGGCGATCAGCTCGGCGGCTTCGGCGAAAACCAACGGGTCGACGATGTCGTGCAGCGTTTCCCCGACGATCGACTTGACCTGTTCGACGTCCCAGCCCGTGCACATGTTGGTGACGTACGAGCGCATGCGGTCCATCTGGTCGTGGTCAGCACCCGACATCAGGTAGAGGAATTGGGCATAGGTCGATTTGAGGACGGCACGACGGTTCAACAGACCTTGATCGAAGAAAGGTTTGCTGAAAGCGAGCGTGCTGGACTTGGCGATCACCGTCTTGTCGAGGTCGAAGAAGGCCGCGGTGCGCACCGGGCGATCATCGTTCGACCCGGCTTGCGATGCGATCGACTCCCCGGCAGTCGGATCGGGTGCACTCACACGCGCCAGCATAGAGCCGGTGCCCGAAACCCTCCGGCCAAGCTGACAAACCGGCCGTTCACGGCACCTTTCGAGCCGAACCCTCTCACAGGTTGCAAGTTGTTAACTCGCAGCCGGATCTCTTGCGCGTTTTGGCAGTTCCGTGTGTATAGTGAGCATTACTCGGCTTATGCCGGGGTGTATCAGCCCGACCCCCCGGGGCTGATACACGACGACCTCCGCCTCCTCCCCCCCTGGCGGGGGTCGTCTCTTTTTGCGGAAGAATTCCTGCTTTTTGCGGCAGCGGGTGAGTTATCCCCAATCCCTTGTTGATCCACATTTTGCGGTTCGGTGCTGGCGGCTACACGACTTCGGCCAGAGGCTTGAGCCATGGCCAATTCGACGAACGCGGTGCTCGCGCTGATCGGCGATCCGGTGCTGCGCGATGAAGCTGCTCGAGTTGCCGCGGCCGCCGGGGTTTCGCTCGTTCACGTCGCCGAACCGTCCAGTCGCAAGGCGTGGATGGCGGCGGCGGCCGTGGTGCTCGATGTCGGCGCCGCGGTGCGCTGTGCGCAGCGGACCCTGCCGCGACGCGACCGGGTGACGCTGGTGAGCCCCGGCCAACCGCAGCCCGCGGACTGGCAGGCGGCGATCTCGGTTGGCGCGCAACAGGTGCTGACACTGCCGGCGCAGGATGCCGAATTGGTGGCCGTGCTGTCGGCCGCAGCAGTGGCCGATGACGGCAGCCGCGGGCCGGTCGTGGCTGTGGTCGGAGCCCGTGGCGGTGCGGGTGCCTCGGTCTTCGCCGCGGCACTGGCACAGACGGCCGCGGACTCTGGCCGCGCATTACTGGTCGACACCGATCCGTGGAGTGGGGGCATCGATCTGGTGATGGGCACCGAAGACGTGCCGGGCCTGCGGTGGCCGGACCT
This sequence comes from Mycobacterium sp. 155, assembly GCF_000373905.1. Lineage (NCBI taxonomy): Bacteria > Bacillati > Actinomycetota > Actinomycetes > Mycobacteriales > Mycobacteriaceae > Mycobacterium > Mycobacterium sp. 155. The sequence continues at coordinate 4,181,707 of NZ_KB892705.1, forward strand.
GGCCCTGCAGAGCGGCCGGCTGAGTTTCCCGGCGCTGTGTGACGCCCTGCCGCACCGGAATCTGGTCAGCGTATTGTCCAGTGGCCAAACGGGTGTCGATGTCGAAGCCGGTCCGCTCGCGGCGGTGATCGACGCCGGCTGCCGCGCAGGTGCGACCGTGGTCTGCGACGTACCGCGACGCTGCACCGTCGCGGTGGAGACCGCGCTGGACGCAGCCGATCTTGTCGTGCTCGTGACGCCTGCCGATGTGCGGTCCTGTGCCGCGGCAGCCGCGGCGCGTCCATGGCTGCTGGCGTGCAATCCCAACGCCGGTGTGGTGGTGCGTGGTCCGGCGCCGGGCGGGTTGCGATCGGCCGAGGTCGCGCGCATCGTCGGGCTGCCGTTGTTGGCCGCCATGCGGCCGCACCCCGGCATCACCGAGCTCCTCGAACGGGGCGGTCTGCGGATGCGTCGGCGTACACCGTTGATGTCGGCATCCCGTCGGGTATTGACCGTGTTGGCTTCGCATCCGGCGGGCGCGGTGGCATGACTGCATCGCTGATCGAACGGGTACGTGAGCGGTTGGCGACCGAGGCTGCACCGCTGACTCCCGGTGTGGTGGCCGCGGCAATCCGGGCCGAGTCCGGTGGGCTGCTTGGTGATACCGAGGTGCTGAGCAGCCTGCGGGTGTTGCAGACCGAACTGACCGGTGCGGGCGTGCTCGAACCACTGCTGGCGGCCGACGGCACCACCGATGTGCTCGTGACCGCGCCGGACGCGGTGTGGGTAGATGATGGTAACGGCTTGCGTCGCAGTGTTATCCGATTCGCCGACGAGGCCGCGGTGCGTAGGCTGGCGCAACGATTGGCTCTGCTGGCCGGGCGCCGCCTCGACGAGGCGCAGCCGTGGGTCGACGGTCAGCTCAGCGGACCGGGCGGGATCACGGTGCGGTTACATGCGGTACTACCGCCGGTGTCGGCCGGCGGCACCTGCCTGTCCCTGCGGGTGTTGCGGCCGGCCACTCAGGATCTCGACGCACTCACCGCATGCGGCGCGATCGCGGCAGACGGCGCAGAGTTGTTGCGCGGGATCGTCGGCGCCCGCCTGGCGTTCCTCATCTCCGGCGGAACAGGTTGCGGGAAAACGACATTGCTGTCTGCCCTGCTCGGTGCGGTGGCCGTTGAGGAAAGGATCGTCTGTGTCGAGGACGCCGCCGAACTTGCTCCGCCGCACCCCCACCTCGTGAAGCTCGTGGCCCGCGGTGCCAATATCGAAGGGATCGGTGAGATCACGGTGCGCGATCTGGTGCGGCAGGCACTGCGGATGCGGCCGGACCGGATCGTTGTCGGCGAGGTGCGTGGCGCTGAGGTCGTCGATCTGCTTGGTGCCCTCAACACCGGTCACGATGGTGGTGCCGGCACCGTGCACGCAAACAATCCCGCCGAGGTCCCGGCCCGGTTGGAGGCGCTCGGTGGGCTCGGCGGCCTGGGGCCTGCCGCGCTGCGCAGTCAGCTGGCTGCTGCCGTGCAGGTCCTGCTCCACGTCGGGCGGGATCGGGGCGGTCGGCGCCGGCTGTGCGAGATCGCTGTGCTGCAACGCCGCGTCGATGGCACTCTCGACGTGCTGACCGCGTGGCATGCCGACACCGGATCCGGTACCGGTGCACACCTTTTGAATCGGATGCTCGCCGAGCGGGGTGCGTCGTGACCACCGCCGCGTTGGCCCTCGCAGTGGCGTTGCTGGTGTGGCCCACGGCGCCGCGGCGGCTGCGTGAGCTGCCACACCCACCGCGGCGGCGGCCGTGGGCATTGGTGGTCCCGGTGCTGTTGGGGCTCGCGTGGCTGGTTCCGATTCCGGTTGGGGTGTCGGCGGGAACGATCGTCGGAACCGTGATGCTGCGGCATCGTCGACGCACGATGCGGGACCTGCGGATGGCCGAATCCGTTGCCCTGCAGTCGGCGCTGGAGGTACTCGTCGGCGAGCTCCGCATTGGAGCGCATCCGATGGGCGCGTTTACTGTTGCAGCAGAAGAGGTTTCAGGTCGAGTGGCCGATGGTATGCGCGCCGTGGCGGCCCGGGCCCGGCTAGGTGCCGATGTCGCGGCGGGGCTCGATGATGTCGCCGCGGGGTCGTCGCTGCCGATGCACTGGCAACGGCTCGCGGCGTGTTGGCGGCTTGCCGAAACACACGGTCTGGCCGTCGCCACGCTGATGCAGACCGCCGGTCAGGACATCGTCGAACGGGAGCGCTTTGCGGCGCGCGTCACCGCTGCGTTGGCCGGTGCACGCACCACCGCGGCCATGCTGGCCGGGTTGCCGGTAATCGGTATCGCGCTCGGGCAGTTGATCGGTGCGCAGCCCATTGCGTTCCTGTTGGCCCCCGGGATGGGCGGATGGCTGCTTGTCGGCGGTGTGCTGCTGGCATGCGCCGGCTTGGCGTGGTCGGATCGGATCGTGGCGGGAGTTCTGAAATGACCTTGGCGGCAGTGCTTCTAGCGGTTGCCCTGCTGGTGTCGACGGATCGGTCCGCGCGGCGGCTACGGACTCAACCGGCGGGTGCCGCGGTGCAGACACCACAGCGCCCATCGGCTGACGATCCGTTAGCCGCGGCGTCGACGTTCGAGTTGTTCGCTGCCTGTCTGGCTTCGGGAATGACCGTATCGGGCGCGGCCGCGGCCACCGCGCCGTCGGCGCCAGAGCCGTTGGCGGGGTTGCTCACCCGTTCCGCCGATCTGCTGGCGTTGGGGGCCGACCCGGCGACGGCATGGCCGAATGACGCTGGGCTGCAGGATCGCAACGCCGAAGCCTTGCTGAGGCTTGCCCGTAGGTCGGCCTCCTCGGGGACGGCGTTGGCCCGTGGCGTGGCCGAGCTGGCCGACCAGGCACGGCATGAAGCCGCCGCGGCGGCCGAGGCTGCGGCCGAACGGGCCGGCGTGCTGATCGCCGGGCCGCTGGGGCTGTGCTATCTGCCGGCCTTTCTGTGCCTGGGAATCATTCCCGTGGTGGCGGGTCTTGTGGGAGACGTTCTGAATTCGGGTTTGTGGTGACATCGGTACATAACGGGAGGAAAGATCATGGCGGGAAACGTGATTGCGCGTATCCGGATGCAGTTGACCTTGTTGGCGGTAGACGAGTCCGGCATGTCGACGGTCGAATATGCCATCGGGACCGTAGCCGCGGCGGCGTTCGGTGCCATTCTGTACACGGTGGTCACCGGGGATTCGATCGTGACGGCGCTGACCAACATCATCAGCCGCGCGCTCAGTACCAAGGTCTAGGTGATCGCGGTGCCGTCACTGTCGAGGCGGCTTTTGCGACAGCTGCGCTCGTGGTGGTCCTTTCACTGTGTCTGGCCGGGCTCAGCGCTGTGTCGATGCAGGTGCGGTGTGTCGACGCGGCGCGGGAGGCGGTCCGGCTTGCGGCCCGTGGCGATGACCGGCCGGCCGCCGAGGTGGCCCAGCGCATTGCACCACGACAAGCGGTGGTGCAGTTGCGCCGCGAAGGCGCTCTGGTGGTGGCCAGGGTCAGCGTGTCAGCCGCACTGCCGGGGCTCACCGTTTCGGCCGAGGCCGCCGCGGCGACCGAGCCCGGGGTGCGGTGAGACTGGTTCGGCCAGTGTGCTGGCCGCCGCGATGATCGGTGTGCTCGTCACATTCGCAGTGGCCGGTGCATGTCTGGGTGCCGCGGTGATCGCACGTCACCGAGCCCAGGCCGCAGCGGATCTCGGCGCGCTCGCCGTGGCGGGGGCGCTGGCCGCTGGTCCACAGGCGGCGTGTGCGAAGGCGGGCACGGTCGCGTCGGCGATGCGCGTCACGGTGGCGCAGTGCCGCGTGGACGACCTCGATGTGGTGCTCACGGTGCACGCAGAAGTCAGGCTCGGCCGCTGGGGCATCGGCCCGGCGAGTGCGGCCGCCCGTGCGGGCCCGGCAGGCGATGGATCGCTGCCGCTACGGTGAGGCGTGTGCTGAGGGTATGCGGACTCCGCAAGGTTTTCGGGGCTGGTGCTGCTGGGACGGTGGCGCTCGACGACGTCGAGTTGGCGGTGCCGACCGGTGCTTTCGCGAGCGTGCTCGGGCCGTCGGGCTCGGGCAAGACCACGCTGCTGCGATGTATCGCCGGTTTCGAGCGGCCCGACGCGGGCACGATCACGCTGGCAGGCCGCGAGCTGGTCACGCCGACCATCCACCTGCGGCCCCACGCCAGGGCAGTGGGGATCGTCCCGCAGGAAGGGGCGCTGTTCCCGCATCTGTCCGTGGCCGACAACATCGGCTTCGGCCTGAACGGACTGCCCCGGCGGGCACGTCGGGCCCGCGTTGAGGAGCTGCTTGAGATGGTCGGGCTGCCCGCGCTGGGGGAGCGCCGGCCCGACCAACTCTCCGGTGGCCAACAACAGCGGGTCGCGTTGGCCCGTGCACTGGCACCTGAACCGGAGTTGGTGCTCCTCGACGAGCCGTTCTCGGCGCTCGATGCGCAGTTGCGGGTCGAGCTTCGGGAGGAGGTCCGCGACCTGCTTCGGGCCACCGGGGCAACGACATTGCTTGTGACGCACGATCAAGCCGAGGCTCTGTCCCTGTCGGACCACCTGGTTGTCATGCGCGATGGCCGAGTGGTCGCCGCCGGAGAGCCCCGCACGGTCTACGACCATCCGGTGGACACGGAACTCGGCGGTTTTCTCGGCGAGGCGGTCGTGGTTCCCGGCCGGATCAACCGCGATGCAGACGGCGTCCATGCGACGTGTGCCCTCGGCCGGTTGCCGGTAGCCTCCTGGGGCGGCGGCGACGTGTGCGATGTGCTGGTTCGTCCCGAACAGATCGGACTGCGGGTGCGTACCGGTGCCGGCGCGTCCGCTGCGGTGATCGGCACCGTCCGCTCGACGTTGTACTTCGGTCACGACGCGTTGCTGCGCGTCACCGTGCCCGGGGTGTCGCAACCCGTGCCCGTGCGGGTGCCGGGACGGCAGCGCTACCGCGTCGGTGACCAGGCCGAACTCGACATCAGGGGCCCGGTGAGTGCGTATCCTCCGGCAGTTTACTGAGGTTCGCCTACCCTAATCTGTTAGGTTGGGGTTCGTTCGGTACTTGCCGAGCGTTCGATGATCTTCGCTGCAGAAGGGATCGCGCTGCCATGACCTTCCGACGCCTCCCCCGCGCGGGTGCCGTGCTGGCCTCGTTTGTGCTGACCGTGACCCTCGCCGCCTGCGGTGGCGGGCCGTCCGGCGGATCGCAGAATCAGGGTGACGTCACCCTGACCGTCTACAGCGATCAGCACGCTGACCTCGTCAAGGGATTGACCGAGGAATACACCAAGCAGACCGGCGTCAAGTTCAACATTCAAAACGACGCTTCCTTCGGTCAGATCCAGGCCGAGGGCGCTGCCACCAAGGCCGACGTGTTCCTCTCCGAAGATCCGGCGCCCGTGGCCGAACTCGGCGCGGCCGGACTCCTGAACCCCGTCGAACCCGCGACTCTCGCTCAGGTGCGCCCCGGCCTGAGTTCGGGCAAGGGACTGTGGGTCGCCTACGCGGCACGCGCCCGGGTGCTCTACTACAACCCCCGCGAGATCAGCGTCGATCAGCTGCCCAAGACGCTGAACGACATCATTGCGCCGCCGTACAAGGGAAAGTTCGCCTGGGCCCCATCGGGGGCGTTCGTGGCGACCACCCAGTACCTCATCTCCACCAATGGCGAACCCGCCACGCGGACCTTCCTCGAAGGCATCAAGGCCAACGGCGTCAATGAGCACAAGAACGGCAACGTCCGTGACACCGTCGAAGCCGGTAAACACGCCATGGGACTGTCGAATCACTACTACTGGTGGGTCCTGGCGAACGAGAAGGGCGGCCCGGACAAGCTGACCTCGAAGATCTACCACTTCCCCGAAGTGGATCCGGGCAACCTCATCCTGTCTTCCGGTGCGGGCGTGCTGAAGTCGAGCAAGAACGCCGAGGCGGCCCAGAAATTCCTGGCCTGGCTGACCTCGAAGGACGGGGGACAGCACCTCATCGCCACCGCGCCCGCCGACGTGTCCGAGGCCCAATATCCAGTCGCACCAGGCGTTTCCAGTTCTATCGCCGGTGATCTCGGTGAAATCCAGTCACCGCCTTTCGATATGGACCAGCTGGCCAACTCGTCGCAGGCCGAGGACCTGCTTAAGCAACTCGGTATGTCCGGCGGATGATTTCCGGTCGGTATCGGGCCCGTCCGACGGCGGCTGCGCTGTGCGCGGCCGCCGTCGGTGTCATCTCGCTCGTACCCGTTGGCTATCTGTTTCTCACCGGAATCTCGTTGGCGGACATCGCCGAACAGTTCCGCTATCCGGCGACGGCCGCTGCGTTGTGGCAGACGATCGGCCTGACGTTGTTGATCTGCGCGTTGACCGCCGTGCTCGGGGTCGTCTGTGCGTTGCTCGTGGTTCGCACAACCCTGCCGTATCCCCGGCTCTTCACCGTGGTGTTCGCGATGCCGTTGGCTGTGCCGGGATTCGTCGCCGCCTACGCCGCGTACTCCACCGAACTCACGTACGCCCCGAGGCTGGGGTTCGTGACCAGCTTCGGCGGTGCGGCGCTGGTGATCGCCCTGACGTTGTATCCGTATGTGTTCCTGCCCGCCGTCATTGCGTTGCGCAACATCGACCCGGCACTGGAAGAGGTTGTCGCGAGCCTGCGGCGGCGTCGGAGCGCCGTGCTGGTCGAGGTCATCCTGCCGGGTCTGCGCCCGGCGCTCGCTGTGGGTCTGCTGATCGTCGCCCTGCACGTGCTGGCCGAGTACGGTGCCATGGTCCAGCTCGGCCGCAGCACCCTGACCACCAAGATCATGGCCGAGATGATCGACTATGCCGACTACCGGTCGGCGCGCTCGCTGTCGCTGGTCCTGATGGCACTGGCGGCGGCCGTGCTGCTGTTCACTCAGATCCTCAACGGGCACAACCGAAGTGGCGACGTCGCGCGCGGCGTCGCGCGGCCCCCGCGGCGCATTTCCCTCGGATGGGTACGCGTACCCGCGGTGATACTCAGTCTTGCCGTGCTGTTGGCCGCGGTGGGGCCCACGGTGTACATGACGGTGCGTGGCCTGACGGTCTCCGGCCGGACGGTCCGGGTGGACTGGGGAGTGGTCGGCACCGCGGTGGGCACCACGCTGAGCTACGCCGTCGCCGCCGCACTGGTAGCGACCGTGATCGCTCTTCCGGTCAGCTGGTCGGTGGTGCGCAGGCCCGGGTTGGCCGCCACGTTGAGTGAGCGTGCGGTCTGGCTCGCGCATGCCATCCCGAGCGCCATCCTGGCGTTGGCGCTGGTGTACCTGGCCATCCGGCTCGTTCCGGCCGTCTACAAAACTCCGGTGGTGCTGATCGCCGCATACGTGGTGCTGTTCGTGCCGCTGGCCGTCGCCAACCAGCGCGTCGGACTCGACGCCGCGCGCCGCACCTACGACGACGTTGCGGCGTCCCTCGGCGCCACACCCGGCCGAGCGTTCGTGCGGGTTACGTTGCCACTGGCCATGCCTGGGTTCATCGCGGGGGCACTCTTGGTCGCGTTGGACGCCAGCAAGGAACTCACCACCACGCTGATCCTGATCCCGTTCAATGCCCACACCCTCTCGACTGAGCTGTGGGCCACCACAAACGGAGAATCACTGGACTTCAGCGCTGCCGCTCCGTACGCGGGCATGTTGGTGCTGCTCGGTATCCCTCCGGTCTACTTTCTCGTCCGGAACACGTTGCGCCACACCAATACGACGCCGAATACGCACATCCTCGAAAATCGGTTGCTCGAAACCGCTTCTTAGCTAATCTCATCGAGGTCGGCGGCGGCGAGCTCGGATTCGGTCGGTAGTCGCAATGCCACCAGACCGGCGAAGGTGCCCGGTTCGAGCTCGATTCGGTTGATGGTCAGGTGGATCGGAAGCCAGCCGCCATCAACCCTGCGCATCCGTAGCACCGCGGAGGCCATGCCGCCGGCGAATTCGATTGTCATTGCGGCCATGTGGCGGGCATCTGCGGGGTGTACCCGCGAGGTCCCGCCGTCGCGGCTGCGCCAATCGATGAAAGGTGCCGGTTCATCAAGCCACTTCAACAACTTCCAGTTCTTGAGGTCGATCAGCGCTCTGTGCACGCCCGGACGGGCGAGCCCGTCGAGGATGCGTTGTGCCAGGTAGTCGGCGGCGATCGCCTGGCCGTCACGTTCGCTGCGCCAGTTCATCGCGCGGCAGATCAAGTGCTCTGTGCCGTCGTCCTCGGATTCGTATGCCACGCGAGACACAAACCCGACGGTGATCGGCTCGCCCCGGAAATCGGTGACATCCCACGTGGTGCAGAGGGTGTTGCCGGGCTCCGGTTTTATTGTCATCGACAACACTTTTGTTTCGCTGGCGTTGAGATCCCTTGTGGGCAGGTCGTCGGCAAACGCCCGACCATGGGTGACCTCGGTGTCGGGATTCATCCCGCTGTTGCGGATGGATTCCGCGGTATCGGTGGCGACTGCGGTCGTAAGGTCCCATTTCAGCGGACCGGGGATGGGTCGTTCAGGTGGCTCGACGTCGACTGGACCGATCCAGACGTGTACGCCGTGGATCCGTCCGTCGGACATCCTCACCAGCTCGGTGCGGATCACGCGATCGTTCTTCGAGGTGATGGTGCTGAGGCCTTGACCTGCACGCATGGTCTCCCCGATCGCGCTCTGGATCGCTGTCAGGTTGGGGTTGCGGCGCAGGAACACACTGATCGGAACGAGGTTCTTCGTCTGAGAACCTCTGGCGACCACGGCGGGTTCGCTGCCCAGTGTCTCCACGAGCAGCCAGTCGTGGGTCATGGCGGGCATTTTACCGATGGGTGGTTTGCGCATCGTTGTCGCCACAGCAACGACGAAATCTGTTGCGATCGGCCCCGCGGCACCGTCATGTATGACCTATGAACAGGCAGTCAGGTTGCGAACATGAGTGGATTCAAGTAATTTGCCACTGCACCCGAGCCTGGGATTGAGAACGGATCGCGTTGTCCGACCGTTCGTTGCAAAGTCTGTGTGTTTCGGCGTGCCCGCCCGGGTAAAGAGTTGTCGATCCGTGCAGTCGACTGTCGAGGGGTCGGTCGTCGTCACGGTTCGGATCACTCAGGCACTATTCAGCGCGCCGAGCACCAGGCGAAGTACCCGCACCGCGCCGGCTTTGTCGAGCGGATCGTTACCGTTGCCGCACTTCGGTGATTGGACGCAGGACGGACAACCGTGCGGGCACTCACATGCCTCGATCGCCGCGGCCGTCGCGCCCCACCAGGTGCTCAACTGGCGGAAGCCGCGGTCGGCGAATCCCGCCCCGCCCGGATAGCCGTCGTAGACGAAGATCGCGGGCAGTCCGGCAACACCGGCCGGACCCACCGGCGTTGACACTCCACCGATGTCGCCGCGGTCGCAACTGGCCACCAGCGGCAGTAGGCCGATCGCGGCATGTTCGGCGGCATGAAGTGCCCCCGGCGTCGCCAACGCATCAATACCGTTGCGCTCCAATGCGTCCGGTGTGATTGTGCACATCACCGCCATGGTTTCCAAGGTGCTTGTGGGCATGTCGAGTTCGATGAAATCGATCACCTCGCCGTCGATCCCCCGCCGGAGATAGCCGACCACGCTGTTGCTCACCGATACCGGCACGAGCCCCACCGTCACCGGACCGTATGTGCTCCGTTCGCCGGGGCCGGTGACGGCAATGTCGGTGACCTCCCGGGCGTAGGTACGGTAAGCGGGGTCGGCGGCGTGCACGAATGCGATGCCGTCTTCGAAATCCAGCGAGTCGACCAGATAACTGTCGCCCTGGTGCAGATACACCGCGCCGGGATGTATCGACGAGGCCGCCTGACCGGCTCCGGTGCTGCCCAGCATCCGGCCGGTGTCGGCTTCCAGGATGGCGATCTGCCCGCCGATGGAGCCGCGGATGTCCACCGCGGGATGCGGATCGGCGCCGGGAGTGGGGAAGTAGCTGCCCGCCCGCCGGCGCAGCAAGCCATCGTCGATGAGCGCCGCAGCCACCGGTTCGGCGTCCCATCTGCGCACCTCGGCGTCGGTCAACGGGAGTTCGACTGCGGCGCACAGCAGTTGGGGCCCGAGCACGTAGGGGTTGGTCGGGTCGATGACCACCCGCTCGATCGGCCTGTCCAACAGCGCGCCCGGATGGTGCACGAGGTAGGTGTCCAGCGGGTCGTCGCGCGCGATCAACACGATCAGTGCGCCCTGCCCGCGCCGCCCGGAGCGCCCGGCCTGCTGCCAGAACGACGTGACCGTGCCGGGAAAGCCGGCCAGCACCACCGCGTCCAGGCCTGCGATGTCGATCCCGAGCTCGAGCGCGTTGGTGGTGGCCACCCCGCGCAGCCGTCCGTCGGCCAACGCGCGTTCCAATTCTCGCCGGTCCTCGGCGAGATAACCGGCCCGGTAGGACGCGACCCGCTCGGCCAGCTCCGGTGCGGTTTCTGCCAACCGAGCCCTGGCGCCCAGCGCGGTGAGCTCGGCGCCTCGGCGTGACCGTACGAAGGTGAGGGTGCGGGCACCCTCCTCGACCAGATCGGCCATCACCCGGGCGGCCTCGGCGCCGGCCGAGCGCCGCACCGGTGCGCCGTTCTCGCCCACCAGATCGGGCAGCAGCGCCGGTTCCCACAGGGCGATGGTGCGCGCCCCCTGAGGAGATGCGTCGTCGGCCACGGCTGCGACGGTTTGGCCGATCAGCTCGGCGGCGGTGTCGGCCGGTGCGGAGGTGGTGGCGCTGGCAAAGATCACCGTCGGAGTGGCGTCGCTGGGCGAGTACCGCTCGCACAGCCGCAGCAGCCGACGCAGCACCATCGCCACATTCGATCCGAAAATACCGCGGTAGTAATGACATTCGTCGACAACCACAAACTTCAGATTGCGCAGGAACACCGCCCAGCGGGCATGGTTGCGCAATAGCGACAGATGGATCATGTCCGGGTTGGAGAAGATCCACCGTGACCGTTCGCGGGCGAAGCGGCGCACCTCGGTGGGGCTGTCGCCGTCGTAGGACACCGGCGCGACATCCCGCAGTGCGGTGACGCTTTCGGTCAGGGTGTGCGCCGTACGCAGCTGGTCGTGGCCGAGCGCCTTCGTCGGGGACAGGTACAGCACGCGGGCCCGTGGATCTGTGGCCAAGGTGGACAGGATCGGCAGCTGGTACGCCAGTGACTTGCCTGACGCGGTGCCCGTCGAGATGACCACATGCCGGCCGTCGTGAGCCAATTGGGCCGCGGCGAGCTGGTGCGCCCACGGCGCGGTGATACCGCGATCATGGAACGCCCGCACCACATCTGGATCCGCCCAGGGCGGCCACTCCGCCGGGCGGCCCGGACGCGGCGGTAAGTCGGCGACGTGACGCAGGGGGTGCTCATCGGCGGGCGTGCCCTCGACCGCGCAGGCAAGGAGTTCCCGGCCAAACCCCTGTTGCTCCTCGCGTCCGCGGCCGAAATCCGACCCCCGATCCGACACCCCGTGACCTCCTGAAACGCGCTCCGGGACGCGCCGCCCGGCTTTGTAAACGAATTGTTCACCACACAGTGCACGCCGAGACTGTCGCACCAGCGGAGAACGTGATTGACTAATCACGGTCGCAGCTTCTGTGTTTGTTACTCGCACTCGCAGGATCGTCGTTGCGATCGCGGTTCCTGCGAGGGTTGTAGGTCGGGTCAGTTCCGACGACACACGCGTTGGTATGGCGGTCGGAACGGGCCCGGTACGCCGGAAGTCGGTGGACCGCACCCGGTAAGAAGAGAAGGAAAGAACGAAAGATGCCACAGGGAACTGTGAAGTGGTTCAACGCGGAGAAGGGCTTCGGCTTCATCGCCCCCGAGGACGGCTCTGCCGACGTGTTTGTCCACTACACGGAAATCCAGGGTAGCGGTTTCCGCACCCTGGAGGAGAACCAGAAGGTTGAGTTCGAGGTCGGCCAGAGCCCCAAGGGGCCGCAGGCCACGGGTGTTCGGGCCGTCTGAGCCAACCCAAACCTGACAGGGCACCCCCGCGACAGTCCCACATCGGACATCCGCGGGGGTGTTCTGCTTTTCAAGGTCTGCTGGCTTACTGTCGATTTGTGAGCCAGCTGTCCTTCTTCTCGGCTGAGTCGGTACCGCCTACGGTCACCGATCTCACCGGGTTGCTTGCCGGCCCGGGGCAGATCGTGCTGGTGAACGTCGACGGTCAGCAGGCGGCCCGCATCTCGGTCGTGGTGGACGAGTCCTGGCGGGCCGGCGGGCTGGCCGAGATGATGCGCCAGGCCGGTCTTGCACCGGAGATCACGCATACGGACGAGAACACCCCGTTGGTGCGCACCGCGGTGGACCCACAGCTGCTGCCGATCGCCCAAGAGTGGACCAGGGGCGCGGTCAAGACGGTTCCGGTGACCTGGCTGCCCGGTGCACGTGAGCTGCGCGCGTGGGTGCTCGCGGCGGGAACGCCTGAAGCCGACGACCGTTATCTGCTGGGCCTGGACCCGCATGCGCCCGATACCCACGCACCGCTGGCAGCGGCCATGATGCGGGTGGGCATTGCCCCCACGCTGATCGGCACCCGAGGCTCGCATCCGGCGTTGCGGATCAGCGGGCGGCGAAGACTGTCGCGCCTGGTAGAAAACGTCGGGGAACCCCCGCAGGAGGTTGGTGCGTTAGCGCACTGGCCGCGTATTTAATGGTTGTCCACAGGGCAGTCAGTTTGCGTAGGCTCGCGCAGAATGCGAAATTGTCAGTTGGCCTGCACGTCGGGGCCGTTGACAGAAGTGGAGCGTAGGCACAGTTGGCTGGCGATGACCCTAAGAGGGCCAGTAGCGGTAGAACCGGGAAGATCCGGCGACTCGTCATTGTCGAGTCGCCGACAAAAGCACGCAAAATAGCCAGTTACCTGGGCTCCAACTATGTTGTCGAGTCCTCGCGCGGCCATATTCGGGACTTGCCGCGCAACGCCGCAGACGTTCCGGCGAAGTACAAATCCGAGCCGTGGGCCCGGCTGGGGGTCAATGTCGACGACAACTTCGAGCCGCTCTACATCGTCAGCCCGGACAAGAAGACCACGGTCGCCGAGCTCAAGGGCCTGCTCAAGGACGTCGACGAGCTCTATCTGGCCACGGACGGTGACCGCGAAGGCGAGGCGATCGCCTGGCACCTGCTGGAGACGCTGAAGCCGCGCGTCCCGGTCCGCCGGATGGTGTTCCACGAGATCACCGAGCCCGCCATCCGCGCCGCCGCCGAGAACCCACGCGACCTGGACATCTCCCTGGTCGACGCGCAGGAGACGCGCCGCATCCTCGACCGGCTGTACGGCTATGAGGTCAGCCCCGTGCTGTGGAAGAAGGTCGCGCCGAAGCTGTCGGCGGGCCGTGTGCAGTCCGTGGCGACCCGCATCATCGTCAACCGTGAGCGTGAGCGCATGGCGTTCCGCAGCGCCGGCTACTGGGACGTCACCGCCGAGCTGGACGCGAGCGTTTCGGATCCGGAGGCGTCACCTCCGAGGTTCACCGCCAAGCTCAACACCGTCGACGGTCGTCGCGTGGCCACCGGCCGCGATTTCGATTCGCTCGGCCAGGTCCGCAAGCCCGACGAGGTGCTCGTCCTCGACGAGGCCGCCGCATCTGCTCTGGCGGCTGGCCTGCGCGGTGCGCAGCTGGCGGTCAGCTCGGTCGAGCAGAAGCCGTACACCCGCCGCCCGTACGCCCCGTTCATGACCTCGACGCTGCAGCAGGAGGCCGGGCGCAAGCTGCGGTTCTCCTCCGAGCGCACCATGAGCATCGCGCAGCGCCTGTACGAGAACGGCTACATCACCTACATGCGTACCGACTCGACGACTTTGTCGGAGTCGGCCATCAATGCTGCGCGCAATCAGGCCCGCCAGCTCTACGGCGACGAATACGTGCACCCGACGCCGCGGCAGTACACCCGCAAGGTCAAGAACGCCCAGGAGGCCCACGAGGCCATCCGGCCGGCCGGTGACGTGTTCGCCACGCCGGGCCAGCTGCACGCGCAGCTTGACGCCGATGAATTCCGGCTCTACGAGCTGGTCTGGCAGCGCACCGTCGCGTCGCAGATGGCCGACGCCCGCGGCACGACGCTATCGCTGCGCATTTCCGGTCAGGCCGCGAGTGGCGAGCAGGTGGTATTCAACGCGTCGGGCCGCACCATCACGTTCCCGGGCTTCCTCAAGGCCTACGTGGAGAGCATCGACGAACTCGCCGGCGGCGAGTCCGACGACGCCGAGAGCCGGTTGCCCAACCTGACCCAGGGACAGCGGGTCGACGCCGCCGATCTGAGCGCCGACGGCCACACCACGTCGCCGCCGGCGCGCTTCACCGAAGCCTCGCTGATCAAGGTGCTCGAAGAGCTCGGCATCGGTCGGCCGTCGACGTACAGCTCGATCATCAAGACCATCCAGGACCGCGGCTACGTGCAGAAGAAGGGCAGCGCCCTGGTGCCGTCCTGGGTCGCGTTCGCCGTCGTCGGCCTGCTCGAACAGCACTTCGGCCGGCTCGTGGACTACGACTTCACCGCGGCCATGGAGGACGAGCTCGACGAGATCGCCAACGGCCAGGAGCGACGTACCAACTGGCTCAACAACTTCTACTTCGGCGGCGAGCATGGCGTCGAGGGCTCGGTGGCCCGCGCCGGTGGGCTCAAGAAGCTGGTAGGCGTCAACCTCGAGGGCATCGACGCTCGGGAAGTCAACTCCATCAAGCTCTTTGACGATTCCGAAGGGCGAGCCATCAATGTCCGGGTGGGCCGCAACGGGGCGTACCTGGAGCGCATGGTCATTGATCCTGAAGCTCCCGACGGCGCCTTGAAGCCGCAGCGCGCCAACCTCAAGGACGAGCTGACGCCCGACGAGCTGACTCTGGAACTGGCCGAAAAGCTCTTCGCCACACCGCAAGAGGGCCGCGTGCTGGGTGTCGATCCGACGACCGGGCACGAGATCGTGGCCAAGGACGGCCGGTTCGGTCCCTACGTCACCGAGATCCTGCCCGAGCCCGAGGAACCCGACGATGGTGCCGCCGGCGCGACGGCGAAGAGGGGTAAAAAACCGACCGGACCCAAGCCGCGCACCGGGTCACTGCTGAGGTCGATGGACCTGGAGACGGTGACGCTCGACGATGCGCTGAAGCTTTTGTCACTGCCGCGGGTGGTGGGTGTGGACCCGTCGAACAACGAGGAGATCACCGCGCAGAACGGCCGTTACGGGCCGTACCTCAAGCGCGGCACAGATTCTCGCTCGCTGGCCAACGAGGAGCAGATGTTCACCATCACCCTCGACGATGCGCTGAAAATCTACGCCGAGCCCAAGCGTCGTGGCCGCCAGGCCGCGTCGACCCCGCCGCTGCGAGAGCTGGGTAACGACCCGGCATCCGGCAAGCCGATGGTGATCAAGGACGGCCGGTTCGGCCCGTACGTCACCGACGGCGAGACCAATGCGAGCCTGCGCAAGGGTGACGACGTCGCCTCCATCACCGACGAGCGGGCTTCCGAGCTGTTGGCCGACCGTCGGGCCCGCGGGCCGGTGAAGAAGGCCGCCAAAAAGGCGCCGGCCAAGAAGGCTCCCGCCAAGAAAGCGCCGGCGAAGAAGGCAGCGGCCAAGAAGGCTTGAGCAAAAGCCGCGTGCTCATACCCCGGATTCGGGCGAATTCTCCGACACGAGTTGGCGGTCGAGTTCGGCCGCCGTCACCAGGTTCACCGGGCGGGCCAGCTGGGTGGGCGCGGTGCGGCCGCGCAGTTCGACGATCTCGCCGACATCCCAGCACAGCGCCTCGGCGTCGAGCGCACCGCTGACCGCGATGGCCGAGGCCAGCACGTGGCCCTCCTCCAGCTTGGCGAGCTCGGTCAGGCGGGCCGCCTCGTTGACCGGGTCGCCGATCACGGTGTATTCGAACCGAGCTTGAGCGCCGATGTGGCCGGCGATCGCACGGCCGGCCGAAACCCCGATCCCGAACTCGGCTTCGGTGCCCAGCACGCTGAGCAGCTCATCGTGCAGTTCACGGGAGGCCGCCAGGGCGGCGCCGCACGCGTCGGGATGCTCGATCGGCGCACCGAAGATGGCCAGAGCGGCGTCGCCCTGAAACTTGTTGACGAACCCGCCGTGCCGATTGACGGTGTCGACCACGACCCGGAAGAACTCGTTGAGCAGGTTGACCACCTCGGAGGCGGGAATGGTCGACGCCAGATGCGTCGACCCCACCAGGTCGATGAACAGCACGGCCACGTCGCGCTCCTGGCCGCCCAACTCTGTGCCACGCTCGAGCGCCCGGCGGGCCACGTCCTCGCCGACGTAGCGGCCGAACAGGTCACGCAGCCGCTGCCGCTCGGCCAGATCACGCACCATGTCGTTGAACCCGGCCTGCAGCAGGCCCAGCTCACTGGCGTCGTAGATCTGCATGTGCGCGTTGTAGTTGCCGCGCTGCACCTCGCCGAGCGCCCACCGCAGTTGACGTAGCGGGTCGGCGATCGACATGGCCACCAGAACGGTGCCGGCGAGCCCGATCACCAATGCGGCGATGGCCAGCAACAGCAGCGGGGTGGTCAGCTGATCGGCAGTCGTGGTCAGGATCGAGAACTTGCTGGCCACCAGGGCCAGCACGATCGAGAGCAGCGGCACCCCGGTGGACAGCACCCAGGTCAGCACCTGACGCAGGATGACGCCGGGGGCGTGGAAGTTCTCCGGTACACCGCCGCGCAGCGCGGCCACGGCCACCGGGCGCAGCACACGTTCGGACTGCAGGTAGCCGATGATGGCGGTGGCGGTGGCGCCCAGTGCGGTGGCGACCGCGACCACGGGCGCAGACCGGCTCGCCACCGGCCAGCTGGCCGCGATGAACACGACCGAACCGAGGCACCAATTGGTGACGCTGATCAGTGTCCGGTAGAACGGCATCCGCAGCGCCCGGGTGCGGGCCAGCTCCGTGATGGCGGGGTCGCTGTCGGCCAAGAGGGTGTCGCGGCGCTGCCAGCGGATGACCGGCAGCAGCAACCGTAGGCTCAGGTAGGCGCCGACGGTGAACGCGACGAAGAGGTAACCCAGGAACACCGCCAGGTTGGCGGCGGGCAGGTCCTGCAGCTGGATGCGGTCCTCGGACGGCAGGGCGAATCGCAGAAAGCCGAGAACGAACAGCGCGCCGATGATGTCGGACTGCAGCATGCCCAGCGTGAACACCGGCCACGGGGTGCGCGCCACCCATCGGACGAATGCGGTGATTCGCCCCATCGGTTCTGGCCCGGCAGTCACCCGTTCACCGTATCGGTCCCGGGGGATGTTCAGCGCTGCCGTACACCGGTTGTGTCGGCCTGACCACTACTGTTGGCGGTGATGAGCGGGGTGTTTTCGCGGCTGGTCGGCCAGCACGCGGTCGAACAGGAGCTGGTGGCGGCCGCCGCTGCGGCGCGGGGCGATGCTTATGGTGATTCAGGGCACAATGCCGTCAGCGTCGGATCTATGACGCATGCCTGGCTGATCACCGGCCCGCCGGGCTCGGGTCGGTCGGTGGCGGCGTTGTGTTTTGCGGCCGCACTGCAGTGCACGTCGGACGGGACACCCGGGTGCGGTCAGTGCCGTGCCTGCACGACGACGATGGCCGGTACACACGCCGATGTGCGGCGCATCGTCCCCGAGGGGCTGTCCATCGCGGTCAAGGAGATGCGTGAGATCGTCCAGATCGCCTCACGGCGTCCCGGCACCGGGCGCTGGCAGATCGTGGTGATCGAGGACGCTGACCGGCTCACCGAGGGTGCGGCAAATGCCTTGCTCAAGGTGGTGGAGGAGCCGCCGTCGTCGACGGTGTTCCTGCTGTGCGCGCCGTCGGTGGATCCCGAGGACATCGCGATCACGCTGCGCTCGCGCTGCCGGCACGTGGCGTTGACGACGCCGGGCGTGGACGCCATCGCCGACGTGCTGATCACCGGCGACGGCTTGCCCGCCGACGATGCCCGCTGGGCGGCTTCGGTCAGCGGTGGGCACGTTGGGCGGGCTCGGCGGCTCGCCACCGATCCCGAGGCCAGGGAGCGCCGGATGCGGGCACTGAGCCTGGCCCGGGACGCCGCCACACCGTCGCGGGCCTATGCGGCCGCCGAGGAGATGGTGGCGGTCGCCGAGGCCGAGGCGTTGGCGTTGACGGCTGGTCGCAACGAGACCGAGACCGATGAGCTGAAGACCGCGCTGGGTGCCGGCGGTACCGGCAAGGGCACCGCGGGCACACTGCGCGGTGCTGCCGGAGCGCTCAAGGAGCTGGAGAAGCGGCAGAAATCCCGGCAGACCCGGGCGTCACGCGACGCGCTGGATCGGGCCCTGATCGACCTTGCGACCTATTTCCGCGACGCGCTGCTGGTGTCCTCGGGAGCGGCCGGTGTGACGGCCAACCACCCGGACATGGCCGAGAAGGTCGCGGCGATGGCCGCACACGCATCACCGGACAAACTGTTGCGCTGCATCGAGGCAGTGCTGGAATGCCGCGAGGCCCTGGCTGTCAACGTCAAACCGAAGTTCGCCGTCGACGCCATGGTCGCCACCGTCGGGCAGGCCCTGCGTGGTTGAGTTGGGTCTGGGCAGGACGCTGCCGTAGACTCATGCCGCCCGTGACGATGGCTCATCGCGACGGGCAGCGCCACCTTAGCTCAGTCGGTAGAGCGATTCACTCGTAATGAATAGGTCGGGGGTTCGATTCCCCCAGGTGGCTCCATCTCTCCAGCGTGGGAGCGAACGGGCAGTGCCGTAGCACCTACCTCGGCGCCAGGAATCCAACCGGCCCGGGGGAGATGCAGACCGACAGCGCGGCGGTGTTGGCCCGCACGAGAATTGCGTCGCCGGCACCGGGCAGCCGGACGAACACCCGGTTGAGCCCCGGATGCACGGGCACCTTGGTTTCGGGTCCTTCAGGCAGGGACATGATCAGTGAACCATCGCTGTTGGCCAGGTAGTTGATCTCGGCGGTCCAATCAGCCGGCAGTAGTGGGCCGTCCAGCGGCATGCGGACGGGAGCGTCGGGCTGGACCAGGAAGCCGCAGTGCGGCGCAGGCCCTTCGGCGATGCTGCGCACCCAGGTCACGACGGCTGGTAGGAGCTCTCCCGCGCGGTCGAACATGCGGAGTTCGGTTGTCGCCGAGGCGAATTCGGGGCGCGCGCGGACGAGCGCGAACATGTGGCTGGCAAGGTTCTCCGGATAGGCCACCCGTTGCAGGATCAGCGGGTCGACCTCCTGGTCCAGCTGTGGCGCCGAGGACGCCATTGCCAGCCCCGCCTGCGCATTGGCCAGGTAGGCCGGCACCGGGCTGTCGCGCCACACCCTCAGGAACGTCGCGGTCGAGTACAGGCTGCTGCCCACGAAAGCGATGGCCACGCCCGCACATACGACTGTCCTTGCTCGTGAGGCGTCGAGCACAGGCGTCACCCGGTTCGGCGCACAGAAGCCCACCGCGGCCAGCAGAGCCAGCACCACCACGAGATCGGGCAGGTAGCGCAGCGTCTGTGCGAGCTCCAGCGCGGTGAACCGCGACGACCGCATCAGATAGATGGGTATCTGACAGGCAATCGCATAGCCCAAGGCCACCGCCAGCACAGGCCAGATCCGCTGCTTGCGAACCAGCACCGCGGCCACCGCCGCGGCAAGCACCACCCAACCCAGCGCCATAACGGCAACCGGCGGGGTGGCCCACGGCGACGCCGGCGCCCAGCGCTGCCAGGCCCAGGGTCCGCCGGCCAGGCCCGGCACGATGCCGTGCGTGAACGAGCGGCTCAGCAGATCCCAGGTCATGCCGAGGTCGAAACTCCAGCGCTTCTGATTGACGACGACGAGGTACACGCCGATCCACGCGACCGTCAGCGCCAGGCACGTCGTCCACAACCGAAGACCGCGTAGCCAGACGTCCCGAAGCCCGAACGTCGACGTCACGTGGCCCAGCAGGGCGACGACGGCGAAGGCGACGAACGGGATCACCGCGGCCTTCTCGAAGAACAGCAAGCCGCCGAGGTAGACCAGCGCACCGATCACGGCATGCCGCGCGGCTCCCGTGCGCACCAGCAGGACCGCTTCACCACACACCCAGGCCAGCGCCGCCAGCATGGGCAGCGAGTTCAGCGCGGCGGCCCACCAGGCGAACCCGGGCACGCCCAGCGGGGTGAAGAGTGCGAACGTGAGCGGCACGAGCAGCACCGGTCGCCAGCCGAGGATCGCCCACAGCGCCCTCAGCAGTGCAAGTGAAGCGAGCAATTGCAGTACCACCAGGCTCACCGCGGGCCCCACCCAGTTCAGCGGTGCCAGCCGCGTGATCACCCCGGAGACCAGGAACGCGCCGGGCATGACGTGGCCGTCGTGATCGTCGAAGAGATACCCCGCGGACAGCAGGTTCTGGGTGCCGGCGCGGCCGACGAGGATGAGGTCGTCCCAGTAGAAATAGCCGCCGAACGCGAGCACGCCTCGAACCATGAGCTGCGCCACGATCAGTGCGGCGGCGGTACGGGCGACCCAGTTCACTCTTGCCGACTGTACGGTGTCATCGTGCGGACACTGGTGACAGGCGCGGCAGGTTTTATCGGATCGACGCTGGTGGATCGGCTGTTGGCCGACGGGCACAGCGTCGCCGGTTTGGATGATCTGAGCACCGGGCGGGTGGACAACCTGCAGGATGCCGAGAACAACGCGAACTTCGAGTTCATCAAGGCCGACATCGTCGACGCCGACCTCGCGGGGCTGCTGGCCGACGTCAAGCCCGAGGTGGTGTTCCACCTGGCGGCCCAGATCTCGGTGAAGCGCTCGGTGGACGATCCGCAGCTCGACGCCACGGTCAATGTCGTCGGCACTGTCCGCCTGGCCGAGGCGGCCCGTCAGGCTGGCGTCCGCAAAGTGGTGCACACCTCGTCGGGCGGTTCGGTCTACGGCACTCCGCCGATCTACCCGACCAGCGAGGACATCGCGACGAACCCGGCGTCGCCGTACGCAGCGAGCAAGGTCGCCGGCGAGGTCTACCTCAACACGTTCCGCAACCTTTACGGCCTGGACTGCTCCCACATCGCGCCGGCCAACGTCTACGGGCCGCGCCAGGACCCGCACGGTGAGGCGGGTGTGGTCGCGATCTTCGCCCAGGGCCTGCTGGCGGGCCGCCCGACGAAGATCTTCGGTGACGGCACCGACACCCGCGATTACGTGTTCGTCGACGATGTGGTCGACGCGTTCGTGAAAGCGTCGGGCGCCGAGGGTGGCGGCCTGCGGTTCAACATCGGCACGGGCATCGAAACCTCAACGAGGGATCTGCACACCGTGATGGCCAAAGCGGTCGGGGTGCCGGACGAGCCGGAGATGCATCCGCCGCGGTTGGGGGATCTGCGTCGCTCGAAGCTCGACTCCAGCCGGGCGAAAAGCCTGCTGGGCTGGCAGCCGCAGGTCGAGCTCGCGACCGGCGTGGAGCGCACGGTTGACTTTTTCCGGACCCGGCAGACCGAATCCGCAAAAAGATTGTGAGTGCTCACTTTCTAAGCTAGCGTGGCGTTATGACCTACGACGTCATCGTTCGCGACGGTCTGTGGTTCGACGGCACCGGCGCACCGCCACAGGTCCGAACGCTGGGTATCCGTAACGGCATCGTCGCGGCGGTGTCGACGAAGCCGCTCGACGAGACCGACTGTCCCGAGGTGATCGACGCGGCCGGAAAGTGGGTTGTGCCCGGCTTCATCGATGTGCACACCCACTACGACGCCGAGGTCCTGCTCGACCCCGGCCTGCGGGAATCGGTGCGCCACGGCGTGACCACCGTGCTGCTGGGCATGTGTTCGCTGTCGACCGTCTACGCCGACAACGAGGACGCCGCCGACCTGTTCAGCCGCGTCGAGGCGGTGCCGCGCAAGTTCGTCCTAGGAGCGCTGGAACAGCACCGTAAGTGGACGAATCCGACCGAGTACATCCATGCCATCGACGCGCTGCCGCTCGGTCCCAACGTCGCGTCCATGCTGGGGCATTCCGATCTGCGCGCCTCGGTGCTCGGCCTGGACCGCGCCACCACCAGAAACGTGACCCCGACCGATGCCGAACTCGAGACCATGGCGGCCAAGCTCGGGGAGGCTCTTGAGGCAGGCATGCTCGGCATGTCGGGCATGGACGCCGCGATCGACAAACTCGACGGCGACCGGTTCCGGTCGCGTGCTCTGCCCTCGACATTCGCGACCTGGCGGGAACGCCGCAGGCTCATCAAGGTTCTGCGGGAGCATGGCCGGGTGTTGCAGAGCGCGCCCAACGTCGCCAAGGCGCAAGAGGCGCTGAACTTCTTCCTGGAGAGCAGCAGCTGGTTCGGCCGCCGCCGTGGCGTGCGGATGAGTCTGCTGGTTTCGGCCGACGCCAAGTCAGCGCCGGGCGCTGTGCATGTGCTCGGGCCGGGTACCCGGCTGCTCAACAGGATCCTGGCTGCCAAGGTGCGGTTTCAGCACCTGCCGGTGCCGTTCGAATTGTATTCGGACGGAATAGATCTGCCGGTGTTCGAGGAGTTCGGTGCCGGCACCGCCGCACTGCACCTGCGTGATCAGTTGGAGCGCAACAAGCTGCTGGCCGATCCGGAGTACCGGCGCCGGTTCCACCGGTCGTTCGACCGCCGTCGGCTCGGTCCGACGTTGTGGCACCGTGATTTCCACGACGCCACCATCGTCGAATGCCCCGATGCGACGCTGATCGGCAAGAGCTTCGGGCAGATCGCCGACGAGCGGGGCATCCACCCGCTCGACGCGTTCCTTGATGTATTAGTGAGCAACGGCGAAAGAAATGTGCGGTGGACCACCATCGTGGCCAACGCCCGGCCCAAGCAGCTCGACAAGCTGGCCAAGGAGCCGTCGGTGCACATGGGCTTCTCGGATGCCGGTGCGCACCTGCGCAATATGGCGTTCTACAACTACCCGCTGCGGCTGCTCAAGCGGGTTCGTGACGCGCAGCTGGCCGGGCGGCCGTTCCTGACCACGACGCGTGCCGTGCACCGGTTGACCGAGGAGGTGGCCGACTGGTTCGGTGTCGACGCCGGCACCCTGCGTCAGGGCGATCGCGCTGACTTCGTGGTGATCGACCCGGCCGGGCTCAATGACGAGGTGGACGCCTACCACGAGGAATCGGTACCGTTCTACGGCGGCTTGAGCCGGATGGTCAACCGCAACGACGACGCGATCGTCGCGACGGCCGTCAACGGTGCCGTGGTATTCCGCAACGGCCAGTTCCGCGAAGGCTACGGCGACACCGTGAAGTCCGGCCGCTACCTGCGTGCCCCGGGCGCCGAACGACCTGTCGCGCAATCGGTCTGAGATGGCCAGAACCCAGCAGCAGCGTCGCGAGGAGACCGTTGCCCGGCTCCTCGACGCAGGCATCGACACCATCGTCGAAGTGGGTTACGCACGCGCGTCGGCCTCGGTGATCGCCAAGCGGGCCAAGGTCTCCGACGGTGCGCTGTTCCGGCATTTTCCGACCATGAGCGACTTCATGGCGGCGACGGCTCACGAGGTGGCACGCCGTCAGCTTGAGCTGGGCAGCAAGTTGCTCGCGCAGATCCCCGCCGAACAACCGCCGTTGTATGCGGTGCTGACGATCCTGCGGGACATCGCGGGTAGCGACACCAACACCGTGTGGCACGAGCTGATGGTGGCGGCCCGCACCGACGAAAAGCTGCGGGGCACACTGCAAACCGTGCTTGCCGAGTACGTCGAGAACATCTACCAAACCGCCAAGCTCGCGCCGGGGGCCGAGCAGATCCCCGAGGATGCGTTCGCCGCGGTGCTCGCCGTCGTACTCAACACCTTCGACGGTGCTGCCATTGTTCGCCGGGTATTGCCGCAACCCGAGCTCGAGGACTCCCGGATCACGCTGTTGACGGCGCTGCTCAGCCGTCAGTAGGCACTTGGGCGTTCTGCAACGCGACCGCGCGGGCCAGCCTGGCGTACTTGAGTTCGAGGTCTTTGAACCGCAGGTAGGTCGACAGTGTCGTGAACACAAACGCGATGATCAGCACGTACTCCATGAGGTCCGTACCACGTTTGACGCCAAGCCAATTCGCGACGACCGTGGTGTCGTCGGGCCGCAGGATCGCGTAGATGCCCGCTATCACGAACAGTACGAAGCCGACCTTCACCCACGCCTTCGACCGCGCGCTGCGGCGCGAGTTCAGCAGGTACATCAGCAGTGCCAGCACGGATCCGATCAGCAGCGCCTGCATCCAGTTCACCGGGACAACCTCCTGCGTAACAGCCCGTCGAAGACGATGTTGACCCCGTTGAGCAGTGGCTGCCCCTTGGACTTCGAATAGTCGGTGTAGAGGATCTCCACCGGTTCTTCGGCCACCCGCCAATGCTTTTCGTGTGCCATGGCGATGAACTCCCCGGCATGGCTCATGCCGTTCATGGTGAGGTTCAGCTCGTCGGCGACCTTCTTGTCGAACACCCGCAGCCCGTTGTGAGCATCGGTTAGCCCGAGTGCACGGCTCTGCGGGCTCAGAGCCGCCGCGGCCCGCAGAATGATCCGCTTCAACGGCGGGGTCTGTGTGACCACACCGGCGAACCGCGTGCCGACCACCAGATCGACGTCGTCGGTGTCGAGCCGGTCGATCATCCGGATCACGTCTTTGACCTGGTGCTGACCATCGGCGTCGAACGTGGCGAACACCCTGGCGCCGGGACGGCTGCGGGCGTACTCGACACCGGTCTGGATGGCCGCGCCCTGGCCGAGGTTCACCGGGTGGGGGACGACGTGCGCGCCGGCACGCAGTGCGGCGGCGGCCGTGTCGTCGCGGCTGCCGTCGTCGACGCAAACCACGTTGGGGAAGACCGAGCGAACGTCGGAGATGACGTCACCGATGATGGTCGCCTCGTTGAAGGCGGGAATGACGATCCAGACGTCGTGGTAGCGCATGTCGATGGGCACCAAACTACTACGCGGGTGGCACTGATGCCCGGCGCAGCGCGCCCAGGTGGACGGCGATTCCCACCAGCGGCGCACACAGCAGGGCGATCACCGTGCGGGTTTGCAGGCCTACCGGCAGCAGCAACAGCGCCACCGCGGCCACCGTGGCGATGATCCAGCCCGCCGCGTAGGCGCGGTGCAGCGCGGCCGCGACGGCTGCCGCGCCGGTGAGAGTCAGCATTGCGATCGCGACGGCGGCGGCGGTCAACCAGGCCAGCAGTGCGCCTTCGGCGCGGTATTCGGGACCGAAGGCCACCACCAGCAGCCACGGGCCGAGCAGCCCGGCGGCCAGCACCCCGATCGCGCCGAGTCCGGCCACCACGGCGGCCGGCGCCAGCAGGGCCCGCAACCGGGCGTCACGCTGGTCGACGAAGTGCGCGATCAGATTGCCCTGCATCGCGGTCAGCGGTACCAGCAGCGGAGCCCGGGTCAGCGTCACCGCCAGGATCACCACGCCGCCGGCCGCGCCCAGGTCCGCCGAGGTGGCCTTGAGCAGCACGGGGAAGCCCATCACCAGGATGGCGCTGGCGCCCGCGGCCGCGATCGAGTGCGCGGCACCACGCAGGAACGTCCCCGGGCTACCAGCGGTGACCAGTCGGGCGGCCAGCCGCGTCGCGGGTGAGGCGATCAGCAGGATCAGCCAGGCCACCGCACCGGCCACGGTGGCCCACAGGAAGCCGACCAGCTGCCAGCCCAGCACGACGGTCCCGGCCGCAACGGCGACCCGGATGGCGGCATCGGTGACCATCAGCGCCCCGTACTGTGACCAGCGGTTCACCCCGGCCAGCATGCCGAGCAGGGTCGCGTGCATGCAGAACCCGGCCAGGCCCGCGCTGAGCAGCGCCACACTGAGCACGGGCGATTCGACGAAAACGTGTGGTGCCCACAGCGGCGAGGTGCCCGCGATCACCGCGGCGGCGACGACTCCCACCAGCGCGGCCACCCGCATGGGGTGCGTGCGGTGCCCCGGACCGACGTCGGGGTTGAGCGATACCGCGCGGACCTCGCGGGTGGCCTCCTGCAGCAGGCCGTTGGCGGCCCCGGTGACCAGGCCGAACGCGCCCCAGAACACGCTGAACACCGAGAAACCTGCCGGTTCGAGGGCCCTGGCGGCCAGATACAGCACGGCGTAGCCGCACAGTGCGGTGATCGCGGTCGCCGCTCCGACGGTTGCGACGCTGTGGCGCGTGACCGGGCCTGGCGATGAGCCGCTTGCGCGAAGAGAATCAGATGGCGATGAGCCGCTTGCGCGAAGAGAATCAAACGGCGATGAGCCGCTTGCGCCGCCGTCGGTCACAGCGGCGGCAGGGCTGTCGAATAAAGCCAGGCCTGCCACAGCGGCTGCAACGACTCGTCGGCGTAGCGTGCGGCCAGCCCGGTGAAGTCGTCGGTGACCGCGGTGCTGTGCCGATACTTGGTCGTCCAATCCTGCAGCAGCGCAAAGAAATTCTTGTCGCCGATGCGGCTGCGCAGCACATGCAGGGTCAGGGCGCCGCGCTTGTACACCCGGTCGTCGAACATGTCCTTGGGCCCGGGATCGGACAACAGCAGATTCTGCGGCAGGTCGGCGAGGCCGCGGTGGTAGCGTGCGGCCCAATCGGCGGCGCTTGGGCCGCCGCTGTTCTCCGACCACAGCCATTCGGCGTAGCAGGCGAAGCCTTCGTGCAGCCAGATGTCACGCCAGTGCCGCGCGGTCACCGAATTGCCGAACCACTGGTGGGCCAATTCATGGGCGATGAGCCGCTCGGCGCCGCGATTTCCATCGCAGTGGTTGGCGCCGAAGATCGAAATACCTTGGGCCTCAAGAGGTATTTCCAGGTCGTCGTCGGTGATCACCACGGTGTAGCCGGTGGCCAGCGGGTATGGCCCGAACAGTTTGACGAACAACTTCATCATCTGGGGCTGCCGCGCGAAGTCGTGGTCGAAGTCACGCTTGAGCCGGGGCGGCAGTACCGCATGCATCGGCACGGGTGACTTGGACAGCCGGTAGCTCTCGTACATGCCGATCTGCAGCGTGATCAGGTAGCTCGAGGTCGGCTCGGCCTGCTCGTAGGTCCACACGGTGTGCCCGGCGCGTACTTTGCGGGAGACCAGCTCACCGTTGGCGATCGCGAGATATGGGCTGTCGGTGCTGATCTGGATGCGGTAGCTGGCCTTGGCGCTGGGATGGTCGTCGCAGGGAAACCAGGTGGCCGCGCCGTTGGGCTGCCCGGCCACCAGGGCGCCGTTGGACAGCTCCTCGAAACCGACCTCACCCCAATGGGTGTCGATGGGGCGCGGGTTGCCGCCGTAGCGCACGAAGACGGTCATTGCGGCGCCTGCGGGTAGTGGCGCGGCCAAGGTGATCAGCAGTTTTCCGCCCGAACAACGGAACTGGGCGGGTCTGCGTCCGTTCACCGAGACCCTCGACACGTTCATGGTGGGTGCGAGGTCGAGCGTGAACGTGCGCAGCTGGGCCAGGGTCACCGCGGTGATGGTGGCCGCACCGGCCAGCCGATTGGCCGAAACCTTGTATTCGAGGTCGAGTTCGTAGCGCGACACGCGGTAGCCGAAGTTGCCGTTGGCCGGCAGGTACGGGTCGATGACGGGAGCGGGGGATGCCTTCTTCACGGCTTTCTTGACCGTCTTGTCGGAGCGCGTCACGCGGCGGTGTCCTCGGGCTTCTTGGGGGTCTTCTCGGGAGCCGAGGCGACGCGCTTCTTGCCGAACAGGTTCCACGGCGCGATCGGGTTGCCCTGCCAGCGGGTCGAAGGGGGAACTTCATCGCCGCGCATCACCAGTGAGCCGGGACCGACAGTGGCCCCGGCACCCAGCCGGGCCGCGGGCAGCGCCACGCAGTGCGGACCGAGCGTCGCGCCGTCCTCCAGCACGACGCTGTCCAACCGCATGATGCGGTCGTGGAACAGATGCGTCTGTACCACGCAACCGCGGTTCACCGTGGCCCCGGTGCCCAGGGTGACCAGATCGGCCTCGGGCAGCCAGTAGGTTTCGCACCACACGCCGCGGCCGATCGAGGCGCCGAGCCCGCGCAGCCACAGATTCATCACCGGGGTGCCGCTCGCGGCGCGGGCAAACCACGGCGCCGCAACGGTTTCGACGAAGGTGTCCGACACCTCGTTGCGCCACACGAACGACGACCACAGCGGGTGTTCGACGGCACGGATCCGGCCGATCACCAACCACTTCGCGATCACGGCGATGGCGCCGGCCACCGCACCGGCGGCCAGCAGCACCACACCGCTGGCCAGCGCGGTCCACAGATAGCCGATGCGGATCGCCGTGGCCTGCAGCGCGCCCAACACCGCGACACCGATCGCGAAGGTCACGATCACCGGGATGATGCGGCAGGTTTCCACAGTGCCGCGCATGATCTTGAGCCGGTTGGACGGATGGAACGTGAGCAGCGCGTCGGCCGCGGTTGGGTTGCGGCGCAGCCGGACCGGCGGGCTGCCCAGCCATGACGATCCCGCCTTGGCCTTGTGCGGGGCGGCGGACAGCACCGCCACCAGCCCGTCGTCGGGCACCTTGCGGCCGGGTTGGGTAATGCCCGAATTACCCAGGAAGGCCCGCTTGCCGATGGTGGCCTTTGCGACGTGGATCCAGCCGCCGCCCAGCTCGTAGGACGCCACCATGGTGTCGTCGGCCAGGAATGCGCCGTCCTGCACCTCGGTGAACTTCGGGGTGAACAGGGCTGTCGAAATCTCGGTGTCCTTGCCCACTTTCGCGCCGAGCAACCGTAGCCACCACGGTGTCAGCAGGCTGGCGTAGATGGGGAACAGATAGTTGCGGGCGGCGTCCATCAGCCGTTCGGTGGCCCATAGTTGCCAGCCGATCCGGCTGCGCACCGGGTGGTAGCCCTCGGTCAGGCGCAGCGACAGCAGTCGCACGCCGATCACCGTCAGCGTGGCGTAGACCACCAGTGCGGCCAGTGCGGCTACCGGCGTCCACGCCAGTGCGGGCAGGATCGCCGCATGGGGGGACGCGGTGCCGCGGACACCCCAGCCGATCACGGCTAGCCCGACGCCCAGCGCGGCCAGCGGCAGGCTGCCCAGCAGGATCGAGGTCACGCCGTAGACCGCCACCCACGCCGGGGCGCGGCCCGGCCGGTGGTCGGGCCATGGATGACGGGCCTTGCCGGACTTCACCGCAGGTGAGCCCCTCCAGAACTGCCCGTTCTTCACCTTGCCTATCACTGCGGAGCCGGGGGCCACGTCGGCGTTCTTGCCGACGGTAGCTCCGGGCAGCAGCGTGGTGCGTGCGCCGATGGTGGCGTCGTTGCCGATCGACACGGGCCCGACGTGGAACAGGTCGCCGTCGATCCAGTGCCCGGTCAGGTCCACCTCCGGCTCGACAGAGGCGCGGTGGCCGAGCTTGAGCATGCCGGTCACCGGGGGCGCCGAGTGCAGGTCGACGCCCTTGCCGACGTTGTTGCCCAGCGCCCGGGCGTAGTAGACCATCCACGGCGCGCCGGCCAGGTTCTCCGCACCGCTGGCGTCGGCCAGCCGTTCGGCGATCCAGACCCGCAGGTGCACGGCGCCGCCGCGGCGGTATGTGCCGGGTTCGAGCCCGGTTAACAGCATCCTCGCGAACAACACCGCGATGCCCATCCGGCCCACGGGCGTGATGAAGACGAGGAAGCCCGCCAGCAGCCACCACCAGTTCAGCGTCTTGGCCCACGGCACGATCCCCGCGGCGGCAGCAATGTTGTTCAGCAACGCCAGCCACACCACCCACTGCACTCCGGTCAGGGTGGCCAGCGGCAGCGAAAGTCCTACCTGCGCGGCCTGGGTGAGCTCCGGTGTCGGCTTGACCACACGGGTTTCCACCCGCGGTGGCGGCTTGAGCTCATCGAGGTAGCCGGCCAGCGAACCCAGCCGCGGATGGTCGTAAAGGTCGGCGACGGTCACTTGCGGATAACGCTGCCGCAGCGCGGCCACCAGCTGAGCCGCCGACAGTGAGCCGCCGCCGAGTGCGATGAAATCGGCTTCCGGGCCCTCGATCGCGGTGCCGAGGACATCGCGCCACAGTCCTGCCAGCCAGCCCAGGGTGCCGCCCAGGTCGGGGGTCTCCTGTTCGGTCTCGCCGGGCGGTGGCCACGGCAGGGCGTTGCGGTCCACCTTGCCCGACGTGCGGGTCGGTAACTCGTCGAGCAGCACCAGCCGGGGCACCAGCGCTGCGGGCAGCGCTTCCGCCAGCGTGGCACGGGCCGCCGCTAGGTCGAAGTCGGGATCGGTGCTGGCGACATAGCCGACCAGCAGTGGCGTGCCGCTGGCGGTCTTGCGTACCGCCGCCGCGCCGCCGCTCACGCCTGGCAGGTTGACCAGCGCGTTGTCCACCTCGCCCAGCTCGATGCGCCGGCCGCCGACCTTGACCTGATCGTCGGCGCGGCCCTGGAAGTAGAGGCCGTCTTTCTCCAGACGCACCAGGTCGCCGCTGCGGTAGGCGCGGGTCCAGCCCAGCGTCGGCATGGCCGCATACTTCTCGGCGTCCTTCTCCGGGTCGAGGTAGCGGGCCAGCCCCACGCCACCGATCACCAGCTCGCCGACCTCACCGAAGGAAACCTGCGCACCCTGTGCGTCCACGACCGCCAGATCCCACCCCGGCAGTGGCAGGCCGATGCTGACCGGGCTCTGCCCGTCCAGTTTGGCTCCGCAGGCGACCACGGTGGCCTCGGTGGGCCCGTAGGTGTTCCACAGTTCACGGCCGTCGACCGCGAGGCGCTGCGCGAGTTCGGGCGGGCACGCCTCGCCGCCGAAGATCAACAGCCGTACCGCCTCAAGCGCCTCGGCGGGCCAGAGCGCCGCCAGCGTTGGCACGGTCGACACCACCGTGATGTCGCGGGAGACCAGCCACGGGCCCAGATCCATGCCGCTGCGGACCAGCGACCGGGGTGCGGGCACCAGGCATGCCCCGTGCCGCCAGGCCAGCCACATCTCCTCGCACGACGCGTCGAACGCAACCGACAGGCCGGCCAGCACGCGGTCACCGGGCCCGATCAGGTTGTCCTGCAGGAACATCCGAGCCTCGGCGTCGACGAACGCGGCGGCGCTGCGGTGCGTCACCGCGACACCCTTCGGGGTTCCGGTCGAACCTGACGTGAAGATGATCCACGCGTCATCCCGGCCGAGCGGTGCCGCGGCGCGCCAGCCCCGCGACGAGCCGGCGCCGCGTACCAGGCCGGCTTCGGTGATCACGCCGACGACGTTGGCCTCGCCGAACACCAGTTGCGCGCGTTCGTCGGGATCGTCGGCGTCGACCGGCACGTAGGCCGCTCCGGCCGCCAGGGTGGCCAGGATCGCGACGTAGAGGGCATAGCTGCCCGACGGCATGCGGATCCCGATCCGGTCGCCGCGGCCGATGCCGCGCGCCGCGAGCCAGGAGACGCTGTCCTCGACGTCGGTGATCAGCTCGGCATAGGTGAGTTGTACCGAGCCGTCGTCGAGCGCCGGGGCGTCCGGGAACCGTCGCGCGGTGTCGTACAGGATGTCGACCAGCGTCCGCGGTTCGGGAGCCGCGGAGGAAAGCACGTATTGCGCAGGGATCGCATGCTTGCCCTGTGTTCCATCCGCAGCTGCCACGAGTACAAACTACTAAGCCACGGTCCCGGCAGCCCGATGAAGCGCACGGCGTGGCACACTTGTCGGTGGAGGGGAGTATTCCTTCGCCACAGTGTCGTCATCACATCGGCTGAGAATGAAGTCGGTCGGTGCTGTGGACCCGCCCTCGCGGCGGGTGGAAGAGACCTCCGGCGTTTTTTGACGACCGGAGGATTCCCGATGCAGGTAACCCAACTCGAGTGGATCATCACGCTGACCGTGACGATCACCGTGCTGTTGTTCGACGTGATGGTGATCGGGCGCAGGCCCCATGAGCCGTCAACCCGCGAGACCGCGACGTATCTGTCGATCTACCTCGGCCTGGCCGTGGCGTTCGGGGTATGGGTGTGGTTCTTCCACGGCAGTCAGTTCGGGTTGGAGTTCTTCGCCGGGTGGCTCACCGAGTACAGCCTGTCGGTGGACAACCTGTTCATCTTCCTGATCATCATGGCGAGCTTCAAAGTGCCGAGGATCTACCAGCAGCAGGCCCTGCTCGTGGGCATCATCCTCGCGCTGATCTTCCGCGGCATCTTCATCGCGCTCGGCGCGGTGGCCATCGAGAAGTTCTCCTGGGTGTTCTACATCTTCGGGGCGTTCCTGCTGTACACCGCGATCAACCTGCTCCGTGACACCGAGCACGATGACGACGCCGACAACGCCGTGGTGCGGTTCGCCCGGCGGCATCTGCGGACCACCGACCGCTGGGACGGGCTGCGGTTGTGGATCAAAGATGACGGGGCGAGATTGATGACCCCGATGTTCCTGGTCATCGTGGCGCTGGGAACCACCGACCTGCTTTTCGCGCTGGATTCCATACCTGCGATCTATGGCCTCACCCAACAGCCCTACCTGGTGTTCACCGCCAACGTGTTCGCGTTGATGGGGCTGCGCCAGCTGTACTTCCTGCTCGGTGATCTGCTCAAGCGGCTGGTCTATCTGTCTCAGGGGCTGGCCGTCATCCTGTTCTTCATCGGTGTGAAGCTGGTGTTGCACGCTCTGCACGAGAACGAGCTGCCGTTCATCAACGGCGGTGAGCCGGTGCCGGTCCCGAACATCCCCACGCTGGTGAGTCTGGGCGTGATCGTGGTGACGCTGACGATCACCACGGTGGCCAGCCTGTACAAGACTCGGGTGCGTGACCTCCGGTAACGCTACCTGGGAAATTGTCGTGCACGACTAGGTATTGTCGTGGAGTTGTCACTAAAGCAGATGGTCAGCGCGACCTGGGTGACCTCATTACATGTAAGGATGTGATGGTCCATGCGCGCACCACGGGATCCGCCGCTGGCGTCTGCTATGGCTTCCCCGCAGACCGCCGGTAGCGGGCGGCGACTGTCGTTGTTGCTCGTCGAGGACGATCGAGCCGATGCACTGTTGGTCGAGGAGTTGATCGCCGACGCCGACATCGAGTTTCTTTGGGCGCAGTCGCTTTCCGAGGCAGAACAGATGCTGGCCGGCACCCGTCCCCATTGCGTCCTGCTCGATCTGAATCTGCCCGATGCCAACGGAATCGACGCCCTGCACAAGCTGAGCGCCCTGGATTCCACCATCCCGATAATCGTGCTCACCGGCCTGCACGACGAGCATTTCGGGGTTTCGGCGGTCGCCTCGGGCGCGCAGGACTACCTCGTCAAAGGCAGGGTGGACCCGGAGATCCTGCTGCGTGCCGTGCGTTATGCGATCGAACGTAAGCGCGCCGAGCTCACCTCCGTGGCCCTGCATGCCAGTCACCTACGGGCGCAAGAGAATGCGCGACTGGAACGCGGGCTGCTCCCGTCGCCGTTGCTTCTCGACGCATCGGGTGTAGAGATCGTCACGCAGTCGCTGCCGAGCCGGCAGGACGCCCTGATCGGTGGGGACTTCTACGACGTCGTCCAGACCGCCGACCGAACTGTTCACGTGATGATCGGTGATGTCGCCGGTCATGGGCCGGATGCGGCGGCGTTGGGCGTGGCGCTACGAATCGGCTGGCGTGCGTTGACATTTGCGGGGCTGCGAGGAAACGAGCGGATGCGCCAATTGGACCGCATCCTGACCACCGAGCGTCCCGGAACCGGAGTCTTTGCGACACTGCTGAGCGTGGCGCTCGATCCCGACAGCGGCCGCTTCTCGGCGGTGCGCGCCGGTCACCCCGGAATGCTCGTGCACGGCAGGAACTCTGTCGAATGGATCGAGCCCCCAGCCGGTCCGGCGCTGGGGCTCGGTGGTCAGGAGTGGCCCGTCAACATCCTCGACCTGCCCGAGGATCGCGGTTTGTTGTTGCTCACCGATGGCCTCTTCGAGGGCCGCGTGGGGCCGGGGGATGAACGCCTCGGCGAAGCCGGATTGCTTCGGTTGGCCCGCTCATTCGCCGCGTTGCCCGGGCAAGAGTTCGTCGATGCCCTGATCGGGCAGGCCGAGAACTACGCACAACCGCATGGGGGCCTGACCGACGATATCGCTGTGATCCGAGTGCAGCGGTCGACCGGATGAGGCTTACCGTGCAGGGCTGGCTCAACATGGTGCTCGCAGCCATGGGCGTAGTCGTGCTCGCCGGTGCCTTGGCCGGGGCCGTCATGCTGCACCGAACCGACCGGGTCTCCAGCGACCTGATCAAACATATCCAGCCCGCGCAGGCCGCCGCGTACCAATTGCAGTCCGCGCTGCGGGATCAGGAGACAGCCATCCGCGGTTACGCCATCGCTGCCGACCGCCAGTTCCTTGCCCCATACAGTGAAGGCCAGGACGCTGAAACCGTTGCGGCCAGTGATATTCGGTCACTTCTGGCCGGCCGCGACGAGTTTCTCGCTGACCTCGACGCGATCGAGCGCGCCGCGCAACATTGGCAGACCACGTACGCGGCGCCGCTCATCGTCAGCGTCACGCCGGGTGAGCCCGCCATCGTCGACAACCGAACAGCCGAGCGTGGCAAAGCCGAATTCGACCGTCTGCGGGTTTTGTTCGATACCCAGAACAGTCACCTTGAGCAGGCGATGAACACCGCGGACGCCGAATTGGGTCAGATGCGGCGTTGGCGTGACGGAATCCTGATCGCTGTGATCGTCGCGTTCTTCGCCACCGCGGCACTCGTCGCGGTGTGGGTGCGCGGCGCCGTGATCCGTCCCTTGGGAGCACTGGCGGCGTCGTGCCGAAAAATCACCCAGGGCAACTTCGACGAGCGCATTGTGGTGGAGGGCCCCAAGGACATCCGGGCTATCGCCGTCGACGTCGAGGACATGCGGCGGCGGATCGTGGAGGAACTCGATGCGTCGCGATCCGCCAGGACGGCACTGGATGAGCAGGCCGAGGAGTTGAGACGCTCCAATGCCGAACTCGAGCAATTCGCCTACGTGGCATCACACGACCTGCAAGAGCCCTTGAGGAAGATCGCCTCGTTCTGTCAGCTGCTGGAGAAACGCTACGGCGACAAGTTCGACGAGCGCGGCATCGAATATCTCGGGTTCGCGGTCGACGGGGCAAAGCGAATGCAGGTGCTGATCAACGACCTGCTGACGTTTTCCCGGGTAGGGCGGCTGAACGCGACGCGCACCGAGGTGGATCTGGCAACGGTGCTCGCATCGGCCGTGAGCAATCTGACCGCGGCGATCGATGAATCGGGCGCCGAAATCGTCCTTCCACAGGAGCCGTTGCCGTCTGTCGACGGCGATCCCACATTGCTGACGATGGTGTGGCAGAACCTCATCGGCAATGCCGTCAAGTTCGGGCGCCAGGGCGTCGCGCCGCGGGTCGTGATCGACTGCCGGGCCGATGATGACGATTCATGGCTTTTCAGCGTGTCCGACAACGGAATCGGCGTCGGCGAAGAGTTCGTCGACAAGGTCTTCGTCATCTTCCAGCGATTGCACGGCCGGGATGCCTACAGCGGAACGGGAATCGGGCTCGCGCTGTGCAAGAAAATCGTGGAGTACCACGGCGGAGCCATCCGGATCGACACGTCGTATTCGGGCGGGACGCGATTCGAATTCACGCTGCCCCGAGTGGAGGGAAATCGGTAATGACATCAGGTCCAGCACGGCCGGCAATCGACATCCTGCTCGTCGAGGACGACCCGGGAGACCAACTCATCACCCGGGAAGCCTTCGAGCACAACAAGATCAACAACAACCTGTATGTCGCGCGCGATGGTGAGGAAGGACTGGACTTTCTCTACCGTCGGGGCGCGTTCGCGAACGCGCCGACCCCTGATCTGATCCTGCTCGACCTCAATCTGCCGAAGTACGACGGTAGGCAACTGTTGGAGAAGATCAAGACCGACACCGACTTGTGTCACATCCCGGTTGTCGTGCTCACGACCTCATCGGCCGAAGAGGACATCCTGCGTAGCTACAAACTGCACGCCAACGCGTATGTCACCAAACCGGTTGACCTGGACCAGTTCATGGGTGCGGTCCGGCAGATCGACCAATTTTTCGTACAGGTGGTGCGGCTCCCTCAAAGCTGAGCCGTCATAGGGTGCCGCAGGTCCCATTGCAGTTCCACCCGCGTGCCCGCCGCGGTCGAGTCGATGATCGCGCGGTCGCTGAGTGCGTACATCAGGGGTATGCCGCGGCCGCGCGCCGGATCCTTGCTCGAAGACTCACTCATCCGCCAACGGCCTTGGTCGGCAACAGTTACCGTGAGAACCGCCGCACGCGGATCGTATTCGGCATGCAGATGCATCACCCCCGGCTGCGGGGAGCTCAGATAGGCGAATTCTGCTGCGTTGGCCAATGCCTCGTTCACCGCCAGCACCACATCGCTGGACTTCACCGAGTCGAGCATCATGCGACCGTGAAGCCAGTCAGCCAGTTCGTGGCGGACGCGGGCAGCGGATTCGGGCACAGCCGTCACATCAACCTTGGTGAAGCAGGTTGGCTGCGCTTGCTCTGACATAGCGACGTGATGGCTACCCGATTGTGCCCAGGTTTATGCAGTCAGCGCTGTCAACGCCTCGTCCAGGGTCGCGTACAAATCAATGACATCGGCGACACCGACGAGCTTCAAAGGTCGACTGGTGGCCGGTCCGTCGGCTACCACTGCGAACCGCACGGCTGGTGCCAGCGCATTCCTCGCGGCGACGAGGACGCCCATGCCGGCCGAAGCCAGGAACTCCACACCACTCAGATCCACCACCACCGCCGACGGTGAGGTCTTGGTGGCAACGCCGATGGCCTCTTCGAGCTGTGGAGCCGTCAGCATGTCGACGGTCCCGGAGACGGACAGTACGGCGATCTCGCCGATTCGGCGTTCTCCGACTGCACAGCTGACCGGCCCGGCAGGACCGCCCGGACTCTCGACCGGATCTGGCTGGTTGGACATGGTCACCTCCGACGTGTTCGCGCGCCTATGGCGACAATACGAATACGACATTACAAGCACCGGCGACGGCTCGGCGGCGTGACTCCTTTCCTACCCTGGTCTTACCCGAGCCGTAGCCGTGGTCGCAGCCTCTCGGCGGTGATTTCCGTTCCCGCTTCCAGGTCGTCGGCCAGGGCATTGGCGAAGGTCACCAGGCCAGTGCCATCGACGGAGTGACGTGAGAACTGCCGATCGGCGGACAGGCGGCCGGCCGCGCGTCGCAGCAGGCTCGCCGCGCCGGTGTGATTGCCGCGCTGTACGTGGGTGATGCCGACCGCGAGTTGGGCCAGGCCCTGCCACAGCGTCCGTTCGTCGGCCGGGCCGTTCTTCCAGGCCGCTTCGAGCACCTCGTGCGCGTGGAACGCCAATCCCTGGTCCAGTAGCTCCTGGGCATAGGCGAGGCTGTCCGCCGGCGGCAGGTGAAGGTCGTCGGGGATGCGCGGAATGCCCGTGTCGCTGTGCGGAAGCGGGCGGCCCAAGGCATCGCGCGGACGCGCGCTGCGGGGTCGGCCGGATTCGTCGCGATCACGGGCTGCCATGCCTACATCATGGCAACGGCGTTACAGCAGCGCTCAATCAGTGCTGGTCTGTACGAACTTCAGTGCCCTGACTCTTTGAACCGGGCGATCGAGCGCTGCAATTCGGCCTCGGCCTCGGCGCGGCCGGCCCAGTCGGCGGCCTTGACGAACTTGCCCGGCTCGAGGTCTTTGTAGTGCACGAAGAAGTGCTTGATGGCGTCCAGCTCGAACTGCGACACGTCACCGACATCCTGGATGTGATCCCAGCGCGGATCGCCCGCCGGCACGCACAGCAGCTTGTCGTCGCCGCCGGCCTCGTCGGTCATTTTGAACATCGCGACCGGCCGGGCCTCGACGAGGCAGCCGGGGAAAACCGATTCGGTCAGCAGCACCAGAGCGTCCAGCGGGTCGCCGTCCTCGCCGAGCGTGTTCTCGAAGAACCCGTAGTCGGCGGGATAACCCATTGGCGTGAAGAGATAGCGGTCGAGCTTCACCCGACCCGTCTCGTGGTCCACCTCGTACTTGTTGCGTGAACCCTTCGGGATCTCGATGACGACGTCGAACTCCACCGTCGCGGCTCCTTCGCATCTGCGGTTCAGTCATAGGTCGTCGGGCGACGACGCGGGTCAACCCTAATCCAGCGATAGGCTTGCGCGGCGGGGTGCCTGGTCCCCGTCGATGAAAGAGCAGGAGAAATATGCGGCCCACTCGGTGGCGGCGGTCCACCCACGTGGCGGTAGGCGTCGTGATTCTTGCGGTGGTTGCTGCCGTCGTCGCCGTGGCTGCTGTCCTGTCCGGGGGGCACTCCACCGATGCTGCCGCGGCCAAGCCTGCTCCACCTGCGGCGACGGCCGATCCGGAGATCACCCCGGTCGACCTGTCCGCGGCTACGCCGACCGTCGCCGGTCTGGCCGCCGCGCTGGCGCCGGCCCTTGCCAACCCCGACCTGGGCGAGATCACCGGCCGCGTCACCGATGCCGCCACCGGAGCCCAACTGTGGGAGCAGGGCGCCGACACCCCGATGCAACCAGCGTCGGTCAACAAGGTGCTGACCACTGCGGCGGCTCTGCTCACGTTGGACCGTGAAGCGCGGCTGACCACCACCGTTGTGGCCTCCGACCAGCAGCCGGGTCTGGTGGTGCTCAAAGGCGGTGGAGACACCACGCTTTCAGCCGCTCCGCCCGGTACCGACACCTGGTACAAGGGCGCGGCCCGCATCAGCGACCTCGCTGACCAGATCCGGCAGAGCGGAGTGAAGGTCACCGCTGTCGCGGTCGACGCCAGCGCCTATACCGGGCCCACCATGGCTCCCGGCTGGGACCCTGCCGATATAGAGGGCGGGGACATTGCACCGATGGAGCCCGTGATGCTCGACTGTGGCCGGGTCCAGCCCACCACCGTGGATTCCAGGCGGACCACCAACCCGGCCCTGGACGCCGGCAAGGCTCTGGCCGTTGCGCTGAAGGTCGACCCCGCCACCGTCACGGTGTCTGCGACCCGGTTGTCCCGGTTCGGCGGCACGCAGATCGCTTCGGTGCAGTCGGCACCGCTGATCGAACGGCTGCGCCAGATGATGAATGAATCGGACAACGTGATGGCCGAATCGATCGCGCGGGAGGTCGCCGATCGGCTGCACCGTTCGCAGAGCTTCGTCGGCGGTGTGCAGTCCGTGCTCGGACAGTTGCAGAGCGCGGGGATAGACACCGATGGCGCCAAGCTCGTCGACTCCAGCGGGCTGTCGGTGTTCGACCGGCTCACCGCGAGGACACTGGACGGCGTGGTCACCGCCGCCTCGGGCACCACCGAACCCAAGCTGCGGCCACTGGTCGATCTGCTTCCGGTGGCCGGCGGCAGCGGCACGCTGTCCAACCGCTACCTCGACACCGATTCCGGGCGGGCGGCAGCGGGTTGGCTGCGGGCCAAGACAGGCTCACTGACCGGCACCAACACGCTGGCCGGCATCGTCACCGACACCAGCGGCCGGGTGCTGACCTTCGCGCTGCTGTCCAACAACGCCGGGGCGACGGGCCGCACGGCCATCGACGCCGTGGCCGCCGTGCTGCGCTCGTGTGGGTGCGGGGCATGACGCGCCCCGCCGCGCTGACTGCGGGCCGTGCCGTCGACTGGGAGTTCGCCGCCACTGTGGGCGCCAAACTGGCCCGTCCCGCCCCTGCGTTCACCGACTACACCCGCATGACCGCCATCGACCAGCTTGCAGAGAGCGCGCGCACGGCCGAGTTGCCAGTGCGTGACGTGACCGGGCTCAACGAGGGCGCCGAGGTGCCGGAGGCCCGCATCGTCGATCGTCCGGACTGGATCCGTGCGGCCACCCGGTCGATGCGGGTGATGACGGGTGGCCCCGACTGCTCTTCGCATGCGCAACATAAGCCCGGCTTCATCACCGGCCGCATCACAGGCGCACAGACCGGCGCGGTGCTGGCGTTC
This sequence comes from Mycobacterium sp. 155, assembly GCF_000373905.1. Lineage (NCBI taxonomy): Bacteria > Bacillati > Actinomycetota > Actinomycetes > Mycobacteriales > Mycobacteriaceae > Mycobacterium > Mycobacterium sp. 155. Next base: position 4,221,498 of record NZ_KB892705.1, read on the forward strand.
ATCTCGTCGGGGATTCTCGGTCAGTACGACCCATTCGCGCCGAACGGCGGCGAACTTCTGCTGGTGTATCCCAACGTGATTGCGGTGGAACGCGAACTGCGCGTCACGCCGCCCGATTTCCGGCTCTGGGTGTGCCTGCACGAGGTCACCCACCGGGTACAGTTCCGAGCCAATCCGTGGCTGGTCGCACACATGTCCGAGACGCTGGCGGTGCTCACCCAGGACGTCGGCGACGATGTCGCCGCGGTGGCGGGGCGGCTGGCCAACTACGTCCGTAATCAGCGCAATGGCGTTGCGCCCGAACCGGGTTCGACGGGCGTGCTGGGATTGGTGCGGGCCGTGCAGGCAGAACCGCAGCGCGAGGCGCTCGATCGGCTGCTGGTGCTCGGCACGCTGCTGGAAGGCCACGCTGATCACGTGATGGACGCGGTAGGGCCCGCGGTGGTCCCGTCGGTCAATCTGATCCGCCGCCGGTTCGATGACCGCAGGCAACGCAAGCAGCCGCCCCTGCAGCGGTTGCTGCGGACCCTGCTCGGTTTCGACGCCAAACTCAGCCAGTACACCCGGGGTAAGGCATTCGTCGACCATGTGGTGTCCGCGGTCGGTATGGCCCGGTTCAACACCGTCTGGTCCAATGCCGAGACTTTGCCGCTGCCAACAGAAATCGACGAACCGCAGCGATGGATCGATCGGGTGCTGTAGCGGCGCTGCGGCGTGCGGTGACCACGGCCGGTGCGCAGATCGACGGCGAGCACTGGTGTGTGGCACTCTCGGGTGGCCCGGATTCGTTGGCGCTCACGGCGATTGCCGCGGCGCAGCGGCCCACCACCGCGCTGGTTGTCGATCACGGTCTGCAGGCCGGGTCGCGCGCAGTGGCGCAAACAGCGGGTGATCAGGCCGTGCAGCTGGGATGTGTTGGGGTGCAGATACTTCCGGTGGAGGTCGGCCGCGCGGGCGGGCCTGAGGCGGCGGCGCGGACAGCTCGGTACGCCGCGCTAGACACCGCCCGTGCCGGCGCGCCGGTGCTACTCGGCCACACCCTCGACGACCAGGCCGAGACGGTGCTGCTCGGCCTGGGTCGGGGATCGGGGCCTCGGTCGATCGCGGGGATGCGGCCACATGATCCGCCGTGGCACCGGCCGCTGCTCGAGGTTCGCCGCGCACTGACCCATGCGGCGTGCGATGAGCTGGGACTGACACCGTGGCAGGACCCGCACAACAGCGATGCGCGGTTCACGCGGTCCCGATTGCGCCACGAGGTCATGCCGGCGCTGCAGGACGTGCTCGGCGGTGGGGTGGTCGAGGCATTGGGGCGGACCGCCCGGGCGTTGCGGGAAGACTGCGATGCCCTCGACGAATTGGCCCGCCACGCCCTCATCGACGCGGTCACGGCAGACGGTGGGCTGGACATCACCCCGCTGATGGCTGTGCCCGACGCATTGCGCCGCCGCGTCATCCGCGAATGGCTGATCTCTGGCGGGGCCAGCGGGCTGACCGACACCCAGATCCGCGCGGCGAACCGGCTCGTCACGGCCTGGCGCGGGCAGGGCGGGGTGGCTGTCTCCTCGTCGCTGCGCAGGCAACGGCTGATTGCCGGCCGCCACGATGGGGTGCTGAGACTGCACGTCGAACCGGTGTAGCTAGGCTGTCGGGGTGCCTGTCGACTCTGCCGAGCTGTACGCGGGGGATATCAAGGCGGTGTTGTTGTCCGAGGAGCAGATCCGGACGCGCACCGCAGAGCTGGCCGAGATGATCGCCGACGAATATCGCGGCAATCTGGGCAGCGACGATCTGCTTCTCGTGACCGTGCTCAAGGGCGCGGTCATGTTCGTCACGGACCTGGCGCGCACCATTCCGCTGCCCACGCAGCTGGAGTTCATGGCCGTCAGCTCCTACGGCTCGTCCACCTCGTCGTCGGGCGTGGTGCGCATCCTCAAAGACCTCGACCGCGACATCAACGACCGTGATGTGCTGATCGTCGAAGACATCATCGACTCCGGCCTGACGCTGTCGTGGCTGTTGCGCAACCTGGCGACCCGGCGCCCGCGTTCGCTTCGGGTGTGCACGCTGCTGCGCAAGCCCGAGGCCGTTCGTACCGAACTCGACGTCGCCTACGTGGGTTTCGATATTCCCAACGAGTTCGTCGTCGGTTACGGCCTGGACTTCGCCGAGCGCTACCGCGACCTGCCCTATATCGGCACCCTCGAGCCCAAGGTGTACGAACAGCTCTGATCAGGTCAGTTCCCAGACCACCGTCACGGTGAAGTTGACGGTCTGCTGGCCTGGTTCCAGCGGTACCGAATCCATCGCCATCCGCGGCATCGGGGCCGGCGGCGCGGAGCCGGACTGTTCGGAGATCGAGATGACCTTGCCCAGGTTGAGCCCGGACAGTTGGGCGTACTGCTCGGCGCGGCTCTTGGCGTCGTTGAACGCCTGCGCACGCGCATCCTTGACCAGCTGAGAGTCGTCCTCGATCGAATAGCTCACCGAGTTGATGCGCGTGGCATCCCCTCCGGTGCTCGCGATGAGCGCGAGCAGCTGCGACGCCGCGGTGATGTCCCGGATCTTGACGTCGATGGCATTGCTGGCCCGGTACCCGGTGGTGACCGTCCCGTCGGAGTTGGTCTGCGGTTGCACGCTGACGCGCGTGGTGTTGATGTCCTTGCGGTCCACCTTGTTGCCCACCAGCGCGTCGATGACGGCCTGCTGGCGCTGGCTGGATTGGTTGAGCGCGGCGGTGACGTCCGGCGCGACGGCTTCCATCGCCACGCTCGCGGTCAGGGTGTCGGGCGTGCCCTGCACCTTGCCGGACCCGATGACGGTGACCTGGCGCGTGTCGGAGGCGCCGTGACTGTCGGGTCCAGAGGCGGCATCGCACGCCGACGCCCCGGCGACGACAAGAGCCGCCACGACGGCGACGAGGGCACGGGTCCGCAACTTCGCATTCGCAGCAATCGCCATGCCACGGACCCTACCGGCACCTCACAGCCTGCTGAAGAACTCCAGCAGCACCGCGTTGACCTCGTCGGGCCTTTCCTGCTGCAACCAGTGCCCGGCGCCCTCGATCAGCACTTCCCGGTAGTCCCCGGTGGCGACGTCGCGCACCCGGTCGCGCGGGGTGAAGCCGAGCACGGGGTCCGCGGTGCCGGCCAGAAACAGTGTCGGCGCGGTGATCGTGGGTGCGGGCGTGCTCTGGGTGAGCTCCCAGTTGCGGTCGAAGTTGCGATACCAGTTCAAGCCGCCGGTGAATCCCGTGGCGGTGAAAGCCTCGACGTAGTGCTCGAACTCGTCGGCGCTGAGCCACTCGGGCAGCGGCGGCAGGGGACGGCCCCTCAAGACATCCGGGGGAGCGCTGATGCCCTCCAGCGTGATCATGCGGCGCATCGACTCCCGCGGATCGGCATTCAGTGCGGCGTCGGCGACTCCCGGTTCCTGGAAATACAGCATGTAGAAGAAGTTGTCGCCGACCAGCTTGCGCCAGATCCGCGTCGGCGGCGCGGGCGCCCGCGGCATCGGCGGCACGCTCATCGCCACCACTGCTCGGACCCGGGCGGGATGGAAGAGCGCGAAGTTCGTCATCACCGGCGAGCCCCAGTCGTGGCCGATGACGACGGCGCGTTCGGCGCTTCCGCCGACTTCGGAGTCGAGCAGCCCGGCGATGTCGGAGGTGAGTGCGACGATGTCGTAGTCCTCGATCGCCGAGGGCCGCGACGAGCCACCGTAGCCGCGCTGATCGGGCGCCAGTACGTGATAGCCGGCCGCGGCCAGTGCCGGGATCTGGTGCCGCCACGAGTAGGCGACTTCGGGGAAGCCGTGGGCGAGCACCACCACCGGGTTGCCGCGCTCACCTGCCTCGAACACCCGCAGCGTCACGCCATTGGTATGGACTGACCGTTCGGTCGGTATGAGCACGATCTCACCCAAGCACGGCCGGTCGCCGACGGCTAGGCACCGTCGGGAACTGCTCGACGTTGGTCTAGCGGTAGCCTGAAAGCTCTCAACTGCGCACGTTGGAAGGACCGGGCCGAACTCGGCCGATTTTGATGAACCGGAAAAATGTGATCCGCACGCTGACCGCGATCGCGGTGGTGCTGCTGCTGGGCTGGTCGTTCTTCTATTTCAGTGACGACACTCGCGGTTACAAGCCCATCGACACCTCGGTGGCGATGGCCCAGATCAACGCTGACAACGTCAACAGCGCACAGATCGACGACCGCGAACAGCAATTGCGGCTTGACCTCAAGAATGGCAACGACGCCACCGAGAACAGCAAGAAGATCATCACCAAGTTCCCGACCGGTTACGCGGTGCATGTCGTCGACGCGCTGGTCGGCAAGAACGTCAAGTACAACACCATCGTCAACCAGGGCAGCTTCCTCGGTTCGCTGCTCGTCTACATGCTGCCGGTGCTGCTGCTGGTCGGCCTGTTCGTGATGTTCTCCCGCATGCAGGGCGGCGGGCGCATGGGCTTCGGATTCGGCAAATCGCGGGCCAAGCAGTTGAACAAGGACATGCCCAAGACCACCTTCGCCGACGTCGCAGGAGTCGACGAGGCGGTGGAGGAGCTCTACGAGATCAAGGACTTCCTGCAGAACCCGAGTCGCTACCAGGCACTGGGTGCCAAGATCCCCAAGGGCGTGCTGCTCTACGGTCCGCCCGGCACCGGTAAGACGCTGCTGGCCCGCGCGGTGGCCGGGGAAGCCGGAGTTCCGTTCTTCACGATTTCAGGTTCGGACTTTGTCGAGATGTTCGTCGGTGTCGGCGCATCGCGTGTGCGCGACCTGTTCGAGCAGGCCAAACAGAACAGCCCGTGCATCATCTTCGTCGACGAGATCGATGCCGTCGGTCGCCAGCGCGGCGCCGGTCTCGGCGGTGGCCACGACGAGCGTGAGCAGACCCTGAATCAGCTGCTGGTCGAGATGGACGGCTTCGGTGACCGCCAGGGCGTCATCCTCATAGCGGCCACCAACCGGCCCGACATCCTCGACCCGGCGCTGCTGCGGCCCGGCCGCTTCGACCGTCAGATCCCGGTGTCCAACCCCGACCTCGCGGGCCGCCGTGCGGTGCTCAAGGTGCATTCGGCGGGCAAGCCCATCTCGCCCGACGCCGACCTCGACGGCTTGGCCAAGCGCACCGTCGGCATGTCGGGCGCTGACCTGGCCAACGTCGTCAACGAGGCCGCGCTGCTGACTGCCCGGGAGAATGGCACCGTCATCACAGGTCCCGCGCTCGAGGAGGCCGTCGACCGCGTCGTCGGTGGTCCGCGCCGCAAGGGCCGCATCATCAGCGAGCAGGAAAAGAAGATCACGGCCTATCACGAGGGTGGGCACACCTTGGCTGCGTGGGCGATGCCCGACATCGAGCCGATCTACAAGGTGACCATCCTGGCCCGCGGACGTACCGGCGGCCATGCCGTCGCCGTGCCCGAGGACGACAAGGGCCTGATGACCCGCTCGGAGATGATCGCCCGGCTGGTGTTCGCGATGGGCGGGCGCGCTGCCGAAGAACTGGTGTTCCGCGAGCCCACCACAGGCGCGGTCTCCGACATCGAGCAGGCCACCAAGATAGCCCGGGCCATGGTCACCGAGTACGGCATGAGTTCCAAGCTCGGCGCGGTGCGGTATGGCACCGAGCATGGCGATCCGTTCCTGGGCCGCACCATGGGTACCCAGGCCGATTACAGCCACGAGGTGGCCCGCGACATCGACGACGAGGTGCGCAAGCTCATCGAGGCCGCGCACACCGAGGCCTGGGAGATCCTCACCGAGTACCGCGACGTCCTCGACACCCTGGCCGGCGAACTGCTGGAGAAGGAGACGCTGCACCGCGCCGAGCTGGAGGCGATCTTCGACGAGGTGAAGAAGCGTCCCCGACTGACCATGTTCGACGACTTCGGCGGCCGGGTGCCGTCGGACAAACCGCCGATCAAGACCCCCGGAGAGATCGCCATCGAGCGTGGTGAGCCGTGGCCACCGCCGGTTCCCGAGCCTGCTTTCAAGGCTGCCATCGCCGCCGCGTCGCGGGCCGCGGAGGCCCAGAACGGATCGGTCACCAACGGTGCGCCGGGCAACGGCGCACCCCCCGGCCCGACCCAGCCCGACTACGGCGCCCCCGCTGGTTGGCATGCACCGGGCTGGCCACCGTCACCGCAACAGCAACAGCAGCAACCCGCCGGGTATCACCCGCAGCAGGGTTACTGGTATCCGCCGCCACATCCGTCGGGATGGCAGCAGTCCCAGCCGTACCCGTATCAGCCCTACCCGCATCCCGGCCAATCGGCGGCCGCGCCGGAGCGCCCGGCGCCGCCGAACTCGAATGAGGATTCCGGCCAGGAAAAGGATCGCTGATTCGAGAACGGAGGACTTCGATGACGAAGCCCGCGACATGGTCGACGAGCACCAACAACCATCGGAACAATGCCGAAAAGGCAGATGTCCGGGTGTTCGATCAGCCGCGCGCCGAGGCTGCCGTGCGTGAGTTGCTCATCGCGATCGGCGAGGATCCGGACCGCCAGGGGCTTCTCGACACTCCGGCCCGCGTGGCCCGCGCTTATAAGGAAATGATGGCCGGGCTCTACACCGACCCGGATGCGGTGCTCAACACCACCTTCGACGAGCAACACGACGAACTCGTACTGGTCAAGCAGATTCCGATGTACTCCACGTGCGAGCATCACCTGCTGTCTTTCCACGGCGTTGCACACGTCGGCTACATTCCCGGCGAAGACGGGCGTGTGACCGGGCTCTCGAAGATCGCCCGGGTGGTCGACCTGTATTCCAAACGCCCACAGGTGCAGGAACGGCTGACCGCGCAGATCGCCGACGCACTCATGCGCAAGCTCGCGCCACGCGGGGCGATCGTGGTGGTCGAGGCCGAGCACCTGTGCATGGCGATGCGTGGCGTCCGTAAGCCGGGTTCGATCACGACGACTTCGGCGGTGCGGGGACAGTTCAAGACCGACAAGGCATCTCGGGCCGAGGCGCTGGAACTTATCCTGCGTAAGTGAAACCCACCCGTGTACAGGTGATGGGGATCGTCAACGTCACCGATGACTCTTTTTCCGACGGCGGCAAGTTCATCGACCGCGACCGTGCGGTGGCACACGGTCTGGCGCTGGCCGCAGCCGGGGCCGCGATCGTGGACGTGGGTGGTGAATCGACCCGGCCGGGTGCCACTCGGGTCGACGCGGACGTCGAGGCGACTCGGGTGGTTCCCGTGATCAAAGAGCTTGTGGGGCAGGGGATCACCGTCAGCATCGACACCATGCACGCCGGTGTGGCGGCCGCCGCGCTGGCAAATGGAGCGCAGATCGTCAACGACGTGTCAGGCGGCCTGGCCGATCCCAACATGGCTGCGGTGGTGGCCGAGGCCAAATGCCCGTGGGTCCTCATGCACTGGCGTTCGGTGAGTGCGGACCGTCCACACGCTGTTCCCGAGTACGGCGATGTGATCGCCGACGTACGCGCCGAACTGCTCACCCGGGTCGACGCCGCCGTGGCGGCCGGGGTCGACCCCGAGCGGCTGATCATCGATCCGGGTCTGGGATTCGCCAAGACGGGGCAACACAATTGGGCGCTGCTGCACGCGCTGCCGGAGCTGGTCGGCACTGGAATCCCGGTGCTAGTCGGGGCGTCGCGCAAGCGCTTCCTCGGCAGTCTGCTCGCCGGTCCTGGTGGCGATCCCCGCCCCCCGGCCGGGCGGGAGACCGCCACCGCGGTGATCTCCGCGCTGGCCGGGGTGTACGGGGCCTGGGGAGTGCGAGTGCACGACGTGACGGCGTCGGTCGACGCTTTGCGCGTGCTCGACGCTTGGCAGGCGGGAGGGCTCGGTGGCTGACCGAATCGAGTTGCGCGGCTTGAGAGTTCGCGGCAATCACGGAGTGTTCGAGCATGAGCGGCGAGACGGCCAGGAATTCGTCGTCGACATCACGGTCTGGCTCGATCTGCAGGCCGCGGCGGCCAGTGACGAGCTCGGCGACACTCTGGACTACGGCGCGCTGGCCCAGCGCGCCGCCGACATCGTCGCCGGGCCCCCGCGCAATCTGATCGAGACGGTCTCGGCTGAGATCGCCGACGCCATCATGGCCGACGAGCGGTTGCACGCCGTCGAGGTGGTGGTGCACAAACCGAACGCCCCGATCCCGTTGACGTTCGATGATGTCGCGGTGGTGGCACGCCGGTCGCGCACCGCGGACGCGAGGAGCAGGACAATCGCCGCGGACGTGAGGAGCAGAACTACCACGGCAGGCGAGGAGCACCAATGACTTCAGTGGTGCTGTCTATCGGGTCCAATCTCGGAGATCGGATGGGGCGGCTGCAATCGGTGCTCGACGGCCTGGGGTCTGCGGTGCGCGCCGTGTCACCGGTGTACGAAACCGACGCGTGGGGTGGCGTTGAGCAGGGCTCCTTCCTCAACGCGATCCTGATCGCCGACGACCCCGCGTTGGACGGGCCCGGATGGTTGCGGCGCGGTCAGGAGCTGGAGCTGGCCGCGGGACGGGTCCGCGGGCAGCGCTGGGGTCCGCGGACCCTCGACGTCGACCTCGTCACCTGTCACGACGGCGCCGTCGAGGTGATCTCGCGCGAGGATGGACTGACGCTGCCCCATCCGCTGGCCCACCTGCGCGCCTTCGTGTTGATCCCGTGGCTGGCGGTGGACCCCGACGCCGCGCTGACCGTGGCCGGGGAATCCCGCCCCGTGCAGCGCCTGCTGTTCGAAATCGACGAGGCAGAACGGGACGGCGTGCGGCTGACGGACCTGACGCTGACCCTGCGAACCGAATCCCCGGCGGACTGATGGGCCCGACCCGCAAGCGAGACCTCGCCGGCACCACCGTCGCCGTGGCCGTCGTCGGCTATCTGCTACTCAGCGGCCTCTACCGATGGTTCCCACCGATCACGGTGTGGACGGGGCTGTCCTTGCTCATCGTGGCAATCGCCGAGGCGGCGTGGGCGTTCTACGTGCGGGCCAAGATCAACGCGGGGCAGATCGGTGTCGGGGCCGGACGGCTGCACCCGCTGTCGGTCGCACGGGCTGTGGTGATCGCCAAAGCCTCCGCCTGGGTCGGCGCGATCGTGGCGGGCTGGTGGCTCGGCGTGCTGGTCTACTTGCTGCCGCGGCGGTCCGAGTTGCAGGTGGCTGCCGAGGACACCAAAGGTGTCGTGGTTGCCGTCGTCAGCGCACTGGCCCTGGTGGCTGCCGCATTGTGGCTGCAGCATTGCTGCAAGGCGCCGGAGGAACCGCCGGACAGCGGTGACACCGCCCCCGAGTGAACGGCCGGCAAAGCTTCGCGGCCGAATCGCCGTCGCGGTCGACACGCTAGGTGACCTGTGACAGGTACAGTCGGCCCATGACCGTTCTGCCCCGCGGTGCTCGGCCACGGCGCGGCGGCCGAAGGCCAGGCTGGCTGCTGTTAACAGTGTTGCTGGTATTCGCGATTTTGGCGAGTTCGGCGCTGGTGTTCACCGACCGCGTGGAGTTGCTGAAGTTAGCCGTGATCCTGGCGTTGTGGGCCGCCGTGGCGGCGGCCTTCGTCTCCGTCATCTACCGCCGTCAGAGTGATCTCGATCAAGCCAAGGCGCGCGATTTGAAGTTGGTGTACGACCTGCAGCTGGATCGCGAGATCTCCGCGCGCCGCGAGTACGAGTTGGCCGTCGAAAGCCAGCTGCGTCGAGAACTGGCGTCGGAGCTACGGGCCCAAGCCGCCGACGAGGTGGCTGCGCTGCGGGCTGAGCTTGCGGCGCTGCGGACCAATCTGGAGATCCTGTTCGACGCCGATCTGTCAGACCGGCCGGCCATCGAAACCGACAAGGACACTCCCCGCGCCGCGGGTCGCGTTACCGCCAGCCGCCTGGACGTGCCCGCGGTCGACGACACCGATGTCCACAGCCTGCGGACAGAGGAAACCCCCATCATCGATGTCCCGGCCGAGCCGCATCCACCGGAGAACGACTGGGCCGCCGCAGCGGCGGGGGGCGCACACCGGCTGTCCGCGCCGTCGCCCGAACAGTCCCGTCGCCGCCAGCCCGATGACTACCAGGAGCCGCCCCGCCAGCCGGAGCCGCCCCGCCCGGCGCCACAGGCACCCGAGCCGCGCTGGCCCGCCGGGCAGGCGCCACAGGCACCGCAACCTGCCCCGGGGCCTCAGCCTCCGCCGGCATGGGCGCCGCCACCGCCCATGCCGCCGACAGAGCCGTCACCGACCATCGACGCATCGGTCGGCCAGCATCCGTCAGCGCCGGGCAGCCCGTGGTCGCCGCCGGATGCCCCGACGCACCGGCTACCCGAGCAGGCCGACGGGTGGCAGCCCGCCCCTGCCGAAGGGCAGTGGATTCCGGCCGGTGCGCCAGGAAGCAACTGGGTTGCACCGCCGACGCCGGAGGACAGAGCACCGAGCGAGTACGTCGGTCGCCGACGGGCACCAGACCCAGGCGCCGCCGAGCCGGATGTCCCGACTGAACCTGTTGTGCCGGCTGCGCCGACTGAACCTGTTTTGCCGGCTCCGCCGGCGGGACCGCCTCGGGGCCGCCACTCCGCCTCCGCCGCCGAACCCTCCCAGCCGCCTGAGCCCGAACCCGAACCCGAGGCGGAGAACGACGAACCCAATGGTCAGCACGCTGGGGGACAATCGGTGAACGAGTTGCTGGCCCGCTTCCAGTCGGCCCCCGCCCAAGGTGGCGGTCGCAGACGTCGAGACGAGTGAGCTAGTCTGTGGCAACCGTCCGGTACCCGCAACGCGGGACTGGAACGATGAAAACTACTTCAACTTGTGAGGTCGTCTGCTATGGAGCAGTTCGACGGGCTGCGTCCGGCGCGGCTATCGGTCGGCGTCATCTCGGCCGGTCGTGTCGGGACCGCGCTCGGCTACGCCCTGGAGCGGGCAGAGCACGTCGTGGTGGCGTGCAGCGCCATCTCGGAGGTGTCCCGGCTGCGTGCCCAGCGCAGGTTGCCTGACACGGCGATCCTCCCGGTGCACGAGGTCGCCGCGCGTGCCGAACTGTTGCTACTCACCGTTCCCGACGCGGAATTGGCGGCACTGGTCGCGGGGCTGGCAACCACGGGCGCGGTGCGGCCGGGCACCATCGTTGTCCACACCTCCGGCGCCAACGGCGTCGCGGTGCTGGCGCCGCTGACCGCGCAGGGCTGTATCCCGCTGGCCATCCATCCCGTCATGACCTTCACGGGCTCTGACGAGGACATCGCGCGCTTGCCGGACACGTGCTTCGGCGTCACGGCCGCCGACGAAGTCGGCTACGCGATCGGCCAGTCGCTCGTGCTCGAGATCGGCGGTGAGCCGTTCCGTATCCGTGAGGACCAAAGGACGCAGTACCACGCCGCACTGGCGCATGCCGGCAATCATCTGGTGACGCTGGTGCTCGACGCTGTGGACGTTCTGCGCGCATCGCTGCGCGGTCAGGAACTGCTCGGCCAGGAACTCGTCGGCGACGAACCGGGTGGCCTTGCCGAACGGGTGGTCGCCCCGCTGGCCCGAGCAGCACTGGAGAACGCGCTGCAGCGCGGTCAATCCGCGCTGACCGGGCCGGTCGCACGCGGTGACGCGGCCGCCGTCGCAGCCCATCTGGACGCGATTGAAGAGCTGGATCCTCAACTGGCCCAGTCATATCGGGCCAACTCACTGCGTACAGCCCAGCGTGCCCACGCACCCGGAGAGGTCTTCGCGGTACTGGCGGAAACGAGTCGACGATGACCCTGGACATCCCACCGAAATTCACCGCGGGCGAGCTCAACGTCTACCGGAATCCCGCCGACGTTGCCGCGGTCACCCGCGTGCTGCGCGCCACCGGGCGACGGGTGGCGCTCGTGCCCACCATGGGTGCGCTGCACGAAGGGCACATGACCCTGGTCAAGGCTGCCAAGCGGGTGCCCGGAGCGGTTGTGGTGGTGTCGATCTTCGTCAACCCCCTGCAGTTCGGCGCAGGGGAGGATCTCGACGCCTACCCGCGCACCCTCGACGACGACCTGGCCGCCCTGCGTGCGGAAGGGGTCGACATCGCGTTCACGCCGACCGTCGCCGAGATTTACCCGAACGGGCCACGTACGTCCGTACACCCGGGTCCGCTCGGTGGAGAACTCGAAGGAGCCTCGCGTCCAGGGCATTTCGCCGGTGTGCTGACGGTCGTTCTGAAGCTGCTCAACATCGTCGATCCCGACAAGGCCTACTTCGGCGAGAAGGACTACCAGCAGCTGGTGCTGATCCGGCAGATGGTCACCGACCTCAATGTCGATGTGCAGATCGTCGGCGTACCGATCGTGCGCGAATCCGACGGGCTGGCCCTGTCCTCGCGCAACCGCTACCTCGACGCCGACGAACGGGAGCAGGCCACCGCGCTGTCGGCGGCGCTGCTGGCCGGGAAATACGCGGCAGCGGGCGGTGCAGGCGCAACGGTGGACGCCGCCAGGGCGGTGCTCGACGAGGTGCCTGCCATCGAGGTGGACTATCTGGAGGTTCGCGATCCGCGGCTGGGCCCCGCACCCGAGGAAGGGCCGGCTCGCGTGCTGGTGGCCGCACGCCTGGGCCGGACCCGGCTGCTGGACAACATCGCCGTCGACATCGGCGCGTCCGCGGGTATCGACGGGCACCCCCGCGTCGACGACAACCATGAATTGCCTTGGAGGAACTGATGCAACGCACGATGCTCAAATCGAAGATCCACCGGGCCACGGTGACCCAGGCCGACCTGAACTATGTCGGCTCCGTGACCATCGACGCGGACCTGATGGACGCGGCCGACCTGCTCGAAGGTGAGCAGGTGACCATCGTCGACATCGACAACGGGTCTCGGCTGGTGACCTACGCGATCACCGGCGAGCGGGGCACCGGTGTCATCGGGATCAACGGTGCCGCAGCACATCTCATCCACCCGGGCGATCTGGTGATCCTGATCGCGTACGGAGTGATGGAGGATGCCGAGGCGCGTGGGTACCGCCCACGGATCGTCTTCGTCGACGGCGGCAATCGACAGATCGACCTCGGGCATGATCCCGCGTATGTCCCTGACCTGACATTCTTGTCCTCCTCGCGTGCGGACATCTCCGAGCTCATGTCCCCGCGCTGATGCTGCTCGCCATAGACGTCCGTAACACCCACACCGTCGTCGGGTTGATCTCCGGTTCGGGAGATCACGCGAAAGTGGTGCAGCAGTGGCGGATTCGCACTGAGTCCGAGGTGACCGCGGACGAGCTCGCGTTGATCATCGACGGACTCATCGGGGATGACTCCGACCAGTTGAGCGGAGCCACCGGCCTGTCGACCGTGCCATCGGTGCTGCACGAGGTGCGCGTGATGCTCGAGCAGTACTGGCCGACCATTCCGCATGTGTTGATCGAACCGGGTGTGCGCACCGGTATCCCGCTGCTGGTGGACAACCCCAAAGAGGTCGGTGCTGACCGTATTGTGAATTGCCTTGCGGCATACCATAAATACGGTACAGCCGCGATCGTGGTCGATTTCGGCTCGTCGATCTGCGTCGACGTCGTATCTGCCAAGGGCGAGTTCCTCGGCGGCGCGATCGCCCCGGGCGTGCATGTCTCCTCGGATGCCGCCGCGGCGCGGTCGGCGGCGCTGCGCCGGGTCGAGTTGACCCGGCCCCGCTCGGTGATCGGCAAGAACACCGTCGAGTGCATGCAGGCCGGCGCGGTCTTCGGATTCGCGGGTCTGGTGGACGGTCTGGTCAGCCGCATCCGTGAGGACGTCGATGGATTCTCCGGCAGCAATGTCGCCGTCGTCGCCACCGGCCACACGGCACCCCTGGTGCTGCCGGATCTGCGTACCGTCGAGCACTACGACCGCCATCTGACGCTGGACGGCCTGCGGCTGGTCTTCGAGCGCAACCGGGACCCGCAGCGCGGACGGCTCAAGCCTGCGCGCTGACTAAGCTGGCATTTCGTGACCCAAGCCGATAGCGACGTGACGTCCGAGCACGAAGCCGACATCCCCGAGCAGTTCCGGATCCGTCAGGCCAAGCGGGAACGGTTGCTGGCCGAGGGCCGTGAGCCGTATCCGGTGGCCGTCGCGCGCACCCATACGCTGGCCGAGCTGCGCAGTGCATACCCCGACCTGGAAGCCGACACCACGACCGGTCAGGTCGTCGGAGTCGCCGGCCGGGTGGTTTTTGCCCGCAACTCCGGCAAGCTGTGCTTCGCGACGCTGCAGGAAGGCGACGGCACGCAGCTGCAGGCCATGGTCAGCCTCGCGCAGGTGGGTCAGGAATCTCTGGACGCCTGGAAGGCCGACGTCGACCTCGGTGACATCGTGTTCGTGCACGGCGAGGTGATCAGCTCGAAACGCGGCGAATTGTCGGTGCTTGCCGATTCCTGGCAGATGGCTGCCAAGGCGTTGCGTCCACTTCCTGTCGCTCATAAAGAAATGAGCGAAGAAATGCGCGTGCGTCAGCGCTATGTCGATCTGATTGTGCGCCCTGAGGCGCGCGCCATCGCGCGGCAACGGGTTGCCGTCGTTCGTGCGGTGCGCAACGCGCTGGAACGGCGCGGATTCCTCGAAGTCGAAACGCCGATGCTGCAGACCCAGGCGGGTGGCGCGGCCGCCCGTCCGTTCATTACGCACTCCAATGCGCTCGACGTCGATCTCTTCCTGCGCATCGCACCCGAACTGTTCCTGAAACGCTGCGCGGTCGGTGGTTTTGAGAAGGTTTTCGAGTTAAATCGGAACTTTCGTAACGAAGGTGTAGATTCCACGCACTCGCCGGAATTTGCGATGCTGGAGACATATCAGGCCTACGGCGACTACAACGACTCGGCCACGGTCACCCGGGAAGTTATTCAGGAGGTCGCCGACGAAGCGCTCGGCACCAGAGTAGTGCCAATGCCAGATGGCACGGTCTACGATCTCGACGGTCAATGGGAGTCGATCGAAATGTATCCGTCGCTCTCCGAAGCGCTGGGTGAGGAGATCACGCCGCAGACGTCCGTGGAGCGGTTGTGGCAGATTGCCGACCAACTCGGGGCTGAGATTCCCCGTGACCGTGGCTATGGTCACGGGAAATTGGTGGAAGAACTTTGGGAACATACTGTGGGCGACAAGTTGTGGGCGCCCACCTTCGTCAGGGACTTCCCTGTCGAGACGACACCGTTGGTGCGCGCACACCGAAGTATTGTCGGTGTCACAGAAAAATGGGATCTATACGTCCGCAAGTTCGAACTGGCCACGGGATACTCCGAGCTGATCGATCCGGTAATCCAACGTGAACGTTTCGCGGCCCAAGCGCGCGCGGCAGCTGCCGGAGATGACGAGGCAATGGTTCTCGACGAAGATTTCCTTGCGGCATTGGAGTACGCGATGCCACCGACGACTGGCACGGGAATGGGTATCGACCGGTTGTTGATGGCATTGACGGGGCTTTCAATTCGGGAGACGGTTTTGTTCCCGATTGTTCGGCGTCTCGGCAACTGAGTGAGCTGGAACCCGATCTGTTGTAATTACGCGCGTCAGTGTGGCACATTGGTCAGCGAGGCGAGATACTGACAGGTACTCACCAATGCGTAGGCAGAAGGGCTCGGTGCGGGGTAATGGCGAAGAAAGTGACCGTTACGTTGGTCGATGATTTCGATGGTTCGGCCACCGCCGATGAGACGGTCGAATTCGGTCTCGACGGCGTCACCTATGAGATCGATCTTTCCTCGAAAAATGCGACGAAGTTGCGTAACGATCTCAAACAATGGGTGGAAGCCGGGCGTCGTGTGGGTGGCCGCAGGCGCGGGCGCGCCACCAGTCCGTCGGGTCGAGGGCGCGGAGCGATCGACCGCGAACAGAGCGCGGCTATCCGGGAATGGGCCCGCCGCAATGGGCACAATGTGTCTACCCGGGGCCGGATTCCGGCCGACGTGATCGACGCATTCCACGCGGCAACGTAATAGAGAATTGTCCAAACACGGATCGGCGGTAACCGCCGGTCCGTGTTTTCGCTAGCGGCGAACGGTTCCCGTGCCACTTGCGGAAACGTTTCCCGCACCGGCAACGTTGCTCATCTGCAGCGTCGGGTACCCGGGGTAAACGCAATGCCAAGCTCCGCACCCGAAGCTGCCGCCCATTAGAGTGGACGGTAGGTACTACGTGCGGAGTGCAGCGCGTCAGTGCCGCTATGCAACGGAGAGCAGGTAACCACCGATGTTTGAGAGATTCACCGACCGTGCCCGCAGGGTCGTCGTCCTGGCTCAGGAAGAAGCCCGGATGCTCAACCACAACTACATCGGCACCGAGCACATCCTCTTGGGTCTTATTCACGAGGGCGAAGGCGTAGCCGCCAAGTCGCTGGAGTCGCTGGGCATCTCGTTGGAAGGTGTTCGCAGCCAGGTCGAGGAGATCATCGGCCAGGGTCAGCAGGCACCGTCCGGCCACATCCCGTTCACTCCGCGCGCCAAGAAGGTGTTGGAGCTGAGCCTGCGCGAGGCGCTGCAGCTCGGCCACAACTACATTGGCACCGAGCACATTCTGCTCGGCCTGATTCGTGAGGGTGAGGGCGTCGCTGCTCAGGTGCTCGTCAAGCTCGGCGCGGAACTGACCCGGGTACGTCAGCAGGTCATCCAGTTGCTGAGCGGCTACCAGGGCAAGGAGGCCGCCGAGGCAGGCACCGGCGGTCGGGGCGGCGAGTCGGGTAACCCCTCGACTTCGCTGGTTCTCGACCAGTTCGGCCGCAACCTGACCGCCGCCGCCATGGAGGGCAAGCTCGACCCGGTCATCGGCCGCGAGAAGGAAATCGAGCGGGTCATGCAGGTGCTTTCCCGCCGTACCAAGAACAACCCGGTGCTGATCGGCGAGCCCGGCGTCGGCAAGACCGCCGTCGTCGAGGGTCTGGCCCAAGCCATCGTGCACGGCGAGGTCCCCGAGACGCTCAAGGACAAGCAGCTCTACACCCTCGACCTGGGTTCGCTGGTCGCGGGCAGCCGCTACCGCGGCGACTTCGAGGAGCGCCTCAAGAAGGTGCTCAAGGAGATCAACACCCGCGGCGACATCATCCTGTTCATCGATGAGCTGCACACACTCGTCGGTGCGGGTGCCGCCGAGGGCGCCATCGACGCTGCCTCGATCCTGAAGCCGAAGCTCGCCCGCGGTGAGTTGCAGACCATCGGCGCAACCACCCTCGACGAGTACCGCAAGTACATCGAGAAGGATGCCGCGCTGGAGCGCCGCTTCCAGCCGGTCCAGGTGGGGGAGCCGACGGTCGAGCACACCATCGAGATCCTCAAGGGCCTGCGGGACCGGTACGAGGCGCATCACCGCGTCTCGATCACCGACAGCGCGATGGTGGCTGCCGCCACCCTGGCCGACCGGTACATCAACGACCGGTTCCTGCCGGACAAGGCCATCGACCTGATCGACGAGGCCGGAGCCCGGATGCGGATCCGGCGGATGACCGCTCCGCCAGACCTGCGCGAGTTCGACGAGAAGATCGCCGATGCTCGCCGGGACAAGGAGTCCGCGATCGATGCGCAGGACTTCGAGAAGGCGGCGCGGCTGCGGGATTCCGAGAAGCAACTTGTCGCTCAGCGTGCCGAGCGTGAAAAGCAGTGGCGCTCAGGTGATCTCGACGTTGTCGCCGAAGTCGACGACGAGCAGATCGCCGAGGTACTGGGCAACTGGACCGGTATCCCCGTGTTCAAGCTGACCGAGGAGGAGACCACTCGGCTGCTGCGCATGGAGGACGAGCTGCACAAGCGGATCATCGGCCAGGAAGATGCCGTCCGTGCAGTTTCGAAGGCCATCCGTCGCACCCGCGCCGGCCTGAAGGACCCCAAGCGTCCGTCCGGCTCGTTCATCTTCGCCGGCCCGTCCGGTGTCGGTAAGACCGAGCTGTCCAAGGCCTTGGCCAACTTCCTGTTCGGCGAGGACGACGCGCTCATCCAGATCGACATGGGCGAGTTCCACGACCGCTTCACCGCGTCGCGGCTGTTCGGTGCCCCTCCGGGGTACGTCGGCTACGAGGAGGGCGGCCAGCTCACCGAGAAGGTGCGCCGCAAGCCCTTCAGCGTCGTGTTGTTCGATGAGATCGAGAAGGCCCACCAGGAGATCTACAACAGCCTGCTGCAGGTCCTGGAAGACGGTCGCCTCACCGATGGCCAGGGCCGCACGGTCGACTTCAAGAACACCGTGCTGATCTTCACCTCCAACCTGGGCACGTCCGACATCTCCAAGGCCGTCGGGCTCGGCTTCACGCAGGGCGGTGGGGAGAACAACTACGAGCGGATGAAGCAGAAGGTCAACGACGAGCTCAAGAAGCACTTCCGGCCGGAGTTCCTGAACCGTATCGACGACATCATCGTGTTCCACCAGCTGACGCAGGACGAGATCATCAAGATGGTCGACCTGATGATCGGCCGGGTCGCCAACCAGCTCAAGACCAAGGACATGGCTCTGGAGTTGACCGACAAGGCCAAGGCACTGCTGGCCAAGCGTGGTTTCGACCCGGTGCTGGGTGCTCGGCCACTGCGTCGCACCATCCAGCGCGAGATCGAGGATCAGCTCTCGGAGAAGATCCTGTTCGACGAGGTCGGTCCGGGTCAGCTGGTCACGGTGGACGTCGAAGGTTGGGACGGCGAAGGTGCCGGCGAAGACGCGAAGTTCACCTTCGCGGGCAAGCCGAAGAGCGCCAGCCAGGATGGTCCCGATCTGGCCAGGGCCGCTGCGACAGCGGAATAATCGCCACGAAAATGCCCCCGCCAATGGCGGGGGCATTTTCTTATCCACATCAGAATCCAACGGGGAAAGGGCTTTTGCCATGCTCATCGTCACCACCAACGACCTTCCGGGGTGGGAAATTCAGCGGGTCTGCGGCGAGGTCTTCGGACTTACCGTGCGGTCCCGAAACGCCTTCTCTCAGATGGGCGCCGGGTTCAAGAGCATGTTCGGCGGCGAGCTGCAGGGGATGACGAAGAACCTCGCCGAAAGTCGCAACGAAGCGATGGGCCGGCTGATGAACGAGGCCCGTGCCCGTGGCGGCAACGCCATCGTCGCGATGCGCTTCGACACCACCGAGATCGGCGACACCTGGACCGAGATCTGTGCCTACGGCACCGCCGTGCAGGCCGTGCCCGTCACCGATGCCGCCAAGTACACGGCGCAGCAACTGGGGTACGGCGGCTGATACCCATATCGGGCGGTTGGGCCGCGGGTTTACGATGCTCGAGTAATCGACGGTCGAAGGAATCTGGTGAGAATCCAGAACGGTCGCGCCACTGTACACAGTCAGACCCTGACGCCGTTACCTTTTTCAACCGGGACGCGTACTCCCGAGAGGAGCACTTGGATGACCATCTCACCGCAGACAGTGTCACGTGCGGTCGACTTGTCGGCCGCAAAGGCCGCGCTGTGGCTCAGCGCCACCGCGGTGCTGGCGCTTTTGGTTTACTATTTCGTCGGCATCGACCAGGGCGCGACATCGATATTCGGTAGCGATATGCACGTCCACGAGTTCGTGCACGACGCACGCCACTTCCTCGGCTTCCCCTGCCACTAGCGGGTAGCCGACATGGAAAAAAGAATAATCATCCGCGCGACGCTCTGGGGCGCCCTCGGCGGGCTGCTGGCCTTCATCTTCGCGCGAATTTTCGCCGAGCCGATCGTTCAGCGGGCTATCGACTACGAGGGCGCCCGTGACGAGGCGCAGGAATATCTCGATCACCCGGGCGGTATGCCGGGGATGGACGAAGGTGTCGAGCTCTTCTCCCGTTCGATACAGAGCAATGTCGGCATCGGTGTCGGGATGGTCGCCTTCGGCGCTGCGATGGGCGCATTGTTCGCGGTCGCCTACTGCGTTGTCTATAACCGGTTTCCCAAGCTGTCACCCGGAACGTTGGCGCTTCGGTTGGCGGCCGCGATGTTCGTCGCGCTCTATCTCGTACCGTTCCTGAAGTATCCGGCGAATCCGCCTTCGATCGGTCATTCGGACACGATCGGTGTCAGGACGGGTCTGTATCTGACGATGGTCGTGGTGTCGGTTGTCGCCCTGGCGTTGGCAGTCGGACTGGTCGGTAAACTGCGGCCGCGCTTTGGTTCGTACGGGGCGGTGCTGCTGGCCGGTGGTGCGTTCATTGTCGTGATCGCCGTCGTGATGTTGCTGCTGCCGTCGCTGGGGCAGCTGAGTGTCAATGTCGCGCAGTACGGTAACCACGCCACCGAGACACCGCAGCCGTTGCTCGATCCGCAGGGCAAGATCGTCTTCCCGGGATTCTCGGCCGACGATCTGTTCTACTTCCGGCTCTACTCGATCGGGGCACAGGTCATTCTGTGGGCGACCATCGGTCTGGGCTTCTCACCGATGGCCGACAAGATGCTCGGGGCTCCTGCGGATTCGGCCAGCGTCGCAGCGTGAGTGAGGTCGTCCGGCTGTCACTGGTATCGCATGCGATGACCGATGCCACGGCAGCCGGACGCTTCCCCGCCGACGAGCCGCTCAATTCGCTGGGCCACCGCCAAGCCGACGCGTCGATCGAGTTCGGTCCGGTCGACGGGACCTATTGCGGCCCCGAGAAGCGGGCCCGCCAAACCGCGGACCTGCTCGGTCTGCGAGCCGAGGTAGCACCACAATTGGCGGATCTGGACTGTGGCCTGTGGCGGGGAGATGTGCTCTCCGGGGTACGTCCGGCCGAGCTGGCCATCTGGCTCACCGATCCGACCCAAGCGCCCCACGGCGGAGAAACCGTCGTCGAGCTGATCGCTCGGGTGCGCCGGTGGATGGATGCCATGGCAACCCGGCGCGGCCGAGTGGTCGCCGTCACCCACCCCGCGGTGGTCCGGGCTGCTGTCCTGGTCACGCTCGAGGCCCCGCCGAAATCCTTCTGGCGCATCGATGTTGCGCCGGTGAGCCGCACCGTGCTGCATTTCCGCGGTCACGCCTGGACGCTGCGCAGCCCGTTGAGCTAGCCCACGGGGGCCATCGCGAAGGCACGCTTGGCGATCGACCACAGCCAGCCCGCGGCCGTCGGGCTGCGGAATTGCGGCCAGTTCAACTGGAAACTCACCACCCACGGTTGCCCGGTGTGGTCCACGGCGTACCAGCTGTAGGTCAGATCTCCCGGCAGGTTGCCGCCCTTGGCGCCGACATAGGGCCACTTCGCCGGATCCAGATCGATACCGGGGAGCGCGGACAGGATCTGCTTGACGCGGGCGGCCTCGCCCACGGCCGAGGCCTGCAATGCGGCGTGCACGCGACAGATGTCCTCGGCGCTGGCGAACCATTCCAGGCCGTCGTTGGATGCCGGCGTGTGGGTGCGGTTCGGATCCGGTTCGTAGGGGCGCGAATTGGTCTGTTGCAGGAGCTGGACGCGATCCTTCGGCGAGGCCTGCCGCCACTGCTCACGCAGATTCGGTTTGCCCCAGCCGACCGAGAACACCTCGTGCATGGTCGGGAACGGCGTCATGCTGGCCGGGTCGTGGTGGCCGCCGGTGACCAGGGCGCGCTCCACCGCTGCGGTCCCCACGCGCCCGATCAACAGATCGGTGGCCATGTTGTCACTGGCCGAGATCATCTGCTGGGCTGCGGTCAGCACGGTGATCTGAGCGCCTGGCGGCAGCTTGTCCAGCCCGGCCGAACCCAGCTTCTTGCCTTCTTTGGTGATGGTCAGGTGATCGTCCCAATGCACCGTCCCGGCCTTGATGGCATCCGAAACAGCAAGCAGCACATACAGTTTGAAGATCGACGCGAGGGGCAGCGACAGGTCGGTGTTGGTGCCGGCGACCTTCTGGCACTTGCCGTCGGTGACCTTGGCCACCTGGTAGGAGTACCGCGCTCCGGATTTGGACAGCTCGGTGTCGATATCAGACCAGGTGTTGATCACCGGCGGGACGAGGTCGACGTCGAACCGGTCGACGAGGCCGGCGTCGTTGGTGCGCAGTTCGATGTCCTGCGCGACGTTGTAGGACGTCAGCACGTGCAGGGTGGCCTGTCCCGCGCCGATGTCCACAGAGCTGACCCGGAACGGACGGTCCCACCAGATCCGGTCCATCTTGGTGCCGACGTCGTCGACCTTCTCCGGACTGGCCAGAGTGCGCACTCCGACCGGCCCGATGGGCCAATCCGAGTTCAGCATGTCCATCGTCTGCTTGGCGCGCAGTCCGGGCGGGGTGTTGGTGTCTATATGGGCGCCGTATGAGATCCCGGCCGCCGGTGCGGCACCTTGTGAACAGCCACAGGCCAGGGCAGCGGTGAGCGCGACGACGGTTGTCAGACCGATCGCCCGCCGTGCCGCCCTGCCTCGGCTATGCCTGGGTGCCGGTCCCCGCAACGTCCAACACAACCTCGAACTCCAGCAGGGACGCCCCGGTTGCCACGGGGTTCTTGTGTTCACCCTTGTGGGCCTCGATGGCGGGGCCGGATGCCCACGCCTGGAACGCCTCTTCGGACTCCCACTGCGTCACGACGAAGTAGCGGTCTTCACCCTTGACCGGGCGCAGCAGCTGGAAGCCAAGGAACCCCGGCTGGCTGTCGACGGCGTGTGCACGGTGCGCGAACCGCTTCTCCAGTTCCGGGCCTGCATTGGGCGGCACTTCGATGGCGTTGATCTTCACGACTGGCATGGGCTTCAGGCTACCGTGACCGCCCGGCAGGATAACGACATGGTCACAGAACTTCTGACCCACCGCGGTGGTCGCGGTGAACCCATAGTGCTGGTGCACGGGCTGATGGGTCGTGGCGGTACCTGGGCCCGTCAACTGCCGTGGCTGACCGAGCTGGGTGCGGTATACACCTACGACGCGCCGTGGCATCGCGGGCATGATGTGCCCGACCCGTATCCGATCAGCACCGAGCGGTTTGTCGCAGACCTGGGTGATGCTGTCGCGGAATTGGCGGAGCCGGCGCGGCTGGTGGGTCATTCGATGGGTGCGTTGCATTCGTGGTGCCTGGCCGCAGTCAGGCCGGAGCTCGTGCGCTCGGTCGTGGTGGAGGATATGGCTCCGGACTTCCTGGGGCGTACCACCGGCCCGTGGGAGCCGTGGGTGCACGCGTTGCCGGTCGAATTCGGCTCGGCGCAGGAGGTTTACCGGGAGTTCGGCGCCGTGGCGGGTCAGTACTTTCTGGAAGCGTTCGATCGGACCGCCACTGGTTGGCGGTTGCACGGCCGGCCGCAGTGGTGGCTGGACATCGCCGCAGAGTGGGGCACCAGGCAGTACTGGCAGCAGTGGCGAGCGGTGCGGGTGCCGACACTGCTGATGGAAGCTGAGACTTCTGTCGCACCTCCGGGTCAGATGCGGACCATGGCCGAAAGTGGTTACCGGACAACATATCTGTATGTACCTGAGTCGGGTCACCTGATCCACGACGAGCGGCCGGAGACATACCGTCGGGCCGTCGGCGGGTTCCTATCGTCGCTCGCCTGAGGCGCCCGCGGACGGCCAGGACGGATGCTGCTCGAAGCGGGTGCGCACGGCATCGATGTCCTGTTCGGCTCGCTGGGTGTCGTAGTCCGCCAGCCGGCCCGCCATGGGTGCGTAGGTCCGAAACTGATCCGGTTGAATGCGCAGAATGCCGCCGCGGTGCGCCGCCCAGCCCAGGGCCGTTGCGACCACAAACGGTGAGGCCATGATCAAGAAGGCGAGTGTAACGGTCATGGCAGTAATTTTCGTTAGGTCGATATCCAGCCAGCAAGTGGCAGTACTGACACCTTTCGGTAAGATACTGCCATGATCAAAAGCGTCTCCGCGCTGGTGCTCGATGGCCTGGCCGTCTTCGAATTCGGGGTGATCTGCGAGGTTTTCGGGATCGACCGCTCGGCCGACGGGGTCCCGAACTTCGACTTCAAGGTGTGCGGCCCGGAAGCTGGGAAGCCGGTGCGGACCTCGATCGGTGCCTCGCTGACACCTGATCACGGTCTGGATGCCCTGATCGGCGCGGATCTGGTGGCTATCCCGGCGATCGCGAGCACCGACTACCTGCCGGAGGCGCTGGCCGCGGTGCGCACGGCCGCCGACGCCGGGTCGATGATCCTGACCGTGTGCTCAGGAGCGTTTCTGGCGGGCGCGGCCGGATTGCTCGACGGACGCCCGTGCACCACGCACTGGATGCACGCCGACGAGCTGGCGCGCAGGTATCCGACCGCGCACGTCGATCGCAACGTGCTGTTCGTGGACGACGGCAATCTGATCACCAGTGCGGGCACGGCCGCGGGCATCGACGCGTGTCTGCATTTGGTTCGTCGTGAGCTCGGCAGCGAGGTGACCAACAAGATCGCCCGCCGCATGGTGGTTCCGCCGCAGCGCGACGGTGGTCAGCGACAGTTCATCGACCAGCCCATCCCGGTGCGATGTTCGGATAGTTTTGCGCCGCACCTGGATTGGATCATCAGCAACCTGGAGAAGCCGCACACGGTCGGTACGCTCGCCAAGCGGGCGGCCATGTCCACGCGTACCTTCGCGCGGCGTTTCGTCGAGGAGACCGGGACCACGCCGATGCAGTGGATCACCGATCAGCGCGTGCTCTACGCGCGCCGTCTGCTCGAGGAGACTGACGTGGATCTCGATTGGGTCGCCGGGCGGGCCGGGTTCGGTTCCGCGACCCTGCTGCGCCACCACTTCCGCCGCGTGATCGGCGTGACGCCGTCGGATTACCGTCGCCGGTTCGCTAGTTGACTTCGTACCGGGCGTCGTCCTTGTTCGAGGTGCACCACAGCCTGACGATGACGTCTTGCGGTTCGGTGCCCCAGTTCGTGGCCGATCCGCCGGCGTGTGCCCCGATACCCATTGACCCACTGTGGCATTCAACCGATCGGCGGTGAACCGAGCCGTCAATCCGATGCAGGTTATTTCGATAACATCTGCTGAATCTGAGCCGCGACCAGCCCGACGTCTTCGTTGGCTTCCCGTAGGCCGGTGAGCACATCGGGGTAGGTGGCGCCGCTCATCGACAGGTCGAATACCAGACGGCGACCGTCGTCGGTGGTCATGAATCCGGCGAGGCTCTGCACATTGAACAGCGCACGCCCCGTCACTGGGTCCACAACCGCGACCGTCCCGGTCTTCGCCTGCACCTTGCCTTTCGCGGGACTGTTCGCGCCCACCGCGGCGATGGTGCCGCTTTCGCCCAGTACCGGCTGGCCCGAGACGAGCGCCGGCCCCCACGGTTGCGCGGCTGCCCACTTGACCCAGTTGGTCATCTGTCTGGGTGTCGTCGAGGCCGGGTAAGCGCCCTCGCCGTCGGTGAGCACCACGGCGTCGGACATCAGTCCCGCGTTGTTCACAACGGTGCGAATGGATTTCAGGCCATCGGCGCAGTCGGTGGATCCAGACTTGGTCGCCAGCAGACACAACATCGCGTTGGCTCCGGTGTTGTAACTGGTTCGAAGGATCATTGACCCGAAAGCCGCTAGCGGAGGTGATTGCAGCGCTGCCAATCGACGGTCGGCGGAATAGCTGCCCGCGGCCGGTAGACGAGCCTGATCGTTGGGCCCGACGGCCGACGCGGTGACCGCAACGCCCGCTCGGTTCAGTGCTTCGATGAACAACCCACGTGCCCAGGTGCCGGCGTCGGGCACCCGATAGATCGTCAGCTGCGGCTTGCCCGCCGGTATGGACCCGCTCACCACCAGGTCGCGGGGATTCGCCGGGTCTGCGCTCACGTCGAGATTCGAGGGTGTGTCGGCGTCGGCCGTCGATACCGTCGATCGCACGGTGAATACCGTTGTGGGTGGATAAGTTTCGACGGTGGCCGGCTGACCGCCGGCGGCCGGAGTTACCTCGATGTCGAGCAGGTTGTCGTTGACGAAGATGGGTGGGACGGCGCCTTCATGCCCCTCGGTCACCTTCCAGAGTCGCGTATCGACGATGACGTCCCCCGCAATGTTTCTGACGCCGTTGGCGGCGACCTGTCGCGCCAAGTCATCGAGGCCGGCCAGCGGGTTGTCGGTGACCTTCGCCGCATTTGGTGCGATATCGCCATAGACATGGTCGATATGGGTGGCGTCGAAGGCGTCGTCGACGCGGCCGCTGAGCCCGCCGCGGCCACCCAGAGCGAGATCACCGGAAGCGACCAGGATCACGTCCCCTCGCACTACACCGTCGACTGTCTGAGAGGTGGCATAAACGGGGGTGGTGAGGCGAGCGTCCGGACCGAAGATGTCGTATACCGTGCCGATGGTGAACTGCTTGGCCGTCGAGCCGGTGAGCACCATCTCATCGGGTCGCTGGATCAACAACACTTCGCCGGAGTCACGGTCGGCCACGTAGTACGACCACCGCGCGGTGGCGTATGCCGGTTTCTCCGTGATCTTTTGCGCGGCCTCGGGCAACATTTCGCCCGCCGGGGCACCCGCGGTCCCGGTGTTGCAGGCCGTGACCGCCGCAACCAGGAGTATCACCGCACCGAACCGACCGATCGTACGGATCAAGGTGTCCGCCCTTCGTATATTGCGGAGTCGGTTACTGTACAGCTTCCTTGCCCGCGAGCCTGTCGGATGTGCAGTGCGCGATGGTATGGACGTCTCGACCTTGCCGCGCTCCGTATCCTCCCGCCCGGGCGCGTAATCGCGGTTGATCAGGTAGGGGGCGGGTTGGTTGGCGTGGCCGTCCACCAGGGCCACCAAATTGGTCGGCCGTGCACTGGCTAATTCGTCGGCACGGGAGCAGATCTCGCGGGACTCGGTAACCCGGACGCTGAGTCCGACTCACCCGTCGAACCTCAGATGTTTTCGCCCTCGCCCGCCAAGGCGAACCGGCCATCGGGCGTCTGCTCCACCAGGCCGTCGACCAGCAGTGAGTCCAGCGCCCTGTCGCGCTGCGCGGTATCAGTCAGCCAGGCCACGTCCAGCTGTCCGCGGGTGACGGGGGAATCGTTGGTGCGCAACACATCCAGTAATCTCCCGCGGGCCTGGCGGTCGGTTCCGGCGTAGCGCTGCGCCTTGCGGACGGGGCCCGTCGGCGATGGGTAACCCGTCGTGCGCCAAAGACACACACTCAGGGGGCAGGTCCCGCATCGCGGGGTCCGCGCGGTGCACACCGTCGCGCCGAGTTCCATCAATGCGGCCGAGAACACTGGTGCCGCGTCCGAGTCGGGCAGCAGCACGGACACGTCGTCGAGGTCCCGCACGCTCGCCGGCGAGTCGGCCCGGCCGTGCACCGCCCGTGCCACCACCCGGCGCACGTTGGTGTCGACCACCGGCACCCTGGCTGCGTATGCGAAGCACGCAACCGCCCGCGCGGTGTAGGCCCCCACCCCCGGCAGGCTCAGCAGCGTGTCGACATCTGCGGGCACCACGTCGCCGTGCTCGGCGGCGATGGTGACGGCACATTCGTGCAGGCGTTTGGCCCGGCGCGGGTAGCCGAGCTTGCCCCAGGCCCGCAGTACCTCGCCGACCCCGGCTGCCGCGGTGGCCGACGGGGTGGGCCACCGCTCGATCCAGGCCAGCCAGATCGGCTCAACGCGCGAAACCGGCGTTTGCTGCAGCATGAACTCGCTGACCAAGATCTGCCAGGCAGTGACCCCGGACCTGCGCCACGGGAGGTCTCGCTGAGCTTGCTGGTACCAGGCCAGCAGCTCTTCTGACTCGATGGTCATATCCGACTCGGGCACAATGACGCCCATGCCCAATTCGAATCCGGTGTCGGCGTGGAAGGCACTCAAGGACGGTAACGCGCGCTTTGTCGCGGGCGAGCAGCAGCATCCCAGCCAGGACATCGCACGACGGACGAGCCTGGCCCACACCCAGAAGCCCACCGCGGTGGTGTTCGGCTGCGGCGACAGCCGGGTCGCCGCCGAGATCCTGTTCGACCAGGGGCTCGGCGACATGTTCGTGGTGCGCACCGCAGGCCACGTCATCGACAACGCGGTGCTCGGCTCGATCGAATACGCGGTCTCCATCCTCGATGTGCCGCTGATCGTGGTGCTGGGTCATGACAGCTGCGGCGCGGTCAAGGCCGCGCTCGCCGCGCTCGACGAGGGCCAGGTGCCCGGCGGTTATGTGCGCGACATCGTCGAGCGCGTGACACCATCGATCCTGTTGGGTCGCCATGCCGGTCTGGAGCGGGTCGACGAGTTCGAGGTCCAGCACGTCAAGGAGACCGTGTCACAGCTGCAGATGCGGTCTGCGGCGATTGCCCAGGGTGTCGCGGCGGGCACCCAGGCGATCGTCGGCGCGACTTACCACCTGGCCGACGGCCGGGTGGAGTTGCGCCACTATGTCGGCGATATCGGCCAGGTCTGACGCGCAAAGACCGGCGCGACACGCCGGGCCGCCTCGGGCAGCTGGAGATTACCTGGGCTTACCGTGAAGGTCGTGTTGGATCTGGAACCACGGGGCCCACTGCCTGCGGAGATTTACCGGCGACGTAGGGCGCTGGCCATCGGGATCGGGGTGGCGGCCGTTGCGGTGGTCGTCGCGATCGTCGCGGTGGTCGTGAGCAACAGCTCAGGCGCCGAATCCAAGTCCGCGGAACAATCGACCCCGGCCCCCACCGCGACGGCCGCCGCGCCGACTCCGTTGCCGGGGGAGAACCCCCAGGTCAAGACGCCGGTGCAGCCGCCTGCACAGCACGCTCCGCCTCCGACGGCGACCCCGACCGCGGCAGTCACGCCGCCGCCGGTGCTCAAGGAAGGCGACGACTGCCCGGATTCGACTCTGGCTGTCAAGGGCATCACCAGCCAGCCGGAGTACGTGGTCGGCGATCAGCCGAAGTTCACCATGGTCGTCACCAACATCGGCCTCGTGGCCTGCAAGCGCGACGTCGGGGCAGCCATTCTGGCCGCCTACGTCTACTCGCTGGACAACACGCGGCTGTGGTCGAATCTCGACTGCGCGCCATCCAACGAAACCCTGGTCAAGACCTTCAACCCGGGCGAGCAGGTCACCACTGAGGTGACCTGGACCGGGATGAGTTCGGCACCCCAGTGCCCGCTGCCGCGGCAGCCCATCGGGCCGGGTACCTACAACTTGATGGTGCAGTTGGGCAATCTGCGATCGGCGCCCGTACCGTTCGTCCTGTCGCCCGCGAACCCGCCGCAACCCGCCGAGGGCGCTCCGCCGGCTCCTGCTGCTCCTGCCCCGGAACCGGGTAACTGATCCGTTCAGGCCAGCCGGTCGGCGATCGTCGACTCGGCCAGCACGGACAGCCCCTCCCGGATGTGGCGGGCCCACATCGACCCGATACCTTCCACCGACTGCAGATCGTCGGCACTGGCGGCAAGCAGCCCCTGTAGCGACCCGAACGACCGGACCAGCAGATCGACGTGGGCGAACTGGAGTCGCGGGATGCCGGCCATGGCCCGGTAGCCGCGCGAGCTCATCGCGGAATCCTGCGCCTCTGCCGTCGACGGATAGCCGAACACTCGCGCCAGCGTGGTGAAGTCCAGCAGCTCACTGTCGGTCAGGGCGTCGAGATCTTCCAGGGTGGCGCTGACCTGTGCGGCCGTCGGTGGATCCGGATTGGCGTGGTAGTCCCGCACGATCAGTTCCCTGGCCGTGTCGTTGTCGCCGACGAGCTCGTCGAGCTGCAGCTTGAGCTGGCGGCCGTCGGTGCCGAGTTCGACGACGTCGGCGTCGATCTCGAGGCTGATCCGACGCACCATCTCCAGCCGCTGCACCACCGTCATGACGTCGCGCAACGTCACGAAGTCCTCGATCTCGGCCGTGGAGAGCTGCTTGCTGACCTCGTCGAGCCGGCCCTTGTAGCGCTCCAGGGTGGCGACGGTCTGGTTGGCGCGCGACAGGATGGTCGCCGACTCGGGGACGACGTGCCGTTCCCCGGCCACATAAACCGTCACGATGCTCATCGAATGGCTGACCGACACCACCGGGTAACCGGTCTGGATCGCCGTGCGCTCGGCCGAGCGGTGCCGCGTACCGGACTCGTCGGTCGGGATCGACGGGTCGGGCACCAGTTGCACGTTGGCTCGCAGGATGTGGCTGGCGTCGCTGGACAGCACGACCGCGCCGTCCATCTTCGACAGCTCGCGCAGCCGGGTCGGCGCATAGCGGATGTCGAGCTCGAACCCGCCGTCGCAGATGGCCTCAACGCTGTCGTCGTAGCCCAGCACTATCAGCGCACCCGTTTTTCCACGCAGGATGCGCTCCAGGCCGTCGCGCAGCGGCGTACCGGGTGCCAGCCTGCCTAACGTCTCGCGCAGTGTCGGACGGGCCAGCTGCACCACGTTGCGGCCGGCCCTGCCAGTGGACATCACAGCCATCGGCCCTCCTAGGGTCGGCCGTTATTCTCCGCGATCTCCCGGACCGCCCGCAATGCGGTCCCGATGTTGTCGACTGCGATGACCCGCATCCCGGCCGGTGTGTCGGTGATCCCGGCTGGCACGACCGCGGTGTTGAAGCCCAGCCGGGCGGCCTCTGCCAGTCTGCGATCCAGCCCGTTGACCCGGCGGAGATCACCGGCCAGGCCCACTTCGCCGATGGCGACCACGTCCATCGGCAGCGGCAACTGGTAGCAGGACGACATGATGGCCATCGCGACCGCCAGATCAGCCGACGGGTCGGTCAACCGCATGCCACCGACAGTCGCCACGTACAGGTCGCTGCGCGCGAGCGGAAGGGCGCTGTGGCGCTCCAGCACTGCGCTGATCATCGCGGCACGGGCCGAGTCGATACCGCTGACCGTTCGTCGCGGCGGGCCTTCTGTCGGGTTCGACAGGGCCTGCACCTCTCCGATCATCGGACGCTTGCCGTCGAGCGTGACCGTCACCGCGGTGCCTGGTACGGGTGCGGTGCGCTGATCCAGGAACAGCCCCGACGGATCGCTGACGCATTCGATTCCGTTGTCATGCATCAGGAAACAGCCGACCTCGTCGGCGGCGCCGAACCGGTTCTTGACCCCGCGCACGATTCGCAGCGACGATGCGCGGTCACCCTCGAAGTGCAGCACGACGTCGACCAGATGCTCGAGCGACCGCGGCCCGGCGATGGCACCGTCCTTGGTGACATGGCCCACGAGGATGAGAGCCACCGAATGCCCCTCGGCGGTCGATTTCGCGTAACTGGTCAGTGCCGTCGTCACCGCCCGCACCTGCGTCACCCCGCCGGTCACGCCGTCCACTTCGGTGGTGGACATGGTCTGCACCGAATCGATCACCACGAGGCTCGGGCGCACCTGGTCGATGTGACCCAGCGCGATCTGCAGATCGGACTCGGCTGCCAGGTACAGCTCGTCGTGAGTGCAGCCGGTGCGCTCGGCCCGCAGCCGGATTTGTCCGGCGGACTCCTCCCCGGACACGTAGAGGACGCGGCGGCCCTCGTGTGCCCAGCGGTTGGCCACCTCGAGCAGCAGCGTGGATTTGCCGATTCCCGGATCACCGGACAGCAGCGTGACCGATCCAGCGACCAGCCCGCCGCCCAGTACGCGGTCGAGTTCGCTGACCCCGGTCGGGCAGTGCCGGGTGGCGCTGGCGTCGACGGCGGTGATCGGTACTGCAGGGGAGGCCGGTGCTACCGAGCGACGGGCCGCTGCACCGCCCCTGCTGCCGGGGAAAGCCAGCACGGCAACCTCATCGACGGTGCCCCAGGTGCCGCAGTTCGCGCAGCGTCCCACCCATTTCGGGGTGACGTGCGCGCATTCCGAACACCGGTATTGCGAACGTGCTTTCGAACCGGCCACGCCGTGACACTAGCGGCTGTCACCGACATCCCTGGGTAACCCAGCGGCGAAGAACCTAGTGGTGTTCGCCCGATTCGCCCTCGGCCTGATCGGCATCGCCGGTCGTGTCGCGGCGCGGCTGGTCACCCGCCGAGATCGGAACGGCCACGGTGGTCTCGCCACGTTCGAAGTTGAACGTGAAGTTGTACAGCAGGCCGTTGGTGACCGGCTTGGTCAGGGTCACCTTGGCGGTGACGGCGTCGGCCGCCTCGACCTGCTCCAGCGGCGCGGCCTGCCCGTCGGGCTCACCGACCACCAGCACGCCATTGGCCGGCACAGTGGTGTCGCCGGTCAGTGTGACGTCGCCGATGTCGGAGGTGATCGACGTCAACTTGTTGTCGTTGTCGGCCGACCCGTTTGCCGCCACGAACAGCAGCTCGGCCGGCGAACCCGGCTGAACGTAGTCCGTCTGCTGCGGCGCCCGCAGGTGGACGTTACGCAGTGAGACCTGGCCGGCCTGGGCGTTGACGCCGTTGACCGCCGGTTCCTGGGTGGCCGTCTGGGAGACCTGCCCGGAACCACACGCGGTGAGGGCGGCTGCGGCAGCCAGGCCGCACGCGGCCACGCCGACCGAGGCACGCAATGTGAAGCGGTTCACTCAAGCCTCCTGAAATGGGTCGCCATACTTCGACTATGCAGAGTAGTAGGTGGAGGTCGCGGGCGGAACCACGAGGGTTGAGAACACCCGAATCACGTGGCGCAGTGGCTGTTTGGTTGCACGATTTCGTCGCCCTGTCAACCCCTATCCTTCACCTGCGGTGCCCCTGACCTGCGCTGTTGGTCGGCGTGTGAGCAAGGCCCGTGTTAGCATGTAAGGGCGAAAGGGGCTCGAATCAGATGATTTTCAAGGTCGGAGACACCGTTGTCTATCCACACCACGGTGCTGCGTTGATCGACGCGATCGAAACCCGAACCATCAAAGGCGAGCAGAAAGAATATCTCGTCCTGAAGGTCGCCCAGGGGGATCTCACCGTTCGAGTGCCTGCAGAGAACGCCGAATATGTCGGTGTGCGCGATGTGGTCGGGCAGGAAGGCCTCGATAAGGTATTCCAGGTGCTGCGGGCGCCGCACACCGAAGAGCCGACCAACTGGTCGCGCCGCTACAAGGCCAATCTGGAGAAGCTGGCCTCGGGCGATGTGAACAAGGTGGCCGAGGTCGTCCGTGATCTGTGGCGCCGCGACCAGGAGCGCGGCCTGTCCGCGGGCGAGAAGCGGATGCTGGCCAAGGCCCGGCAGATTCTGGTCGGTGAGCTCGCGCTGGCGGAGAACACCGATGACGCCAAGGCCGAGACCATGCTCGACGAGGTTCTGGCTGCCGCGTCCTGACGGCGTAGTGAAAACGGTAGCCGTCGTCCCGGCCGCCGGCTCAGGTGAGCGGTTAGGCGCGGGTAGGCCGAAGGCCTTCGTCAAATTGGGCGGTAAGCCCCTGCTGGAGCATGCTCTCATCGGCTTGCGCGCGTCGGGGGTGGTCGATGATGTTGTCGTCGCGGTTCCACCCGCGCTTACCGATCAGGCCAAGCTGATTTTCGGTGGAGCGGCCAAGATCGTGGCGGGCGGCATCGACCGCACCGAGTCGGTCCGGCTGGCACTGGAGGCCGCGGGCGATGCCGAATTCGTACTGGTACACGACGCGGCCAGGGCTCTGACCCCGGCCGCGTTGATCGTCCGCGTCGTACGCGCGCTCGAGGCCGGGCACAGTGCTGTCGTCCCGGGCCTGCCGCTGACCGACACCATCAAGGCGGTCGACGCCAACGGTGTGGTGCTCGGCACGCCGGAGCGGGCCGGTCTGCGCGCGGTTCAGACGCCTCAGGGCTTCCGCACCGATGTGCTGCGTCGCGCCTACCTACAGGCACCTCGGTCTAATTCGCTCCTCGCGTCCGCGGTCGGTGGTCTCACCGACGACGCCTCGCTTGTCGAACGGATCGGAACGCCGGTGCAGATCGTCGACGGCGACCCGGTGGCGTTCAAAATCACCACCCCCATGGATCTCCTGCTGGCCGAAGCCGTGCTGGCGCGCGGCGGATCGATCGGAGCGTGATGATTCCACGAGTCGGGTTGGGCACCGATGTTCATCCGATCGAGCCGGGGCGGCCCTGCCGGCTGCTTGGGCTGTTCTTCGACGGCGCCGACGGCTGCGCCGGACACTCCGACGGCGACGTCGCTGCGCACGCCCTGTGTGATGCGCTGTTGAGCGCGGCCGGGCTCGGAGATGTCGGCGGGGTGTTCGGTACCGACCAGCCGCAGTGGCGCGGTGTGAGTGGCGGGGACATGCTGCGGTACGTGCGCGGTTTGCTGGCCGACGCCGGCTTCACGGTGGGCAACGCGGCGGTCCAGGTGATCGGCAACCGGCCCAAGGTCGGTCCGCGCCGCGACGAGGCCCAGCGGGTGCTGGGCGAGCTGGTAGGCGCACCGGTCTCGGTTTCGGCCACCACCACCGACGGTCTCGGGCTGACCGGCCGTGGTGAGGGTCTGGCGGCCATTGCCACCGCTCTTGTGTTTTCTGATCCTCGAGTGCGCGGGTAGGTATCAGCTGAAGAGGCCGGTAAGCTGGCGCGTCGTGACCGACCGTGCCGGGCTCCGGCTGTACGACACCATGGCTGGTGCCGTACGTGATTTCGTGCCGTTGCGCCCAGGGCACGCCTCCATCTACCTGTGCGGTGCCACGGTGCAGGGCCTGCCCCACATCGGGCATGTCCGCAGTGGCGTCGCCTTCGACGTCTTGCGGCGCTGGCTCGCCGCCAACGGCTATGACGTCGCCTTCATCCGCAACGTCACCGACATCGACGACAAGATCCTCAACAAGGCCGCCGACGCCGGCCGGCCGTGGTGGGAGTGGGCGGCGACCTTCGAGCGTGTGTTCACCGCTGCCTACGACGCGTTGGGGGTGCTGCCGCCGTCGGCTGAACCCCGCGCCACCGGGCATATCACCCAGATGGTCGAGCTCATCGAGCGATTGGTCGACAAGGGCCATGCCTATGCGGCTGACGGCGACGTGTACTTCAACGTGCTGAGCCTGCCGGGCTACGGCAAGCTGTCGGGCCACCGTATCGACGATGTGCACCAGGGTGAGGGTGTCGCGACCGGTAAACGCGATCAGCGCGACTTCACCCTGTGGAAGGGCGCCAAGCCCGGTGAGCCGTCCTGGCCTACGCCTTTCGGCCGCGGCCGTCCCGGCTGGCATACCGAATGCGTCGCGATGTGCGAGGCCTATCTCGGTGCGGAGTTCGACATTCACGCAGGCGGAATGGACCTGGTGTTCCCGCACCACGAGAACGAGATCGCCCAGGCCAACGCCGCCGGGGATGGTTTTGCGCGGTACTGGCTGCACAACGGCTGGGTCACCATGGGTGGCGAGAAGATGAGCAAATCGCTCGGCAACGTCTTGGCGATTCCCGCTGTGCTGCAACGGGTTCGGGCTGCCGAGCTGCGGTACTACCTGGGCAGCGCGCACTACCGGTCGATGCTCGAGTTCTCCGAGACAGCGCTGCAGGACGCAGTCAAGGCCTACTGCGGTATCGAGGATTTCCTGCACCGCGTGCGCAACCGGGTCGGCATGGTGACCGTCGGCGAGTGGACGCCGAAATTCGCAGCCGCGCTCGATGACGATCTCGCGGTGCCGATCGCGCTCGCCGAGGTGCATGCCGCGCGCGCCGAGGGCAACCGGGCGTTGGACGTCGGCGATCACGACGGCGCGATGGCCCAAGCCCGGGCCATCCGGGCGATGACGAGCATCCTCGGCTGCGATCCGCTCGACGAACGGTGGGAGTCGCGCGACGAGGCGTCGGCCGCACTTGCCGCAGTCGACGTCCTGGTGCAATGGGCATTGACAAGCCGGACCGAAGCGCGGGAACGGCGGGATTGGGCCGCCGCCGACGCGATCCGGGATCGGCTCAAGGAGGCTGGTATCGAGGTCACCGATACCTCCGACGGCCCTCAGTGGTCGCTGTTCGACGGGACGAAATAAATGGCCGGCAATTCGCAGCGACGTGGCGCCATCCGCAAGGCGGGCACGAAGAAGGGCCCGACCGTCGGGTCCGGCGGGGTGCGCCGCCGTGGGCTTGAGGGACGAGGGGCGACGCCGCCGGCCCACATGCGGCCCAACCACCCGGCTGCCAAAAAAGCCGCGAAGGCGGCCCGCCAGCAGCAGGGCCGGCACAAGAAGACCGATGACACCGAGCTGGTGCTCGGCCGCAATCCGGTGGTGGAATGCCTCCGCGCGAAAGTCCCGGCCACCGCACTGTTCATCGCGCTGGGCACCGAGGCAGACGAGCGGCTGACCGAATCCGTGCAGATGGCCGCGGACCGCGGGATCTCCATCCTGGAGGTGCCGCGCACCGACCTGGACCGGATGAGTTCCAATGGGCTGCACCAGGGGTTGGCCCTGCAGGTTCCGCCGTACGTCTACGCGCATCCCGACGATCTGTTGGCGACGGCAAAAACCGAAGGTGCGCCCGCCCTGTTGGTGGCGCTGGACAACATCTCCGACCCACGCAACCTTGGCGCGATCGTGCGTTCCGTGGCCGCCTTCGGTGGACACGGTGTGGTGATCCCGCAGCGACGCTCAGCATCGGTGACGGCGGTGGCGTGGCGGACGAGCGCGGGGGCCGCGGCCCGGTTGCGCGTGGCCCGCGCCACGAATCTCACTCGCACACTGACGAGTTGGGCCGATGCCGGCCTGCAGGTGGTGGGTCTGGACGCCGGTGGCGACACCACGCTGGATCAACTCGACGGCACCGGGCCCATGGTCGTGGTGGTGGGTTCGGAAGGAAAAGGCTTGTCGCGGCTGGTGCGGGAGACCTGTGACTCGGTGGTGTCCATCCCGATGGCCGGGCCGACGGAATCACTGAACGCCTCGGTGGCCGCCGGTGTGGTGCTCGCCGAGATCGCCCGCCAACGCCGCGGCTGATCCGAGCTCAGAGCCCGCAGAGGCGCAGTCCGGCCCACAGTCCGAGCACCGCCGCCACCAGTGTCAACGGCACCGTACACAACCCGACGCGGCTGAATTCATCGAAGCGGGCCGTCACGCCATGTTGATGAACCACGTTGCGCCACAGCAGATTCGACAGTGACCCAACATAGCTGAGGTTCGGCCCGACGTTGACGCCGATCAGCACGGCCAGCACTGCCGCCGGCCCCGACGCCGCCACCAGTGGCAGCAGCACCAGCACGGCCGGCAGATTGTTGACCAGATTCGCAAGTATCGCCGCCGCCGCTGCGAAGCCCAGCAGCGCCGGAAGTGAGTTACCGACGGGCAGCAGCCCACGCATGACGTCGCCGAGACCGTTATGGACAACTGCGTCGACCACCACACCCAGGCACAGCACGAACGCGAGGAACGGAACGTTGACCGCACGTGCGATACCGCGCACGGAGCTACGCCGCTGGATCAGGCCGCGGACACCGAGCACGAGCGCGCCTGCCAGCGCGGCCCAGGCCGGGGACAGGTCGAACAACGAGGTGACCACGAAACCCGTCAGCGTCAAACCCAGCACCGCGAGCACGAACACCGGAACTTCGGGGGGTGGGGGAGTCACCTTGGCCGCGGGGCGGCTCAGCTCACGACGGAAAAGCCAACGCAACACGACGAATTCGACCGCGATACCGGCCAGCCACGGCGCTGCCATGACGGCGCTGAACTGGGTGAAGGACAGCCCGGCCACAGCGAAGGCCAGCAGGTTGGTCAGGTTGGACACAGGGAACACCAACGACGCGGTGTTGGCCAGGTGCGCTGTGGCGTACGCGTGCGGCCGAGGTGTGATGCCCAGCGTGCGGGCCGTGGTCAGCACCACCGGCGTGAGTAGCACAACGGTCGCGTCGAGGCTCAGCACAGCGGTAGTGGTGGCGCCTATGAGAAACACCCGGGTCAGTAATCGGCGCGGATCACCCGTGCTGGCACGGGCCATGAGCGTGCCGGCCGCGTGGAACAGCCCTTCGTCGTCGCACAAATGCGCCAGCACCAACACGGCTGCCAGGAATCCCACCACGGGCAGCAGCCGGTTCACCTCGGTCAGTACGTCCTGCGGCGAGATCACTCCGAACGCGATCAACAGTCCGGCCGCCGGAACCGCCACGACCGCCTCGGGCCAGCCTTCCGGCTTCGCGAGTGCGAACACCAGGACGAGAGCGAGCAGCAGCAGAGCTAGGCCCACGGGTGGACCCTGCCGGGTTTGAGCCGCATGCTCCCACCCTAGGGGCGATCTCTATCCGTAACGACGGCGGAACTTCTCCACCTGACCGGCCGAGTCGATGTGGCGTTGCGATCCGGTCCAGAACGGATGGGAGTCCGAGCTGACGTCGACCACGATCAGCGGGTACGTCTGGACACCCGCCGCCGTGGGCCATTCGACGGTCCGCTCGCTGGTGGCGGTGGACCGGGTCAGAAATCGGGTGCCGGTCGCAGCGTCCTGGAACACCACCGGGTGGTAGTCGGGGTGGATGCCGGGTTTCATCGCGATTCTCCTTCGTGGTGTCCGGGTTGGGCGGTTTCTTCGGCGGCTGTCTCGCACGGCTCCTCGTGCCAGTCGCCGAACGGGTCTGGATAGTGCGCCCAATCCTCGGGATTGCTCAGTTCGTCGTCGGTGAGCAGCGCGCCCCGCAGGCCCCCGAGG
Source organism: Mycobacterium sp. 155 (assembly GCF_000373905.1). Taxonomy (NCBI): domain Bacteria; kingdom Bacillati; phylum Actinomycetota; class Actinomycetes; order Mycobacteriales; family Mycobacteriaceae; genus Mycobacterium; species Mycobacterium sp. 155. The sequence goes on from NZ_KB892705.1 coordinate 4,259,703, forward strand.
ATCTCGTCGGGACGGGCGCCGCACACCAGCACCGCCAGTGAGTTGTGCCGGTCCCCGAATCGCTCGTCCCAGACGACGGCCGCCAGCGCCCCGCGCTGCGGGTCGACATAGGCGCGCTCACTGGAATCCATTGCTGCCAGCCATTTTCCAGCGTTGCTGACTCGCATGCCGCCACCCGCGGATTCGATATACATGACCTCGGCCGAGCGGTTGGCCAACCAGACCCGACCGCGCGTGCGCACCACGCCGTCGAGCAGCAGGTCCAGCACGGCGTGCAGGCGCTGCGGGTGAAATGGCCGCCGTGCGGTGAATTCGACGATGCCGACTTCGCCGTCGCGATCCAGCGGCGGTTCGCCGACCAGGAGCGGATCGTGTGGCGCGATAGGGCGACCGCGGGGGCTGTCGGGTTCGAGGTGGGCCAGCGCCAGCTCGACCCGATCGGGCCCGACCGTGATGCGGGCCCGCGGTGCGAGCCGGCGCAGTACCGCCAGCGTGCTGGCATCGGGTTCGGTGAGCACCAGCACGTCGGCGAGTTCGGCCTGGCCGACCACGACCTGCGCGACGGTGCGTCCGTCGTCGAGTTCGTCCTCGCCGATGGCCTCCGAGAGCCAGGATGCGGCGTCGATACAGGTGACGACGCCTTCGACGCGGACATCGCGGGACGCCGGGCCGTCGATGTAGCCGGGGCCGACGCGCACGCGGATGTTTTCGATGGCCCAGCACACCGGTTCGGGTTCGAGCCACTCCATCAACTGCACGACGATCCGCTGGACGTCGCTGCGTCGGTGCAGACGACGCAGCAGCACCAGTAGGTCGTCGCGAACGGTGCACGAGACACAGCCGTGCGCGAGTTCCAGTGGCCAATCGGATGTTCCGGATGTGGGACCGCCCCGCCCGCCAGGCGGGTCCATTGCCACCGTCCGCACCACGACCTGGCCGTCAAAGCGGTGCCGCACCAGCACCGTGCCCGGATTCCGGATCAGCTCCGCGACGACGCTGTCGGTATCGCCCTGGCCCGCGACCAGCACAACAGGGGTTCGCACCTCGCCTCCCAACGATTGGTGAAAATGATTATCATTATGATTAAGTCAGATTACCCCACCACGAAGGAGGCTCATGTCGGCCCACTGCCAAGTCACCGGGCGCAAGCCCGGGTTCGGCAACACCGTGTCCCACTCACACCGTCGCAGTCGTAGACGCTGGGATCCGAACATCCAGAACAAGACCTATTACCTGCCCTCGGAAGGGCGTCGGATCCGGCTGCGGGTCAGCGCCAAGGGCATCAAGGTGATCGACCGCGACGGCATCGAAGCAGTGGTCGCCAGGCTGCGCAGCAGCGGAGAGAAAATCTGATGGCGCGCACCGATATTCGTCCGATCGTCAAGCTACGGTCCACGGCGGGCACCGGCTACACGTATGTCACCCGCAAAAACCGCCGCAACGATCCCGACCGCATCGTGCTGCGCAAGTACGACCCGGTGATCCGTCGGCACGTCGACTTCCGGGAGGAACGCTGATGGCCAAGCGATCCAAGATCGTCAAGAACGAGAAGCGCCGAGAGTTGGTGGAGCGCTACGCCGAACGTCGCGCTGAACTCAAGGAGATCATCCGCAATCCGGCGAGCTCGCGCGAGCAGCGGGCCGCGGCGGTCTCGACGCTGCAGCGCCTTCCGCGGGACTCCAGCCCGGTGCGGCTGCGCAACCGCGATGCTATCGATGGCAGGCCCCGCGGCCATCTGCGCAAGTTCGGACTGTCGCGCGTGCGGGTCAGGGAACTGGCGCATCGCGGCGAGCTGCCCGGTGTGCGGAAGTCGAGCTGGTGATGGCGAAAAAGAACTCCAAGAAACGGGCGCCCGCACCCGAACTCAAGAAGCCCCGGCGCAATCAGCTGGATGCGCTCGGCGTCACCCGGATCGACTACAAGGACGTGCAGCTGCTCCGGACCTTCATCAGTGAGCGCGGCAAGATCCGGTCACGGCGTGTGACCGGCCTGACGCCGCAACAGCAGCGCCAGGTCGCCACCGCGATCAAGAACGCCCGGGAGATGGCACTGTTGCCGGTGGCGAGCCCGCGGAGTTAGTCAGTAGGCGTACTGGTGTGGTGGCGGGTCGGTGCGCGCCGCGGTCTGCACGGTCATGGTCGGGATGGTGCGTCGGCCCGAATCGTTCTGCCCCGCAGGCACGCTGCCTTCGACCGTGACCCAAGTGTTCTCCGGGTAGCCCGTCAGGGGTTCGGCAGCCGGGCCGTCGAGCCCGATGCGGGCCAGTTGCGCATCCGCCGCACAGCAGATGATGACGATGCGGGCGAGGTAGGTGTGATCGCCGTCGTGCATGGTGAAGCCCGTGACCTTGATGGTCCGGTTGTCGAGCGTGCCTGCGGTGTCCTGGGCGATGCGGATGAGCACATCGGGCAGCGAGAGTTCCGGAGTCCCGCCGTCGGGCAGTGGCGGGAATGGCCGCCGCAGTATGTCGGTGGACACCGTGGTGACCGACGCCGCGTCCGGCCGGATCGGCGGCGGGACCACGAAGGCGAGCAGGGCGATCGGAATGAGCAGGAGCCAGGCCGTGCCCCTGGAGTGGGCGTGGTCGTGCTCGGGATCATGCTGATCGGCGGGCCCGTGCCGGATGTCGCGCACTATCGCTGCCAACGCCAGCACGATGAGCAACACCGCGGTGGCGATCAGATACGGCAGCAGGGTCGGCTTGACGTAGCGGGTGAAGCTGCCGGTGGCGACGATGAGCGCGGTGCTGACCCCGATCAGTAGCAGCAGCGCGTTCTCGGTCTCACGGCTCATTGCGCGCCCAGCACGAGCAGCCCGATCCCGGTCCCGACCAGGGTCGCCACCACGAAGGTGGCTGGGGAGAACCGGACGGCGAACGCCCGGCCGAACATGCCGGCCTGCATCGCGAACAGCTTGAGGTCGACGGCGGGCCCGACCACCAGGAACACCAGCCGCGGCAACAACGGCAACATGGTCAGGCTGGCCGCGACGAACGCGTCGGCCTCCGAACACAGCGCCAGCACCACGGCCAGCAGCGCCATGGTGACCACGCCGAGCACCAGATGCCCGGCCAGGTGCTCATATACCCAGGCGGGGACCAGCACGTGCAGCGCACCCGCGGCGGCCGCGCCGATGACCAGGTAGGAGCAGGCGGTGAGAAAGTCATGGCGGGCGGCTTCGATGAATACCGTCCACTTCGAGCCGTCGTCGTGGTGGGGCCGGGGTAGCCGCCTGGTGATCCATTCGGGTTTGCCGAACCGGGACCACGCCGCACCCATGATGAGTGCCGTCAGCAGTGACGCCGCGCATCGGGCCGCCACCATCTGCGGGTGACCCGGAAACGCGACCGCCGTCGCGACCAGCACCACGGGGTTGATGGCCGGAGCCGCCAACATGAACGTCAGTGCGGCCGCACCGAGCGTGCCGTCGTTGAACAGGCGGCGCGCCACGGGTACCGATCCGCATTCACAGCCGGGGAGCGCGGCACCGCCCACGCCGGCAGCGAGAATTGCGACGCCGGTGCGCCGCGGCAGCCAGCGGGTCAACCGCTCGGGCGTGACGAAAACCGCGATCAACCCGCTGATCACCACACCGAGTGCGAGGAAGGGCAGCGCCTGTACGAACACCCCGCAGAACACCGTGGCAGCGGTCGCCACCTTCGGGGTCCGCTCGACGAAGTCCCGCGCCGGGCCGCCGGCCAGGGCCAGTGCGATGATGCCGACGACGAGGACGGGCATGGACCCCAACCGCTTTCGCGTCGCCGTCGCGCTCGTCGCCACGGCGGTCATCATGCCAGCTCTGGCTGTGAACCCGCCGGTCCCACTACCTGTAATGACAATCATTTTCGATCATGGGTGCTTCGGGCTAAGCTGGCCAGATGATTTGGCATGGCTTGCTGGCGAAGGCGGCGACGACGGTGATCACCGGAGCGGTCGGAGTGGCTGCGTACGAGGGATTGCGTAAGGCGGTCGCAAAAACACCGGTCCGAGAGGCCGCGGTGACCACGACCACGTGGGCTTTGCGCGGTGCGCGCAAGGCCGAAGAGGGCGCGGAAGCCGCCCGTCTGAAGGTCGGAGACGTGGTCGCGGAGGCGCGGGAACGGATCGGTGAGGAAGTGCCGCCTCCCGCAGCGGCCGAGATCAATCACGACCACGATCACTGATCGCTGTGGCAGCCGTGGACGTGCTGTCCGATGCCGCGGGCAGAATGCGCGTGTCGGCCCCGTGGATGTGCAGGGATGCCGTGCGCGCGGTGGCGATCGAGGACACAGTCGGCGAGGTGTCCGGTGTACGTGCGGTGCATGCGTATCCGCGGACGGCGTCGGTGGTGGTCTGGTACTCGCCGAAGCGGTGTGACCGCGCTGCGGTGGTGGCGGCCATCTCCGCAGCTGCGGACGTGGAGCGCCGTCTTGTTCCGGTTCGCGTCCCGCACTCCGCCGATATCCACAACGCCGATGTTGTGCGGATGGCTATCGGCGCTACGGCTTTGGCGCTGTTGGGTATTCGTCGTTACGGGTTTCGCCGCCCACCATTGCTCGGACCAACCAGTCGAATGTTCGCCACCGGGGCGACGATCTTCACCGGCTATCCATTTCTGCGCGGTGCGCTGCGGACCCTGACCGGTGACCGCACCGCCGGCACCGACATGCTCGTGTCGGCCGCAACGGTCGCCAGCCTGGTGCTCCGCGAAAATGTGGTGGCGCTGACCGTCCTGTGGCTGCTCAACATCGGAGAGTACCTCCAAGATTTGACGCTACGGCGCACCCGCCGCGCGATCGCCAATCTGCTTCAGGGCACGCAGGATACGGTTTGGCTTCGGCTCCCCGACGGAACCGAGGTCGAGGTTGCCGTTGACACAGTGCGTATCGGCGACGAGGTGGTCGTGCACGAACAAGTGGCGATCGCGGTCGACGGCGTCGTCAGCGATGGGGAGGCGATCGTCGATCAGTCGGCGATCACCGGAGAGAATCTCCCGGTCGCTTTGATGCCTGGGAGCAAGGTCTTCGCAGGCTCGGTTGTCGTTCGCGGACAGCTGGTGGTGAAAGCCGAGGCCGTCGGCAAACATACGACGATCGGCCGGATCATCAGTCGGGTCGAAGAGGCCCAGCAGGACCGGGCGCCTATCCAGACGATCGGTGAGAACTTCTCGAGGCGTTTCGTGCCGGCATCGTTCCTGCTTTCGGCCGCAACGCTCATAGTCACCAGAGACGTACGGCGGGCGATGACCATGCTCCTGGTTGCCTGCCCCTGTGCGGTAGGTCTGTCGACGCCGACCGCGATCAGTGCGGCGATCGGCAATGGCGCCCGCCGCGGGATCCTGATCAAGGGTGGCTCGCATCTTGAGGAAGCCGGCCGGGTTGACGCCGTGGTGTTCGACAAGACCGGCACACTGACTCTCGGCCGTCCCATCGTGACCAATGTGGTTGCCTTTCAAAAGGAATGGGAACCCGAGCAAGTCCTGGCCTACGCCGCCAGCTCGGAGATCCACGCCAAGCACCCGTTGGCCGAGGCGGTCATCCGATCGACCAAGGAGAGGCATATCGAGATTCCTCCGCATGAGGAATGCGAGGTTCTGGTCGGTCTGGGAATGCGTATCAGGGCCGACGGGCGCACTCTGCTGCTGGGCAGCCCGTCGTTGCTACGGCAGGAAAAGGTTCGCGTGACCAAGCGGGCGGTGGAGTGGGTGGATGAGCTGCGCCGCCGGGCCGAGACGCCGTTGTTGCTCGCGGTGGACGGCAGGCTGGCGGGACTGATCAGCCTGCGTGACGAGGTGCGCCCGGAGGCTGCCGCGGTGTTGGAGAGGTTGCGGGCCAGTGGGGTGCAGCGCGTGGTGATGATCACCGGCGACCATCCCGACGCGGCTGCCGCGGTGGCAGCCGAACTGGGCATCACCGAGTGGCATGCCGAGGTCATGCCCGAGGACAAGCTCAAACTGGTACGCGAACTGCGCGAGCAGGGATATACCGTCGCTATGGTGGGCGACGGTGTCAACGACGCGCCGGCGTTGGCGGCAGCCGACATAGGCATCGCGATGGGCCTGGGCGGAACCGATGTCGCGGTCGAAACCGCCGATGTCGCTTTGGCAAGTGATGATCTGCACCGGTTGTTGGATGTCCGAGGACTCGGCGGGCGGGCGGTCGACGTCATCCAGCAGAACTACGCCATGGCCATCGCGGTCAACGCGATCGGTCTGCTGATCGGTGCGGGCGGCGCGCTCTCGCCTGTGCTCGCGGCTGTGCTCCACAACGCGTCGTCGGTTGCGGTGGTGGCCAACAGTGCCCGACTGATCCGCTATGAGTTGACTAGCTGAACGCCCTGAGCGTGACACCCGATGCCGTCAAGCACTCTCGTACGGCAACCGCGATCTGCACCGCGCCTGGTGAATCACCGTGTACGCAAACGGATTCTGCGGTAATGGCAACCGTCGAGCCGTCGACGGCCCGCACCTGCCCGGCGCTGACCATGGCGAGGGTCCGCTTGGCGATCTCGGCCGGATCGTGCAACACCGCACCGGGCTGGCGGCGCGACACCAGCGTGCCGTCGGGCTGGTAAGCACGGTCGGCGAAGGCCTCGGCAACCGTCCGTAAGCCCAGCTGCGCCGCCTCGGCGAAGAACGCCGATCCGGACAGGCCAAGTACCGGCAGCGCGGGGTCGACGGCGTACACCGCAGCGGCGACGGCGGCCGCCTGATCGGTGTGGCTGACGATCGTGTTGTACAGCGCGCCATGCGGTTTGACGTAGCTGACCGATGTGCCTGCCGCGTGGGCGATGGCCTGTAGGGCCCCGATCTGATAGATCACCTCGGCGGTGAGTTCCTCGGGCGCGACGTCGATGAACCGCCTGCCGAAGCCGGCCAGGTCCCGGTAGCTGACCTGCGCTCCGACCCGTACGCCGCGGTCGGCGGCCGCGCGGCACGTGCGCAGCAGCAACGCCGGGTCTCCGGCGTGAAAGCCGCACGCCAGGTTGGCGCTCGTGACGACGCTGAGCATGGCCTCGTCGTCCCCGAGCTGCCACACCGAAAAACCCTCACCCAGATCGGCGTTGAGGTCGACAGTCGCGCCCACGGCTCCAGCTTAGGGGGCGTGTACGTGCGTGACGCTCCACTCCGGTAATGGATCGGGGTAGCGCAGCCACGCCTGTTCGCCGAGGGCCAGCTCGTCGTCGGTCAGCAGCGCGCCGCGCAGCAGGGCGTCGAGCCCGTCACGGTCGATGCGGATACCGATGAACACGATTTCCTGACTTGCCGGTACCTCGGTGCGCGACCAGAACTGAGCGGGCTCGATGACGAGGTTAGGGCCGGCCTGCGACCAGATCGCGGCGATCGCCGGCCTGCTGGCGATCCAGCAGAAACCCTTGCTGCGCAGCAGGCCGGTGATCTGATCGAGCGCCGCCGCCAGCCGCTGGGGGTGAAACGGCCGGTCGGAGCGAAACGTCATCGAGCCGATGCCGTACTCCTCGGTCTCCGGCGTGTGTCCGCCGGCGATCTCTTCGTCCCAGCCTGGTGCCGCCGCGGCGGCGATCGGATCGAACAGGCCGGTGTTCATTACTTCGTCGAGGTCGACGACGCCGTGGTCAGTGTGTATGAGTCGGGCCTTGGGATTGAGCCGGCGCACTACCGCCTCGACTGCTCCGAGCCGCTGTTCGCCGACCAGATCGGTCTTGTTCAGCAGGATGACGTCGGCGAATTCGACTTGATCGACGAGCAGGTCGGCGACGCTGCGTGCGTCGCCCGGTCCCGCGGTCATCTCGCGGGCGGCCAGCGCTTCGCCTCTGGCCAACTCGGTCAGGAACGTCGACGCGTCGACGACTGTCACCAACGTGTCCAATCGAGCCAGTGCACCCAGGCTGAAGCCGTCCTCGAATTCCCAGCTGAACGTCGCCGCGACCGGCATGGGTTCGGAGATGCCGGTCGACTCGATCACCAGATGGTCGAACCGGTTCTGCCGGGCCAGCTCACCGACGGCCTCGATGAGGTCCTCGCGCAGCGTGCAGCAGATACAGCCGTTGGTGAGTTCGACGAGCTTCTCCTGGGTGCGATCGAGGTGTCCCTGCCCGGCGACGAGGGCCGCGTCGATGTTGACCTCGCTCATGTCGTTGACGATGACCGCGACGCGTCTGCCGTCACGGTTGGCCAGGATGTGGTTGAGCAGCGTGGTCTTGCCTGCGCCGAGGAAGCCGGACAGGACCGTGACGGGTAGCAAGGGGGTCATCAAGCTCCTTAATGAAAATGATTTTCAATACGAGATGATCCGGGAGTGCGCGGATTAATGCAAACGGTTATCGTTATCGCCGTGAACCTCACCTTGCCCCGCACACTGCGCGCCACGGCCGCCGCTGTGTTGCTCGCCGCACCCTTCGCTCTGGCCGCCTGCTCCGGCTCCGGCACCGAGACCGCTTCGTCGACAAGCGCCGCCGCCGCGGGTGACTGCCCGACCACGCCGGTTGACGTCGTCGTCAGCGTCGATCAGTGGGGCGACATAGTCTCCGACCTCGGCGGGGCCTGCGCCAAGGTCACGACCGTGTTGGCCAGTTCGTCGGTCGACCCGCACGACTATGAGCCCTCGCCGTCGGACGCGGCCAAGTTCGCCGGTGCCCAACTGGTCGTCATCAACGGCGGCCACTACGACGAGTGGGCGGCGAAGCTGGCCGCGAGTTCGGCGGCGAGTGCGCCCGTCGTCAACGCCATCGATCTCGACCGCGGCGAGGGCGCCGGCGTCAATCCCCACGCCTGGTACCGTCCGGCCACTGTGACGGCCGTTGCCGATGCAGTCACGGCCAAGCTGAGCGATCTGGCACCGCAGGCCAAGGACTATTTCCAGGGCCGGCGCTCGGCATTCACCGACCAGATGAAGCCCTACAACCAGCTCATCGACACCATCAAGACCAAGGGTGCGGGCAAGACCTACGCCGCCACCGAAACCGTGTTCGACGACATGGCCGGCGCCCTCGGGCTGTCTGACCGCACGCCCGAGGGCTATCAGGTGGCGTCGTCCAACGAGACCGATCCCTCACCTGCCGACCTGGACGCCTTCTTGCGGCTGCTGAGTGACAAGGGCGTCGACGTGCTGATTTACAACACTCAGACCGAAGGGTCGGTGCCAGAGCAGATCCGTACCGCTGCCGAGAAGGCAGGAGTTCCGGTGGTCGAAGTCACCGAAACGGTGGCGCCGGGAGCGAAGTCGTTCGAGGCTTGGCAGGTGGACCAACTCACCGCTCTTGCCAAAGCCCTTCAGATCCAGACGTGACACCAGACTCCAACCGCGGACCGGCAGCCGATCCGCCCGCACTGATCTTCAACGATGTCAGCGTGGTGCGCGGCGGACGGCTGATCTGGTCGGAAGGCACCTTCGAGATCCCGGCCGGTGGCATCGTCGCGCTGATCGGGTCGAACGGCTCTGGCAAATCGACCATGCTCCAGCTCGTGCTGGGCCTACTGCCGACGGCATCGGGTTCAGTGCGGGTGCTGGGCGGTAAGCCAGGGGAGAACAACGATCTGATCGGCTATGTGCCGCAGGACTATGTCGCGGGTGCGGGGGAGGCGATCCGGGCCAGGGACGCGGTGATGCTCGGGCTCACCGGGCGTCGCTGGGGACTGCGTCGCACGACTCGGGCCGACATGGCCAGGGTCGACGACGCGCTGCGGTGGGTCGAGGCCACCGATTTCGCCGACCGGCGGCTCGCGCAGCTCTCCGGCGGGCAGCGACAGCGCATCGCCCTGGCTAACGCCCTTGTGGGACATCCGAAGATGCTCATCCTCGATGAACCGTTGGCGGCGCTGGACCTGCGTAACCAGCATGAGATCGTGGGCCTGCTGGCCCGTCTGAACGCCGATCTCGGTGTGACGATTCTCGTTGTCGCCCACGACCTCAACCCACTGCTGTCGGTCCTCGACAGTGCCATCTACCTGCTCGACGGTCATGCTCACTACGCTGCGATCGACGAGGTGGTCGACGCCGATCTGCTGACCCACCTGTACGGCACGAAGGTTCAAGTGGCCAACACCCTGCAGGGCAAGATGTATATGAGGAGCGGGCAGTGACTGTTCTCGCGCTGGGCTACCAGCAGAACTGGTGGCAGATCCTCACCTCGGCGTTCATGCGCAATGCACTGATCGGTGGCACGTTGGTGGCGCTCGCCGCCGGGCTCATCGGCTACTTCATCATCGTGCGGAACACGGCGTTCGCCGCCCACGCCCTGGCCCACATCGGCCTGCCCGGGGCGACCGGAGCCTTCCTACTGGGGTTGCCGGTCGGATTCGGGCTCGGGGTGTTCTGCGTCGGCGGGGCGCTGGTCATCGGGGCACTCGGGAAACGGGCCGGGGACCGTGAGGTAGCGACCGGCACCGTGCTGGCACTGGCCACCGGATTCGGGCTCTTCTTCAACTCGCTGGCCACCAAGAACTCATCCACCATGACCAATGTGCTGTTCGGGAATCTGCTGGCGATCACCGGTGAGCAGTTGTTGACTTTCACGGCGCTGCTGGCACTGCTGGCCGCCACGATGGGATTCATCTACCGTCCACTGCTGTTCGCCTCGGTCAACGCGCCGGTGGCCGAAGCCAAGGGGGTGCCGGTCAAGGCGCTGTCGATCCTGTTCATGGCACTGCTCGGAGTCGCGGTCACCATGGCGGTGCAGGCCGTTGGCACGTTGCTGTTGTTCGCGCTCGTCGTCACTCCGGCGGCGACGGCGATCATGCTGACCGCCAGGCCGTTGGCGGCGATGGGGATTTCGACGGGCATCAGCCTCGTGTCGGTCTGGGTGGGGTTGGCGGTATCGGCGGTGTTCAACATGCCGCCGAGCTTCCTGATCGTGACCATCGCCTGCGGATGCTGGCTCGCGGTGTGGCTCGCGGCGCGTGCCGCACGCGAGACCGGGGCGTTGATCGGCTAGCCTCAGAAAGCATGCCTAGGAGTCCCCATCCGCCGCGGCGGGCGACCCTGGCCTCACTGGCTGCGGAACTCAACGTCTCCCGCACCACGATCTCCAACGCCTACAACCGCCCTGATCAGCTGTCGGCGGACCTGCGGGAGCGCATCTTCGACGCCGCCAAGCGTCTCGGCTACGCGGGGCCCGACCCGGTGGCGCGATCGTTGCGCACCCGCAAGGCCGGGGCGGTCGGGCTGATGATCACCGAGCCGCTCAATTACTCGTTCAGTGATCCCGCCGCACTCGACTTCGTTGCCGGACTGGCCGAATCGTGTGAGGCGGCCGGTCAGGGCCTGCTGTTGGTGGCGGTCGGGCCGAACCGCACGCTCGACGAGGGTTCGGCCGCGGTGCTGTCCGCGGGTGTCGATGGCTTCGTGGTGTACTCCGCGTCCGACGACGACCCGTACCTGCCCGTGGTGCGGCAGCGTCACCTGCCGATGGTGGTGGTCGACCAGCCCAAGGATGTGCCCGGGGTGTCACGTGTCGGCATCGACGATCGTGGTTCCATGCGCCGGCTGGCCGAGCACGTCCTGGAACTCGGCCACCGCGACATCGGTCTGCTCACCATGCGGTTAGGGCGCGACTGGCCCCACCCGAGCGGTAAACCGGCGCCGGCACCGCCGGATCGAGTGCTGACCCCGCATTTCCATGTGCAGCGCGAGCGGATCCACGGGGTGTACGACGCGATGAGCGCCGCCGGGCTGGCCCCGGAATCGCTGACGGTCGTGGAGAGCTACGAGCACCTGCCGACCTCGGGAGGCGCTGCGGCCGAAGTGGCGCTTGCGGTCAATCCATTGATCACCGCGCTGATGTGCACGGCCGACGTGCTCGCCCTGTCGGCGATGGATTACCTACGCGCACACGGCATTTACGTTCCCGGGCAGATGACCGTCACCGGGTTCGACGGGATTCCCGACGCGCTGCGCCGCGGCCTGACCACAGTCGTGCAGTCCAGTGTCGAGAAGGGCCGGCGCGCCGGCCAGTTGCTGCACAACCCACCGCGATCCGGGCTTCCGGTGATCGAGGTGCTCGACACCGAGGTGGTGCGCGGCCGGACGTCCGGCCCGCCGGCTTAGCCGCGACGCGCGTCGAACAGGTATTTCAGGGCTGCCGCAACGTCTTCCGGAAGTTGCACCCGGTAGCCGGCCAGGGTTTCGCCCGGGCCGACCTTGACACCGACGTCGCCGTCGCGCATGCGCCGAAACGCCTTCTCGTCGGTCACGTCATCGCCGAAGTACACGACCGCCGACGCGTCGAACTCCTTGCGCAGGATGTCGATCGCCTCGCCCTTGTCCGTCGAGATCACCGCGAATTCCAGCACGGCCTTGCCTTCGGTCAACTCGGCCGGCCAGGCCCGCGCCGTCGCGCGGGCCTGTGCCAGGGCGGCTTGGGCGTCGCCGGGCGCGGCATTGCGGACGTGCAGCGCGACGCTGGCGGGTTTGACTTCGACGGCCACCCCGGACTTATCGGCGGCGATCGCCTCGAGCTCGGCGGTGATGGTGGCGAGTAGGGCCGTGTCGATCCGATGGGCGAAGCCGGTGTCGAACTCGGCGCCGTGACTGCCGATCATGTGCACCGTCGCGGGCATACCCGACAGCTCGCGCAGCACGCTCAGCGCCCGCCCGGAGATCAGGGCCGTAGCGGTGCCGGGCAGCGCGGCAAGCTCGACGAGCGTGGCTGCGGCATCGGGCAGCGGGCGCGCGTCGGCCGGATGGTTGACGATCGGGGCGAGGGTTCCGTCGAAATCGGAGGTGACCAAGAGCCGCGGGGTGTGCGCTACCCGGGCTAGCGCGTGCCGAAGACCGCTCACCCGTCAAATCTTAGGTTGGTCTCCGTCGCCGATCAGCAGTCGCACGGCCAGGTCCAGCCGCTTGGCGACATCGGTCGCCGAGGCGCGTCGGGTCAGCCAGGCCAGCAGGTTGGACAGCCACACATCGGAGATCACCCGGGCGATGTGGTATTGGTCCTCGGTCGGCTCACCGTCACTCATGGCGCGCGCGAACATCGAGTCCATGAGCTTGCCCACGTGGTCCACCTCGCCGGCCGCCGAGGCGTCGGCGAATACGAAAGCCCTGGTCATAGCCTCGGTGAGGAGCGGATTGCGTTGCATGGCCCGGTTCAGCTTGCCCACCATGATGGTCAGCCGCTGATACGGAGTGCCCCCGGTCAGCACGGTGCGGTCTGTTTTGGCATCGATGCGCTCGAGCTCGCGGCCCAGCGCGGAGACGAGCAGGTGGACCTTCGACGGGAAGTAGCGGTACAGCGTGCCGACCGCGACATCGGCCCGTTCGGCGACCGCCCGCATCTGGACAGCCTCGTACCCGCCTTTGGATGCGATGGCCAGGGTGGCGTCGAGGATGCGCTTGCGACGCTCCCGCTGTGCTTCGGTACCGAGTTCGGACTCGGCGAGAACCGCCACGGTCATGACCTCACGCGGTCGTGAATCCGACTCGGCGAACGGCTCGTTGCGCGCTGACTGGGATAAGCCGGACATGTCGTTGGCGACTCCTTTGTACCGCGTACTTCGTCGGAGACAATACGCACGACGGTCTGCTTTTCCACGTCTTGTCGGTTCGGCATCGACGTGTCCTGCTCCGTTCCCGGTCGACTTGGCGGGCCGAACATTGTCGCCATTAGAACACGTTCTAGTAGAGTCCGAATGCCTGCGGTGGGCCGCAACGACCGAGCCCCCCTCCTTCCGGAGGGGGGCTCGGTTTATGTTGTGGTGCTTAGTTCTTGGCGTGCTTCGGAGAGCTCTTCTTGGAGGAGCTCTTGTGAGTGCTCTTGTCGTCGCCGCCCTTGTTCTTGGACGATTCGGTGTTCGACGAATCAGCGTCCGCGGAGTTCGACTTGGTCTCGTTCTTGGCCGAATTGTTGGTCGTCGACCGGTTCTTGAACCGGTTCTGCCACGAGCTGTTGGAGGTCGTGTTGTTCGCGGCCGGCTTGGCAGTGTCGTCAGCCTTGGTGCTGTCAGCCTTCTCGGTGTCAGCAGCAGGCGTGACCTTCACGCTGTGGGTGCCCCAGGTGCTACGGCGCTCTTGCTTGACGGCGCGGAGGCCGGTCTTCTCGCTCTTGTCGCCATCGTCGGAGCCCTTGGCTTCATCACTGGCTTTATCGGCGCTGGCGGTGGATTCCTCTTCGGCGCTGAGCTGCTGGACGTTGACCGTGACCGACTTATTGGTCTGGCCGAACAGACCCGACAGCCCCGCCAGGGCGGTTGTGTTGTTCGTGGTGGCGGCTTCGGCTTCGGCCTCTGGGGCGATGGCGTCGGCGATCTTCTTGGGGATCGTCTGGAAGAACGCCGCGATCGGACCATCAGGCGTGCAAGAGCCCGTGCAACTGCCCCTGGAGGACAGCAGACCGGCCCACGGGGCGATGGTGTCGCCGTCGTTGTAGTCGAAGCCGTTGAGGAACGTGTCGGCTAGCACGGCGGGTAGGTCGACCAGTGAGCTGAGTGCTGTGGTGGGGTCGCCGTCCTCAGTCGAGCTGCTCACGTCCCCAGCCGCACGCGACAGCTGGAATAGCACGCCGCTCAGCGGGGCATACAGAGACTGGAAACCGCCCTTGAACAGGGTGTCCGAGTTGGCCAGGACGCCGACCACGGCGGCGAAGTCCAGCGCCATCTGCTCAGGGACACCCACGTTATTCGAGTTGGAGAGCAACACCGAGAAGACGGGCTTCATGAGAAGGTTGTCGGATCCGCGCAGCACGAGGTTGTTCAGAGCGTCGTAGGCAGCGCCGATGTCGTTGCCTTGCAGGGCAGTCTGGAAGTCGTTGAGGTAGTCCGCACCACCCTTCTTGGTGACATTTCCGTCGGCATCTACTTCATGACGGTTCCAGAAGGCTTCGAACGAGGCGGGAACCGTGTTGGCCATGTTGGCAATGGTCTGCAGGTAACCCGACTGGTTGTCCCCGATCTGGCCCAGCGCCGGGAAAAGCGCCCAGCTATCGGCGAGGTTGGTGATGTTCGACGCGGTGTTGTCGAACAGCTGACCGTAGGCATCCAAGGGTGAGCTGGTGGCGTCGGTGGCTGCGGCGAGCTGGACCGCGCGCTGCTGCGCTTCGATCAGCGCCGGGCTCGAGGCCACCGGGGTGATGGCGATGGCACTGGCGCCAAGGGCGGCGACACTTGCGGCGACGATTTTGTTCTTGCGGCTGGACGATTCTGTCCCGACCGCTGCCGGGGCGGTAGGCCCGGCGCTGAGTGCTTGTTGCACGGAAATCTCCTCTTTGAAATGGCTGCGGCCTTCCTGGGGCCGCGATGGGAGGTTAGCTGAGAGTTACCTGAAGAACAATAGGTATGCCTAACCTAACATTATAGAGGATTTAAGAGTGCCTGATCAGGCGCTGAAGGATCGTCAGCCGAGGTCGGGGCGGTTTCCGGGGTCGCCGTCCGTTGTCCGATGCCAAGCATCAGCTGAGCCGCACCTAAGAAATTATCAGGTAAGGCTAACCAGATGTGGGCTACGTTTCTGATGTTCGGTATTGATTGATTGATCAAATAAATGAGTGGCGAACTATGGCGCGCCGAAGGCAAGGTTGCGTTCCTCGCCGGCGCCGCACGGGACAGGGACGACGAGGTTCAACGGAGTTCACAACGACAGGGTGACGGTTCCGCCCCGGGGGTCAGCTGACTGCAGGATGCTCGACGGGACCCGGAACACCCGTCCTGGCGATGCCGGCCAGGGCAGCGTCTTACGGCCGATCACCCGGCCATCTTGGCGGGCAACCACTTTGGGAACACGCACGAACGCATCGGTCCACAGCAGCAGCCGTCCACGCGCCGGTGCGGGGTCGCCGGGGCGCAGCAAGGTGGGCGCGACCCAGCGCAGCGGTGCATCGGCTTGGATGCGGATGGCCTCCTGCGACGGTCGGTGGCCGTCGAGGTAGTGGCGCACCTGGGCGGCCACGTGGCGGCCGTCGAGCGCCGCGATATCGGCGGTGTCGACCGGATGCAGCAGGTTACCGATCGCGAAGACACCGTCGCGGCTGGTGCGCAGGGCGGTGTCGACGACGGGACCCAGCGTGCCGGCGTCGATGTCCAAACCGCCGGAGCGGGCCAGCTCGTGGTCGGGAATCCAGTCGCCGGTGAAAACCACGGTGTCGCAATCGATCACCCGACGATCACCGGTGTCGATGTTCTCGATCTCCACACCCCGCACCACGGGCTTGCCGATGATGCGGGTGATCCGCGTGCGGGTGGTGATGTCGACGCCAAGCAGGGGAGTCCGACCGGCGAGGTTGAACACCGCATACGACTCGGGCGTGGGGTACTCGGTGGTCATCAGCGCGGTTTGGCAACCGGCATGTTTGAGGGTGAGCACCGCGGAGTAGCTGACCAGTTCGGCGCCGACCACCACTGCGCGGCGACCGACCTTGCCGTGCTTGAGGTGAACGACGTTCTGCAGGTGACCGGTGGTGTACACGCCGCTCGGCCGGTCGCCCGGGATCATCCGCGCCGGGCGGGGACGTTCACGGGCCCCGGTGGCCAGGATGACCGCGCGCGCGTCGAGGCGTTCCCTACCGACCGGCGAGGTGATGTCCAGCGACCGGTCGCCGGCCCAGCCGGTGACCATGGTGTTGGTGCGAATCGTGGCCCCGGCGGCGGTCGCGTTTGCCACCAGTCGGCGCGCGTAGGCCGGTCCGCTGATGAACGTCTTCATGTCGCGCATACCGTAGCCGGGATGATCGCTGTGCCGGGGAATGCCGCCGGCCGCTGATTCCCGTTCCAGCACTACGACATTGAGCGATGTGTCGCGGGCGAGTGCGGCGGCCGCAGTAAGTCCGGCGGGGCCGCCGCCGATGATCGCGACGTCGGTGGTGCTCATGCGTTTTGCTCCTGTTGCTTCTCGAAAATGGTCTGCACTTCGGCGCCGCAGAAGAACGCCTGGCAGCGACCGTTCATGACGCGGGTACGGCGGCGCAGCCCGTCCAGTCCGGCGGGCGGGACGACGGAGTGGCACGCGTCGCGCAACTCTCCCTCGGTGACGCGTTCGCAGAAGCAGACGATCCGCCCGTATGCCGGGTCGGCTGCGATTCTCTCGGTCTGCTGATAGGGCCGGGGGAAGGCCTCACCGAGATTGGGCATCTCGGGCGGATCCGGCAGGGTCGGCCTTGGGGTCAGCTCCATCCCTGCTGAGATCAGTTGGTCGCGAACATGTTCGGCGATGGCCATGCCCGCGGTCAGGCCCGTGGAGCGAATGCCGCCGACCAGTAGATAGTGCTGGTGCGGGTCGGCCTCGATCAGATAGTCGCCGTGGTCGATGGCGGCGCGCAGCCCTGCGTAGGTGGCGGTGACCTCCTCGTCGAGCAGCCGCGGCATCAGGGCACGGCCCTTCTCCAAAAGGAATTCGAAACCGCTCTCCGAGGTTCCGGTTGCGGTGCGGTCCTGCAGGTCCTCGGAGGTGGGCCCGAGCATGACGTTGCCGTAGATGGTGGGACTGATGAGCACGCCCTTGCCGCGGGCCGTGGGCACCGGCAGCACGATCTTGTCGACGAGCGGGCGGGCCAGCTTGTCGTACACGATCAGCTCGCCGCGGCGAGGTGTGACGGTGAACCGCGAGTGGCCGAACAGGCCGTCGATCACGTCGGCGCCCAATCCCGCGGCGTTGACCACCCAGCGCGCGGTGAGGGGGCCGGCGCTGGTGTGCAGGGTCGTGCCGTCGGGTGTGACGTCAACCCGTTCCACGCGGTGGCTGCGCAGTAGCGTGGCACCCCGGTTGACCGCGTCGGTCGCAAGCGCGAGGTTGACCGTCCACGTGCATATGATGGATTCGTCGGGCACCGTCAGACCGCCCAGCGCACCCGGCCCGAGGTTCGGGACCGCTGTGTAAACCGCTGCGGCGTCCACGATTTCGCACTTGTCGTAGCCATTGGCCACGGCCTTGTCCCGCAGACCGGGGAGCGCCTCGAGCTGCTCGGAATCCCATGCCACCAGGATGGCGCCGGTGTGCTCGACCGGGATGCCGGTGTGCTTGGCATACTCGGAGAGCAGTTGGTAGCCGCGGCTGACCATGGCCGATTCCAGCGTGCCGGGTTTGGCGTCGAACCCGGTGTGCAGGATCGCGGTGTTGGCCTTGCTGGTGCCGTCGCCCACATCGTCGCGGGCTTCCAGCAGGGCGACGGACAGTTGGTATCCAGACAGCTCCCGTGCGATCGCCGATCCGACGATGCCGGCGCCGATGATCACGACGTCGTAGGCGGTGTTCATGAGGTCTCCTGGGAATAGGTGGTGGCTGCCAGTTCGCGCCATTCGGAACGGAATTCGTCGGCACGGGCCGGTTGCCAACTGGGTTCGTAGCTCGCCGACGGGGTCCATGACGTGACCACTTCCGACACCGTCCCGCCGGGCTGCAGGCTGAGCGCGGCCAGTGCCGCGGCACCGAGCGCGGTGGCATGGGCCGACGGGTAGACGTCCACGGGCACCTGCAGAATGTCGGCGACTGCCTGCATCAGCACCTTGGACTGGGTGAGCCCGCCGTCGGCCCGCAGCCTGGTCAACGGATTGGAGTCGGTGGCGATGGCCGAGGCAAGTTCGGCCACCTGCGCGGCGATGCCCTGCAGCACCGCCAATACGATGTGACCGCGGCCGGTCGACAACGACATGCCTGAGATCGTCGCGGTGGCTGCCGATTTCCACCATGGCGCGGCGAGGCCGGCCAGGGCGGGTACACACAGCACCCCGTTGGCGTCGGCCGTGGCAACCGAGTCCATCTCCTCCGCACCGCCGATGATGCCCAGCGAGGACAGCCACTTGACCGCCGACGCCGCGGTGTAGACCTGCCCGTCAACGCAGAAGGTGTCCTGGTCGCCAATTCGCCAGGCCACCGATGAGGTCAGCCCGGCCGTGGAGTGCACCGGGGTGTCGCCGGTGTTGGCGAGCAGGAAAGCGCCGGTTCCGAAGGTGCACTTGGCCATTCCCGGTTCGAGACAGCCTTCGGCGAGCAGCGCCGCCTGCTGGTCGACCACGACGCCACCGACGGGCATCTCGCTGCCGAATGCCGTTGTGGTACCGATGACCTCGTCGTTGCCCACGATGGCGGGCAGCTGCTCGCTTTCGAGACCGAAGAGCCCGAGCAGCTCGCGGCTCCAGTTCCGCGCGCCCAGCTCGACGACCAACGACCGGCTGGCGGTGGTTGCGTCGGTGACGAAGGCACCGGTCAGCTGGTGCAGTAGCCAGGTGTCCGATGTGGTGACGACGCCGCCGGTTTCGACGTGGCGGCGCAGCCAGGCCATCTTCGGTGCCGAAAAATACGAGTCGAGCACCAATCCTGTTCGAGCGGCGAATAATTCACGGTGTTCACGCAACGCCGCGCACAGCGGTTCGGCGCGGCGGTCCTGCCAGACGATCGCGGCGGTCAGCGGGCGTCCGGTGTCCGGGTCCCACGCCAACACAGTTTCTCCCTGGTTGGCCAACGACACCGCGTCGATCGGGCAGCCCGCCTGTTGGACCGCTGCATGGCCGGCGTCGAGTACCGACTCCAGCAGCTCGCCGGGGTCTTGTTCGACGCCACCGCCGTCGAGGTAGCGCGGGTGCACCGGGACCTCGGCCAGCCCGACCACACCGTCGGAGCCGTCGACGACGATGGCCTTCGTTCCCGATGTGCCTTGATCGATTGCCAGGACGGTCATTACGACGCATCCTCGAATTCGGCGTCGATCGAGGACATCTCGGGCATCTTCAGGCCGTGCCTGCCGCGCGTGACGAGCAGGTAGCACAGGTAGAGCGCGCCGAGCGCCACCATGACCACCGCATACAGCCAAGGATCCCGGAACGAGGCATCGCGGAACAGGGAAAGCACGAATACCAGCCACACCACGGCCACCACCAGAACCGGTGTCTCCCAGCGGCCCAGGGTGAACCCCTTGCTCGGCGGCAGCTTGCGCCGGGTCGCGATGTACAGCGCCACCGTGATGGCGTAGATGATGGCGGGCAGCAGAGTGGCTGCCGAGAACAGCTTGAACAGGGCGTCGGTGCTCGTGGAGAACAGGCCGAGGATGACTGCAGAGATCGCGGTCATCGTCATGGTGGCGTTGAGCGGCGTCTTGAACCGCGGCGAGATCTTGTGCAGCACCTGCCAACCGGGGAACCGCTGATCCCGCGACATCGCCCACACCAGCCGGACCCCGCTCATCAGGATGACCAGACCGCACGCGAAGATTGCGATGGCCACCAGCACCAGCAGCGCGGTGCCCACGAACGATCCGAGGATGTCCCGGATGACGTCGGCGATGGGAGTGCCAGACTGGGCCAGCGTGGTCGGATCGTTCACCGCGGCCGTCACCACCAGTAGGAACAGGAAACCCAGCACACCCGACGCCAGCACGGCTTGCCACATGGCGCGGGGAACGACGATTTCCGGCTTCTTGGTCTCCTCGGCGAGGTTGGCCGCGGATTCGAAGCCCACGATGGTGAACGCGCCCAGTAGGAAGCCCAGCATCCACGGCCCGGCCGACGTGGCGGTACCGAAGCTCCAGTACCCGTCGGCCGGAATGTCGCCGCGGGAGAACAGGTTTCCGACCGAGAGCTTGTGGGCGATCACCCCGACGATGAACAGCAGTACCACGAGCGCCACCATGCCGATCAGTTCGGCGGTGACGGCGAAGTTGTTGACCCGCTCGGTCCACTTCGTCGACAGGCCGACCAGCAGCCCCTGTAGCACGAGGATCCCGGCGGTGATCAAGAAGGCGGTGGCGGGAGTGCCGGTGAAATCGAACAAGGCGGGCACCACGGTGGCGGCCACTGTGTAGTCCACGGCCACCACCACGATGGCCAGGAACGTGAACGAGATCCACCCGGTGATCCAGCCCAGTACGGGGTTGGCCAGCCGCGACACCCATTGGTAGGCGTAGCCGGTGACGGGGATGCGTGCCGCCAGGGACCCGATCAGCAGCGCGACGGCCAGCTGGCCGACGACCACGATGGGCCAGGTCCAGATCCCCATCGGCCCGGAGCTGGTGAGCACGCTGCCGTAGGTGGTGAAGATGCCGGTGGCGATCGAGACGAAGGCGAATGCCACCGCGAAGGATGCGAACCGGCCCGTCGATCGTTCGAGGGTCTCGGTGTAACCGAATTCGGTCACCCTGCTGTCGCCGGGTGGTGTGGAAGAATCTGTCATCGGATCGGGCTTTCTGACTGGAATTGACTGTTTCGGGACAAGGGCTCGGTCCGCGGGCGGCGCTGCAACGCCGCCCGCACCCATTTCAGGCACCAGGGCCTGCGGTGAGAACGACACCTCCCGTCTCCTCTATGGCTGCTGCAACAGCCGGTGCGGTGTTCTGATCGGTGATGAGGCCGTCGACGGCGGCGAGCTCGCACACTCGGTAGGGCGCGACCAGCCCGAGCTTCGACGAGTCGGCGAGGATGTAGCTCGACGCGCTGTTGGCGATGATGGTCCGCCGGACGTCGATCTCGTCGAGATGGAAGTCGGTGAGCCCGGCCGTGGCGTCGACTCCACCCGAACCGAGCAGCGCGATGTCGGCGAAGACGTCGGCGAAGAAAGCCTTGGTGTGGGCGTTGGAGCAGGCCAGATCGCCCGCGCGGACCTTCCCGCCGGCCAGCAGCACGTCGATTCCGGGCCGGTCGGCGAGCTCGACGGCAACCGGCAGCGACGGGGTGATCACCGTTCCGGTGAAGCCGCGCGGGATGGCCTGAGCGACGGCGACGGCAGTGGTGCCGATGTCGAGGATGACGGTCTGCCCGTTCTTGAGCAGCCCGACGGCAGTGCGCGCCAGTTGCGCCTTGGCCTCGTGCCGGATGATCGACCGCTCGGTGAACGACGGCTCGATCACCCTCCTCTCGGTGACTGCGGCGGCTCCGCCGTGGACGCGTCGCACGGCGCCACGCTCCTCGAGGAAGGCCAGGTCACGACGGATCGTCTCGGCGGAGACGCCCAGCCGACGGACCAGCTCGTCGGTACTCACGGCCTGAGCGGTGCCGACCGCCTCGATGATGGCCTCATGCCGTTCAACCGGCAGCACGATCGACCACTTCTGTGTGGTTTTGACCGTTCATGACGATAATTGTGGAGTGTTGCGTGGCTCACGTCAACCCATGGCGAGGTTGACTACGGGCAGAGCGTCCCGCAGGAATACTGACGAAGAACTGTAAGCACGGCCACAATTTGAAGAGTCAATGATCCACGTCACGAGGAGTCGCCGATGAGCGCGCCTATTCCGACCGGATTGCGACGTGTCGTCGTCGCGTCGATGGCCGGCACGGTGGTCGAGTGGTACGAGTTCTTTCTCTACGGAACCGCCGCCACTCTCGTCTTCAACAAGGTGTTCTTCGCCCAGGGCGGCAACGATCTCGACGCCATCCTGGCCGCGTTCATCACCTACGCAGTCGGCTTCATCGCGCGGCCGCTAGGCGGCATCGTCTTCGGTCACTACGGCGACAAATACGGCCGCAAGAAACTGCTGCAGTTCAGCCTGCTGCTCGTAGGTGCGTCGACTTTCTTGATGGGCTGCCTGCCGACGTACGGCCAGATCGGCTATCTCGCCCCGGCCCTGCTGGTGATCCTGCGGTTCGTGCAGGGCTTTGCGGTCGGTGGGGAATGGGGTGGTGCGGTGCTGCTGGTCGCCGAGCACAGTCCCAGCCGCACCCGCGGGTTCTGGGCGAGCTGGCCGCAGGCCGGCGTGCCTGTCGGCAACATTCTGGCGACCATCGTGCTGCTGGTGCTCTACGGCGGGTTGTCGGCCGCGGACTTCCTGTCGTGGGGCTGGCGCGTGGCGTTCTGGCTGTCGGCCGTCGTGGTGCTGATCGGCTACTACATTCGCACCAAGGTCTCCGACGCCCCCATCTTCATTGCGGCGCAACAGGAAGCCGAGCAGATCAAGGAGAGTTCGTTCAGCGCCGTCGAGGTGCTCAAGCGGTACCCGCGCGGTGTGCTGATCGCGATGGGGCTGCGCTTCGGCGAGAACATCATGTACTACCTGGTGGTCACCTTCTCCATCACCTATCTCAAGGAACAGGTGCACTCCGATACCAGCGACATCCTGTGGTGGCTGCTCATCGCGCACATGGCCCATCTGGCGGCGATCCCGACGGTCGGTCGGCTCTCGGACCGGTACGGGCGGCGGCCGGTGTACTTCGTCGGGGCCGCCGCAGCGGTTTGCTGGGGCTTCATCGCCTACCCCATGATGGACACCGGCAAGTATTTGCCGGTGGTCGCGGCGGTCACACTCGGGCTGGTGATCCATGCGTTCATGTACGCGCCGCAACCGGCGATCATGGCTGAGATGTTCCCGACGCGGATGCGTTATTCCGGGGTGTCTCTTGGCTATCAGGTGACTTCCATCGTGGCCGGGTCGTTGGCGCCGATCATCGCGGTCTGGCTGCTGCGCCAATACGACTCCTGGGTGCCGATCGCGGGGTACCTGGCCGGGGCCTCGCTGATCACCTTGATTTCGGTGGTGTTCGCGCGGGAGACCAAGGGGATCGACCTGGTCGAGATCGATGCTGCTGACGCAGAGCGGACACTGGCATGACCGATCTAAGCGGACGTACAGCGCTGGTCACCGGTGCGGCGAGCGGGATCGGCGCGGCATGCGTGCGGGCATTGGCCGCGCGCGGTGCGACCGTCACGGTGGCCGACATCGACGCCGCCGGGGCCGCCGCCGTGGCCGCGGAGGTCGGTGGAAAGTCTTGGGTGGTGGACCTTCTCGACGTCAGAGTGCTCGAAACCCTGCGGTTGGACTTTGACATCCTGGTCAACAACGCCGGAGTCCAGAGCATCAACCCGATCGACGCGTTTCCGCCGGAGAAGTTCCGGACGCTGCTCGTCCTGATGGTCGAAGCGCCGTTCCTGCTCATCCGGGCCGCGTTGCCGCACATGTACGCGACCGGTTTCGGACGGATCATCAACATCTCCTCGGTGCACGGGCTGCGTGCGTCGGAATACAAGGCCGGATACGTCACCGCCAAGCACGCATTGGAGGGCCTGTCAAAGGTGACCGCGCTGGAAGGCGGTCCGCACGGTGTCACCAGCAACTGCGTCAACCCCGGATATGTGCGGACCCCGCTGGTCGCCAAACAGATCGCCGACCAGGCGCGCATCCACGGTATCCCCGAGGACGAGGTGGTGGCCAAGGTGCTGCTGAAGGAGAGCGCGATCAAGCAACTGGTCGAGCCCGAAGAGGTTGGCTCGTTGGTAAGTTGGCTCGCGTCGCCGGACGCCAGGATGGTGACCGGGGCGTCGTACACCATGGACGGTGGTTGGACGGCACGATGAGCACCGCGGACGCGAGGAGCAAAATGAGCACCGCGCCTCAATGGGAGCCGACGCCGGCCGACATCGACTCCGCGCAAGTCACGTTCTTCGCACGATTCGTGGCGGCGCGGGCAGGCCGCGAACTGGCCGATTACCACGATCTGTGGCAGTGGTCGGTCGATGAACCCGCAGACTTCTGGGGTGCGCTGTGGGACTACTTCGACCTCGGTGAGCGGCCCGCCGAGGTGCTCACAGGTGAGACGATGCCGGGGGCGCGCTGGTTCGGCGGGGCCCGGCTCAACTACGTCGACCAGATTCTCCGCAACGCCCGCACCGACCGTCCCGTGATCCTGACGGTCGCCGAGGGCGGTGCCGTCACCGAGCTGTCCTGGTCCGAATTGCTGGCGCGCACCGCGACTTTCGCGAACACCCTGCGCTCGCTGGGGGTGCTGCCGGGGGACCGGGTAGCCGGCTACCTGCCGAACATCGCCGAGGCCATCATCGCGTTTCTCGCCACCGCGAGCATCGGGGCGATCTGGAGTGCGTGCGGGCAGGACTACACCGCGAAGGCTGCGCTGGACCGGCTCGGCCAGCTGGAGCCGACGGTCCTGGTGACCGCGGACGGTTATCGGTTCGGCGGCAAGGACCACGACAAGTCCGCTGATATCGTCGCGCTGCGAGCCGGGCTGCCGACGCTCAAGGCGGCCGTGCTGGTCGCGCGGCTGGGTTCGGCCCGGAGTGACTGGGTCGATTGGGAGTCGGCTAGTGCGCCTGGCGACGCCGAGCTGGCCACCATCGCAGTCGATTTCGATCACCCACTGTGGATCCTGTACTCGTCCGGGACCACGGGGCTGCCCAAGGGTATCGTCCACGGGCACGGCGGCGTTCTGGTGGAGCACCTCAAAGCCGTTGCATTGCAGAGTAATATCGGCCGCGACGACACGTTCTTCTGGTACACCAGCCCCAGCTGGATGATGTGGAACTTCCAGGTGGCCGGCTTGCTGGTGGGGGCCACCATTGTCTGTTACGACGGCAGCCCGACCTATCCGCAGGCCGACGCACTGTGGAGTATCGCGGCCACGATCGGTGCCACGGTTCTCGGCACCAGCCCCGGTTATGTGCTCGCCTGCGCGAAAGCCGGGTCGGTTCCCCGCAAGCAGCACGACCTGTCGGCGCTGCGAGCTGTCGGTATCACCGGCTCCTCGTTGCCGCCGTCGTCGGGACTGTGGCTGCGGGACAACGTCGGTGAGCGAGTCCAAGTGAACTCGATCAGTGGCGGCACCGATGTGGTGTCGGCGTTCATCGGCGGCGTTCCGACCGTTCCGGTATGGCCGGGAGAGTTGTCTGCGCCGTTCCTCGGCGTCGCGCTCGACGCCTGGGACGAGGCGGGCAATCCCGTGCGCGGCGAGGTGGGCGAACTGGTGATCACCAAACCGATGCCGTCCATGCCACTCTTCTTTTGGAATGATTCCGACGGATCCCGTTATCGCGAAGCCTATTTCGAGATGTTCCCCGGTGTGTGGCGGCACGGCGACTGGATCACCATCACAGATCACGGCAGCATCGTGGTGCACGGCCGCTCAGACTCGACTCTGAACCGGCACGGTATCCGGATGGGTAGTGCCGACATCTACCAGTCCGTCGAACGACTGCCGGAGATCGTCGAGGCCTTGGTGATCGGCGCCGAGCAACCCGACGGCGGCTATTGGATGCCGTTGTTCGTGGTGCTGGCCGACGGGGTCGAACTCACAGACGAGTTGCGTGACCGCATCAAGCAGACCATCCGCACCGAGGTGTCACCCCGCCACGTGCCCGACGAGATCATCGTCGCCCCAGGCGTTCCGCACACCCGGACCGGAAAGAAGCTCGAGGTGCCGATCAAGAAGCTGTTCCAGGGCGCCGATCCCGTCAAGGTCGTCGAGCGCAGCGCCGTGGACAACCCGGATCTGCTGGATTGGTATGTCACGCAGCGTCGAACGTGACCACGTCGATACTCAATTGGCCCTCGATCACGCTCACCGTTCTCACCGGCGGTCCCGGTAGCGGCGGGGCGGTCGACCGGTAGACCGCCCCGGTCGGAGTCACGAACTCAGCGCCGTGCACGCCGTCGATCTCACTCGTGGTGACCGACCAGCCGGGTGCTTCCTTGGCGTAGTTGCACGCTTCGCACGCGCCGAGCCCATTGCGCGCGCTCGTCGGACCACCTTGGTGTTTCGGCACCGCATGGTCGTGATGGCGAATCGGCGCATCGCAGTAGGGAGTCCGGCAGGTCTGGTCCCTCAGGTCGAGTAGTGCCGCCAAGCCTTTCGGGAAAAGTCGTGCTTGCGACTCCATCGCGACCAACTGTCCGCTTCGGGGATGCCGATACAGGCGTCGCAGGGTCGCCTTCACCTGGGCGGCGGCGTCGCTGATCAAGGCACGCGCGAAACCCGCGGGGACGGGCCCGTAGCCGCCGACCCATGCGGGGGCGTGGTCGTCACCGGCCAAGGTGGTATCCGCCATCACCAGGTTCAGCGCGATCGGCACAGGTTGTGCTGCCGGCCTGCCGGTAACCCGTTCGAACACTGTGTCCGCCATGATCTGTCCGCGTGAGCGTTCGTCGAATGTGGTGTCGGCGGCGCGCTTCAAGGCCGCATACACCGCGACCCCCTGGTGGACCGGCAGCAGCACGGTCACGTACGTCATCGTGTCCGGTGCCGGCCTGATCGTCACACACCGGTCTTCGGCGGCCTTGGCCGAACGCTCGACGACCGCAGCGACATCCAGATTCGCGGCGATCTTTTTGGCCTCGGCGGTGATCCGCGAATTACCCCAACCCTCCAGGCGGGACACGTCTGCGCATAGCTCGGCGTCCAACCGGCGTCGGTGTTCGATGCTCAGACAGGCCGATTCGCGCACGATCAGGGTGGCCCGCCATTCCGACAACGCGCCGCACTCCAAAGCTGCCAGGGTGTATGGCATTTCGTGGACGAGGGCCTGGGCCATGCCCAGATGGGTGCCGCCGCAGACGGGAGCATCGTGGCGTGCCAACGCCACCTCACTGGCCAACCCGCGGCCCCGCCGCTTGGCCGGCACACCGGCGACAGCCTCGGCGGCGCGACGTTTGGCGGCCCACAACGCGGTTGCCCGCGCCTGCGCGGCGGCTGCGGCCGACTTCAGCCGTTCGAAGGTCTCGACCTGGGCGCGCAGCTCATTTTCGCTGGCGGCGAGATCGACTTCGAACAAACTTTCGAACACAATTCGATGCTACTCGAGGCTGCCGACAACTTCTGGGCTCAGCTCCGCACCCACGGCCCGATCCGGCGCAGCGCCTCTTCGATGTCGCTTGTCGGTCCGGCGAACGACAGCCGGACGTAGGAACCGCCCCGGGTGGTGTCGAAGTCGATGCCGGGTGTGATCGCAACCCCGGTGTCGGCCAACAACTTTGAGCAGAAGAACAACGAGTCGTCGGTGAGGTCGCTGACATCGGCGTACACGTAGAACGCGCCGTCGGTCGGTGCCAGCCGGTCGATCCCGATGGCGCGCAGTCCATCGAGGAGCAGCCCGCGATTGTCGGCGTAGTGGGCCAGTAGCCCGTCGGCCTCGGCGAGTGACTCGGGCGTGAACGCCGCCACCGCGGCATGTTGAGCGAGCGCGGGCGGGCAGATGTTGAGATTGCCGGTGAGGCAGTCCACCGCGCGGCGGAGTTCCTCGGGCACCAGCAGCCAGCCCAGCCGCCAGCCGGTCATCGCGAAGTACTTCGAAAAGCTGTTGACCACCACGGCATCTCGGGAGGTCTCCCAGGCGCAGCTGGTCGCGGGCGCATCGTCGTAGACCAGGCCGTGGTACACCTCGTCACTGATCAGCCGCACGCCCGAGTCCTCGCACCACGTGGCGATCGCGGCGAGCTCAGCGGGTGCGATAACGGTCCCCGTAGGATTCGCGGGGCTGGCCACGATCACACCGGCGACCGCCGGATCCAACTCTTCGAGCATGGAAACCGTGGGCTGGAACCGGGTCTCCGGGCCGCACGGAATCTCGACGACTTCGCAGCCGAGCGCGGTGAGGATGTTGCGGTAACACGGGTACCCGGGGCTGGCGATCGCCACCCGATCCCCGACGTCGAAACACGCGAGGAACGTCAGCAGGAATCCGCCGGACGATCCGGTGGTGAGCACGACGTCGTCGACGCCGAGGTCGAGGCCGTACTTGCGGTACGACGCGGCGATCTGGGCACGCAATTCCGGGATCCCCAGCGCGACGGTGTAGCCCAGCCGGTTGCCATGGATCGCCGCAACAGCGGCCTCGCGCACCGCGGTCGGCGGCCCCGCGCTGGGCTGACCGGCCGACAGGTTGACCAGGTCACCATGGGTGCGCTGACGTTCGGCGGCGGCCAGCCACACGTCCATCACGTGGAACGGCGGGATACCTGCGCGCAATGAGACATCCATCTCAGCCAGGCTAGAACATCGCCATCGTCGAGCGCCTCTGGTCCCACCGCCTGGTGCCCGACATCTGCTGAGGGCTCGGTCGGACCCTAAGGTTCAAGGCATGAGTGACTCCGGCGACGAAAGTTTTCTGACCGTCGTCGTCGCGCTCGGCGCCAACGCATTGATCGCCGTCGCCAAGACCCTGGCCGCGGTGGTCACCGGGAGCGCTTCGATGCTGGCAGAGTCCGCTCACTCGTGGGCGGATACCGGCAACGAAGTGTTTTTGCTGATCGGCACCCGCAAGTCGAACAAACCTGCCGACGCCGAACACCGGCTCGGTTACGGCAGGGCCGGCTACATCTGGTCGATGTTCGCGGCCTTCGGGTTGTTCACCGTGGGTGCCGTGGTGTCGATCTGGCACGGGATCCAGTCGCTGAGCGAGGAAGCCGCGGCCACGTCGTACGGCTGGGCGTACGCGGTGCTGGCGGTGTCCTTCGTATTGGAGGGAACCTCGTTCCTGCAGGCGCTTTCACAGACCCGCTCGGGCGCGGTGCAGCGGCGGATCCATCCGCTGCGCTACATTCGGGTGACATCCAACCCCATGCTGCGCGCGGTCTTCGCCGAGGATCTGTCGGCCCTGATCGGCATCGTGATCGCGACGAGCGGCATCCTGGCCCATCAGCTCACGGGGAATGCGCTGTGGGACGCGATCGGCTCCATCCTGGTCGGTCTGCTGCTCGGCTGCGTCGCACTGTTCCTCATCGGACGCAACATGGACTTCCTCACCGGCGAGGCGGTCACCCCACTTGCCCGCAACAATGTGCTGCGTGCGCTGCGGGACCATCGCGACGTCGAACGGATCAGCTACCTGCATATGGAGTGGGTCGGTGCTGATCGCATCTACCTTGTCGCCGCGGTCGACCTGGTCGGTGACGCCGCCGAATCCAATGTTGCCGCTCGGCTCAGCACCATCGTCGACGCGCTGCAGGCCCGCCCGGAGATCGTGCGGGCAGTGCTGACCCTCACCCGGCCGGGCGACACCACTGACCTGCTGCCCGGTGAGCTGCCTGACTGGTACCGCTGAGTCAGGTTGAATTGGGGTGTGGCCGAAACCAATCCTCAGATCGTCAGCGCCAGCCGGGAGATCGCTGCCCCGGCGGCGACCATCTTCGAACTGATCGCCGACCCCGCCCAACAACCACGCTGGGACGGCAACGACAACCTGGTGCAGGCCGAGGCCGGGCAGCGGGTGCATGCGGTAGGGGACGTGTTCACCATGACCCTCACGACGGGCGGTGTGCGCGAGAACCACATCGTGGAATTCGAGGAGGGTCGACGGATCGCGTGGCGGCCGTCGGAGGTCGGCGCCGAGCCGCCGGGGCACCTGTGGCGCTGGGAACTCACGCCGCTTGACGACGGGCATACCAACGTCACCCACACTTACGACTGGACAGCGCTGACCGACCAGAAGCGGTTGGTGCGGGCCCGCGCCACCACGGCGGACAAGCTGCTGGGCTCGATCGACCGGCTCGCCGCCATCGCCGCGGAGGGCTAGCGCCCGGCTGCGAATTCCCGCAGCGACTCCACCTGCCCGGCATCCAATGACGGGCGAACGGTTTCGCGGGCCGCCGCGACGTCCGCGGCGGTGACGTCGGCTGCGTCGATCGAGCGTCGCATCGCCGTCAGCGCCGCCTCCCGCAGCAGCGCCGAGCAGTCGGCGGCACTGTAACCGTCCAACTCGGTGGCGAGCGCGTCCAGATCGACGTCGGTGGCCAGCGGAATGGATCTGCCTGCGGTACGCAGGATTTCGCGGCGGGCATCGACGTCGGGCGGTTCGACGAATACCAGCCGCTCGAGCCGGCCCGGCCGCAGCAATGCGGGGTCGATGAGGTCGGGCCGGTTGGTCGCACCGAGCACGATGACGTCGCGCAGTGGATCGATACCGTCGAGCTCGGTCAGTAGCGCGGCCACCACGCGGTCGGTCACTCCGGAATCCACACTCTGTCCCCGCCGTGGTGCCAGCGCGTCGATCTCGTCGAGGAACACCAGCGACGGCGCAGAATTGCGGGCCCGGGCGAACAGTTCGCGGACGGCCTTCTCCGACGAGCCGACCCATTTGTCCATCAGCTCAGCACCTTTGACGGCATGCACCGATAGCCGGCCCGAGCTGGCCAGTGCCCGCACCAAAAACGTCTTGCCGCAGCCCGGCGGGCCGTACAGGAGTACGCCGCGCGGCGGCTGCACACCCAGCCGCGCGAAGGTGTCGGGATGCTGCAGCGGCCACAGCACCGCTTCGGTCAGGGCCTGTTTGGTTTCGACCATGTCGCCGACGTCGTCGAGGGCGATCGATCCGACCGAGACCTCCTCGGACGCCGACCGTGACAACGGCCGGATCACCGTGAGCGCCCCAGCCAGATCCTCTTGTCCCAGCACCGGTTCCGCGCCGTCCGCGCTGGCCCGTGCCGCGGCCCGCAGTGCCCCCTCACGCACCACGGCGGCCAGGTCGGCGACCACGAAACCCGGTGTGCGGTCGGCGATCTCGTCGAGATTCAAATCGGCGGACGGCACGCCGCGCAGCAGCACCTCCAGCAGGGCCTTGCGGGTCGCGGCGTCGGGCAGGCTCAACCCGAGCTCACGGTCGCACAGGTCGGGTTCGCGCAACCGCGGGTCGACGGACTCCGGCCGGGCCGAGGTGGCGATGAACGCCACCCCGCGGGTGGCCACGGCGTTGCGCAGCTCGGTGAGGATCAGGGTGGCCACCGGATCGGCCGGCCGATCGGTGCTGGCCGGCAGCAACGCGTCGACGTCGGTGATCAACAGCACGCCGCCGCCGTCGCGCACGGCCTGCACCGCGGCCGCCACGCGCTTGAGCCGGTCCTCGGCGTGCAGCGCACCAACCTCGGGTCCGTCCAACTCGACCAGCCGCCGGGATACGCACACCACTCGGACCATGGTGGCTTTGCCGACCCCGGCGGGTCCGGACACCAGGACACCGAGATTGGCCGTGGCGCCCAGGGTTTCGAGCAGCTTGGGTTCATCGAGAGAAAGCTTGAGCCACTCGGCCAGCTTGGCCGCCTGGATGTGCTTGCCCTTCAGGTCGTCGAAGCTGACCGCCGCTTTGCCCTGCGCGGGGCTGACGGTGTGCCGGCCTGCCGACTCGGGGGCCGCTGTGGCACCGCCAACCGGCGCCGTGGCGAGCCCATCACCCCACGACACCACTGAATTCGGTTGCACGCTCACCGGTCCGGAAGGGTCCACCCCGGTCACAGTCAGCAGTTCGGAGGTCCAGGTGATGCCCACCGAGGAGGCCAGCGCGCCGGTGGCTGCCGACGTCGACGTGCCAGGACCGAGGTCGCGGGGCAACAGCGACACCGTGTCACCGACCGTCATCACCTTGCCCAGCAAGGCCATCCGCAGGGTGGCCGACGAGATCGACTGGGTGGCCAGCTTCGACCCGGACACCGTCACCGAGCGGGCCCCGTACACCGTCACCGGGGACACCATCACGGTGGCGTCTTCGCGCAGCCCGGCGTTGGACAGCGTGACGTCGTCGAGCAGCGCGGTGCCGGTTGGGGTGCCGACCGGGGCGATCCCGGCCACCGCCGCGGTGGTGCGCGAACCGGTCAGCGATACCGCGTCCCACTCGCGCAGTCCGAGCGCGGCAAGGACTTCGGGGTGTAACCGCACCACGCCGCGGCGGGCGTCGAGCGCGGAGGTGTTCAGCCGGGCGGTCAGCTGTAGGTGGCTGGTCACCTCGGGGGCTTCCGCAGCCCTAGACGTGCCATCGAGCGCCGGTGCGGTTGGGCCCGGCGGATGGCCCGCCGCTGAGCGCGGCGCTGCCGAGGCTTGTCGTCCCATGATTCCGGATGGGCGGCCACCCAGTGTTTGGTGCGTACCGCAAACGGGATGTGGATCACGTAAGCCACGATGATCACCAGGATCACGATGTAGCCGTAGAACACCGAGGCCGCCACCCCGATCGCCACCAGTACCAGCAACGGCGCGACCATGTTCGGCGGCACCGTGAAGGTGTGCACCTTGCGCATCGGAATGCGACTCACGACCAGCAGTGAGACGCCGATCATCCAGACGATCACCACCCACTCCGCGGCGACGCTGTCCCACCAGGCGCCCGGGAACTGCATCTTGGCCGCCAGCGGGCCGATCGCGCCGATCGCGCCGGCCGGGGCGGGCATGCCGACGAAGTACTCCTTTTCATAGGCGGGCTGGTCCACGTCGAGCAGTGCGTTGAACCGCGCCAGCCGCAGCACTATGCACACCGCGTACAACAGCACGACGATCCAGCCCTGTTGGGAGTGCGACAGCAGCGTCGCGTACACGATGAACGCCGGTGCCACACCGAAGTTCACCGCGTCGGCCAGCGAGTCGATCTCCTCGCCCATCTTGGAGGTGGCCTTGAGCATGCGAGCCACCCGACCGTCGAGGGCGTCGAGGATCGCCGCGGCCGCCAAGAAGGCCATGGCCTGTGTCGGCAGACCGTCCAGGGCCATCTTGACCGAGGTCATGCCCAGGCAGATGGCCGCGACGGTCAGGGTGCTCGGCAGCATCCGGACCGGCCTCGCCGGCGATTTGATACGGGCTCTGATCATGACAAACCCGCGATCACGCCAGCTCCGCCAATACGGTTTCCCCGGCCAACGCCCGCTGGCCCTGGCTGACAAGCAGTTTCGATCCCGCGGGCAGGTAGGTGTCCAGGCGTGAGCCGAACCGGATCAGCCCGTAGGTTTCGCCGATGGCGAGTTTGTCGCCGACCCGCGCATCGCACACGATCCGGCGGGCGATGAGACCGGCGATCTGCACCGCGATCACCTGGACCCCGTCGGGCGTGCGGATGACGACGCTGTTGCGCTCGTTGTCTTCGCTGGCGGCCTCCATTTCCGCGGAGTGGAACCGTCCCGGGCGGTGCTGCACGGCCACCACCTCACCGCCGATGGGGGCGCGCTGCACATGTGCGTCGAGCACCGACAGGAAGATGCTGACCCTCGGTAGCGGGGTTTCCGGCAAACCCAACTCGGCCGGTGGCACGGCGTCCTGGATCAGGCACACCAGCCCGTCGGCCGGTGAGACCACCACACCCGGCCGGGTCGGTGGCACCCGGGGCGGATGCCGGAAGAAGGCGGCATTCGCGCCGGCGGCGAGCAGCCCGGCACGCCGTATCCAGCGGTGATTGCGTCCGATCGCGGCGACCGCGAGGCTCGCGCCGACGAACGGCAGACCCGCGGAATGCATGGGCGGAACGCTGGATCGCACCAGCGCCGCAAGGCGTTCTGGACCGGATTGGAGGTCGGGGCGTCTGGCCATCGGGAGGATTCTACGTGCGCCGGGTTATCTGAGGTCCCAGACCGGAACCGGTGCTCCGGCGGCCAGTTCGGTGACGTCCTCGTCGATCTCCACCAGACAGTTCGCCGAGGCCAGCCAACGCAGGTGGTGTGACCCCGGAGGCCCGTAGCTGGTCACGGTATCGCCGGTCAGCACACCACGGCGGAACTGCCGTTTTCCGCGCGGCGAGGTCAGATCCTCACTGAGGAACGCGGCGCGTCGCGGTCGGTCCGGCCTGGGATGGCCCATCGCCGCGCGCAGCGGGCCGCGGATGAACACCTCGAAGGACACCAGGGCGCTCACCGGGTTGCCGGGCAACGTGACGATAGGGGTGCCGTCGACCGAGCCCGAGCCCTGCGGCATGCCGGGCTGCATGGCCACCTTCACGAACTCGACCTGTTCGGACAGAGCATCTTTGACCACCTCGTAAGCCCCGGCGCTCACTCCGCCCGTGGTGATGATCAGATCGACCTCGGCGGCATGCGCGGCCAGGGTGGCGCGGAACGTCTCGACGTCGTCGACGGACATCGGTGCGACGGTCACCTCGGCACCGGCGTCGCGGACCGCCGCAGCCAGCATCACCGCGTTCGATTCGTAGATCTGGCCGGGCAGCAGCGGGATGCCGGGCGCCACCAGCTCGGTACCGGTCGACATCACCAAGACCCGCTGCCGCGGAACCACGGGGAGGTTGGGCAGCCCCAGTGCGGCGGCCAGACCGAGTGCCGCGGGGGTGACCGCCTGCCCGGCCTGCAGGACTGTGGCGCCCGCCATGACGTCCTCACCGGCGATGCGGATGTGCTGCCCGGGCCGCACCGAGGCCCGGATGGTCACAGTGTCGGTGGCACCGTCGGTGGCCTCCACCGGGACCACCGCGGTGGCGCCGGCCGGCACCGGGGCGCCGGTCATGATCCGGTGCGCGGCACCGGGTTTGAGCGTCAGCGGATCGGTACGCCCGGCCGGGATGTCCTCGGCGACCGGCAGCCGCACCGGGTGCTCGGCGGTGGCACCGACCAGGTCGGTGGCGACGACGGCGTAGCCGTCCATGGCCGAGTTGTCGAACCCGGGCAGCGACAGCGGCGCGACGACACTGGCGGCCAACACCAAACCCAGCGTGTCCGCGAGTGGTAGTTGTTGTGGCACACGGGTTTTGAACAGACCGGCGATGGTGCTCTGATGTTCTTCGACGGTGCGCACGGGTAACACGATACTTTCGTCGCCTACGGCCGCGCCCGAGCCTGGTGATGGAATCGCCGTCGACGGACCTTCAGCGAGCTCCATTCACCGAGAGAGACACCCGCCGCGAGCGCAGTGCTGATCGCCAACGCCCCCAAGACCGAGGAGAATCCCACGTAAGTCTGCTCGTTCAGAATCGCGTAGATGCCGTGGAGCAGGGACAGGCCCGGCAGCAGCGGAGTGATACCCGAAATCGACACGAGCAGCGGTGGGGCGAGATGGCGGCGCTCCATCAGTTGCCCGACCAGGCCGACCGGAACCGCGGCGATGAACGACGATGTCACGGGACCCAATCCCATGCTCAGCCCGATTAGATAACCGACGATGGCGGTGGCGCCGCCGAACGCCGCGGCCACCGCTGCCTTGCGTTCGGCGTAGCAGGCCAGGGCGAACGCTGCCGCACTGGCCGCGCCGAATGCCACCCGCACGGGCATTTCGGCCAGCGCGGGCGGTGCGGTCGCGCCCATGTCGATGGCCGGCGCCCCGAACCGGTTGGCGAGGTGTAGGACCAAGGCCACCCCGGCGATCGTCGCGGCGGTCAGCATGAGCAACTCGAAGAAGCGGCCCGCGGCGGTCACAGGTGCACCGGCGATGACGTCGCCGACCGAGCCCACCAGCGACAGGCCGGCGAGGATCACCACCAGGCCGGCCGCGATGGCCACAGTCGGTTCGAACGGCACGCCTTTCTTGAGGCACAGCCAGAAGATCACCAGCGGTGGCGCGGTCGCGATCACCCCGCCGATCGCGTACTGGAAGAAGAACGGGAGACCCTGCTTGTTCAGGTGGCGGTTGACGCGGTCGATCAACATGGTGCTCAACGCACTGACCAGACATACCAGCAGGCTGCCGCCCAAGGTTCCCGCGGTCGCGAATGCCAGTGCGCCCCACGCGAGGGTCGCGACCCAGCGCTTGTAGGGATGCGGGGCGGTGATGATGGCGTCCAGCTCGGCGTGCGCATCCGCTGGGCTCAGCTTCTGCGCGGTGATGCGCCGGATCAGCCGGCCGAGCGCCGCCAGCCGACTGAAGTCCATGGACCTGGAGTGGACGATGTGCATCGAGCTGGCCGGCGGCAGCGTGGGCCCGCGGTACACCGCGATGTGTATCGCCGTGTTGATGACATCGACTTCGCAGTGCTCGATCCCGTACGCGGACACGACTTTGGTGACCTGGTGCCCAGTGGCAACCGCCGGTGTCCCCGACGCCATCAGGACCGATCCGAGGGTGCCAGCGAGGTCGAGCACCGCGCCGACGCGCGCATCGTAGAAATCGTCGGGTGCTTTCCGGTCGGGTTTGATCAGAGGGAAACTGTCGGTCGGTGCCTCGGTCTCCCGGACGATCCGGCTCAAGATTCTGCGTTGACGAGCCCGCCGCTGAGGCTGGCCCGCAGGATCACCGGTCAACGGCAAGAACTCCTTTTTGGTACATGTGGGTCGCCTGCCGGAGCTACACCGGGTAGCTCACGCCGGTCAGCTCCTCCGACACTGTCCACAACCGGCGCTGCAGGTCCACATCGTGCGACTGCTTGCTGGACTGGACGAGCTTCGGGTAGCCGCGCAGCTCGCGGAATCCGGACGGACCGTAGTACTGGCCGCCGCGCACCGCCGGATCGGTCGCCGCTCGCAGCGTGGCCAGGGCTCCCGTGAGTGCGCTGTTGGTGACCAGAGCCGTGAGTTGGCTGACACCCGGTAGCCCGGCGCCGGGAATGTGGCGCGTGAGTTCTGTGTCGGAGATCCCCGGGTGGGCGGCCACGGCGATGGTGGGCTCGTTCTTCGCGGCGAGCCGACGCTGCAGTTCGTAGGTGAACAGCAGATTCGACAGCTTGGACTGCCCGTAGGCGGCCACCCGGTTGTAGCTGTGTTCCCACTGCAGATCGTCGAAGTGGATAGCGGCCTGAATGCGGTGGGCAATGCTGGCAACTGCGACGACGCGCGAGCCGTCGACCGGCAGCAGATGGTCGAGCAGCAGCCCCGTCAGAGCGAACGCGCCCAGATGGTTGGTGCCGAACTGCAACTCGAAGCCGTCGACGGTGGTCTGCTTCGGCGGATACATCACGCCGGCGTTGTTGATCAGCAGATCGATACGCGGATATGCGGCCCGCAGTTCGTCGGCGGCAGTACGCACCGAGTCCAGCGAGCCCACGTCCAGCTGCTGCAGCTTGAGGTCGGCTTTCGGAGTCGACGCGGTGATACGGTCGACGGCTTCGCGGCCCTTGTCCAGGTTGCGCACCGCGATCACCACATGCGCGCCCTTGCCGGCCAGCACGCGCGCGGTCTCATACCCCAGGCCGGTGTTGGAGCCGGTGACGATGGCGATCCGGCCCGATTGGTCGCTGACGTCGGCCTCGGTCCACTTCGCGGTGGCGCTCATGGGTAAAACTCTACGGAGTATTCGGGCATGCTCGACGTATCGATCGCATGACGCTTCTGATCCAGAACATCCGCCGAGCGTTTATTGTCGCTGCATGGCGATCGGTGGCGTGCTTTTCGACATCGACGGCGTGCTCGTCACGTCGTGGCAGCCGATTGCCGGGGCTGCCGAAACACTGCAGGTGCTCAGCGACCATCAGATAGCCCGGTCCTATCTGACGAATACCACCACCCGTACCCGCGCGCAGATCGCCGAGTTGCTGGCCGGCGCGGGCATGGAGGTCGACGCCGGCGAGGTCATCACTGCCGCGGTCCTCACCGCCGACTACGTGCGTGACCGGTATCCCGATGCCCGATGTTTCCTGGTCAACAACGGACAGATCGACGAGGACATGCCCGGTGTCGACCTGGTGTATTCGAGTGAATTCACCGGGCCGCGAGCCCCCGAGACACCCGACGTGGTGTTGCTCGGCGGCGCCGGGCCGGAGTTCAGCCATCTGACGCTGAGCTGGGTCTACGACTGGATGGCCCAGGGTGTTCCGGTCGTCGCCATGCACCGCAGTACCTCGTGGAACACGGCCGACGGACTGCGGGTGGACACCGGCATGTATCTGATCGGCATGGAGGAGACCTCCGGCCGCAAGGCGATCGCGGTGGGCAAGCCCGCACCGGAAGGATTTCTCGCCGCGGCCAACCGGCTCGGCCTCGATCCCGAAGAGATGTGCATGATCGGCGACGACCTCAACAACGACGTACTGGCCGCACAGGTAGTCGGCATGACCGGGGTGCTGGTACGGACCGGCAAGTTCCGTCAGAACACGTTGGACCGTTGGGCTGCAGACGAATTCGCGATGCAGCCCAACCATGTCATCGACTCGGTGGCCGGCCTGCCGGAGCTGCTCGGGCTGTAAGAGCGCGCACGTCAGGCCTTGAGGGTGCGGACCGCCTCGATACGCTCCTTGAGCTGCTGCGTGGTCGCCGCGGCCACGGGCGGTCCACCGCAGATGCGGCGCAGCTCGTTGTGAATCCAGCCGTGCGGCTTGCCGGTGCGGTGGTGCGCGATGGTCACCAGCGCGTTCAGTTCCCGGCGCAGATCCCGCAATTGGCCATGCGTGGTGCGTGACGGCGGCGGGCCGCCCGCTGCCGCTGCTTCGGCTGTGCGCTTGGTGAGTTGCTCATCCTGCCTGCGGCGCAACAGGTCTCGCATCTGCTCGGCATCGAGCAGGCCGGGGATGCCGAGATAGTCGGCCTCTTCGTCGCTGCCGGCGGGCGTCGCCGTGCCGAAGGAGGAGCCGTCGAAGATGACCTGATCCAGCTCGGCGTCCGCGCCGAGGGACTCGAAGCCGTTCTCCAGTTCGTCCTTCTCGTCTTTGCGTTTCTCGGCGGCTTCCAATGCCTCGTCATCGAGCCCGTCGGACTCGCGGTGCGGCTTGCCCAGCACATGGTTGCGCTGGGCTTCCATCTCGCTGGCCAGCAGCAGCAGGTTGGGCACCGATGGCAGGAAGATGCTCGCGGTCTCGCCCGCACGGCGTGATCGCACGAACCGACCGATGGCTTGGGCGAAGAACAGCGGCGTCGACGCACTCGTCGCGTACACACCGACCGACAGGCGCGGCACGTCGACACCCTCCGACACCATGCGCACCGCGACCAGCCAGCGGCTGGTGCCTTCTGAGAACCGGCTGATGCGGTCCGACGCGCCCGGATCGTCGGAAAGCACCACGGTCGGAGCTTCGCCGGTGATCTTGGTGAGCAGGTCGGCGTAGGCGCGGGCCGTGGTCTGGTTGGTGGCGATGATCATGCCGCCGGCATCGGGCACGTGCCGGCGCTTCTGCTGCAACCGCGTGTCGGCCGCGGCGATGACGGCGGGCATCCATTCCCCGGCCGGGTTCAGCGCGGTCCGCCAGGCTCGCGCGGTCTGCTCGGCGGTCAGTGGTTCACCGAGGCGGGCCGCATGTTCCTCGCCGGCGCTGTCACGCCAGCGGGCCTCGCCGGAGTAGGCCAGGAACACCACGGGCCGCACCACGCCGTCGGTCAGCGCGTCGGAATAGCCGTACACGTGGTCGGCCTGGGAGCGCTGGAAACCACTCTCGTCGGGCTCGTAGGTGACGAACGGGATGGGGCTGTCGTCGCTGCGGAACGGGGTGCCGGTCAGGGCGACGCGTCGGCTGGCATCGCTGAAGGCCTCGCGCATCGCGTCGCCCCAGCTCTTCGAGTCACCGCCGTGGTGGATCTCGTCGAAGATCACCAGCGTCCTGCGATTCTCGGTGCGCACCCGGTGCCGAGTGGGGTGGCTGGCCACCTGGGCGTAGGTGACGACGA
This sequence comes from Mycobacterium sp. 155, assembly GCF_000373905.1. NCBI lineage: Bacteria > Bacillati > Actinomycetota > Actinomycetes > Mycobacteriales > Mycobacteriaceae > Mycobacterium > Mycobacterium sp. 155. The sequence goes on from NZ_KB892705.1 coordinate 4,299,509, forward strand.
CGCCGTGGTACTCGGACGAGGTCTGCGAGTCTGAGTTGCTGAACTTCGGGTCGAGGGCGATGCCGTTGCGCGCGGCCGACTGCGCCCACTGGATCTTGAGGTGTTCGGTGGGCACCACCACGGTGATCGCGTCGACCGTGCGGTCGCCCAGCAGCTCGGCCGCGATCCGCAGCGCAAACGTCGTCTTGCCTGCGCCGGGAGTGGCGACCATCAGATAGTCACGAGGTTTGCTGGTCAGATACCGCACCAGCGCCTTGCGCTGCCAGCCCCGAAGTGCCTGGGTGCTGGGCGCCGCATCAGCCCGCACCCGAGGACTCCTCTCAGTCGGAAAGCAGTCTAGGCCAGTGCGTTCCGTCGGCGCATATCCCCAGGAGCCGCGTCGGACGGCACGGTTCGGCACCTCGCAGCCAATCCACAGTTTTCCGGCATGTGGGGCCCAAATCTGCACACCTACCATCCGGACTGTGATCACCAGGCGGGGATTTCTCGCCGCCACCGCGGCAACCGCCGTCGGCTCACTGGCCGCCCTCGGTTCATTGGCCAGCGCCGGTGCGCCGCGCGCCTGGGCCAACCCGGTGCCACCTGACCCCGGCAGCATCGCGAGTCTCAACCGCGGTCGGGTCCCGAGGCGGTGGGGGACCGCACTGCCCGGCATCATGACGTCGTTCACGCCAACCGGTCGGCAGGTCGCCCTCACCTTTGACGCCTGTGATGGCGCATGCGATGACGCGTTGCTCAACACCCTGCAGGACCACGGTGTGCCCGCGGTGCTGTTCTTCAACTGTCGGTGGATCGACCGCAATGCAGACCGGGCCGCGCAACTGGCGGCCAATCCGCTGTTCCAGATCGGCAACCACGGCACCCGGCATGTTCCGCTGTCGGTCACCGGTCGGTCGGCCTACGGGATCGCCGGCACCCGGTCGGTCGACGAGATCGTCGACGAGGTGTGGCGAAACCATCAGCGGCTCACCGCGCTGACCGGCAGAGCACCCGTCTGGTTCCGGCCCGGCACCGCGTACTACGACGACGTGGCCGTCGACATCGTTCACCAGCTCGGCGAGCAGCCACTCGGTTTCACGGTCAACGGCGACGCCGGCGCGACGGCATCGGCTGCGAGGGTCCGTAGCAATCTGACGTCGGCGACGCCGGGGTCCATCGTGATCGCGCATATGAACCACCCGAACTCGGGCACCCACATCGGCATCGCCGACGCGATCCCGCAGATGCAGGCCGCCGGTTGGCAGTTCGTCACACCGTCGTGACGCCTTGGCGGCTCGGATAGCCACGCCCGTCCGGAGTAGCCGGCTGGTACGCGCGCTGAGGCGCACTGCGCGCTTTAGGATGGCCACGGCGGCAACATTGAAGGGCGGCGCCGGGTGCAGCGGACTCCATCCATAGTGGGTGTGGTGGGCGGTGACGGCCTTATCGCGAGATTCGGCGATGTCGTCGCGTACGTCGGTGATCAGGGCGAACAGGCGGCGGCAGTACTGGCCGCTGTCGAGTCGGCATCCCACGGGCCGCGTCCAGGTATGGCGGTGGCCGAACGGATAGCACCCGCCGTGTTCGGGGTAGTAGCTCGCGATGTGCCGTGTGGGATCGTCGCAGCCGTCAGCGAAGGCCTGTTGGTGTTGCTGCACGGTGCGGTGACCGCCGACATCGAGACCCCGCGAGGCAAGCAGTGCCTGTCTGGCAGCAGTGGGCCGGCCTGGGTCCAGACGACGCTGCCCGATCCGGTGCTCAATGTGGTGCTGCATGGCAGCCGGCATCGGGGCGCTCGAATGATTCCGCACACCGATCTGCGGGAGGGCGTGGTTCCGGGCGGCGGTTTCGCGGCGATACACGACGAGGCCCCGATCGCCGCACCCGCGCCGGCGCAGATCGTCGCTACCGAACGCATACCTTCGGCGGCAGACCTCGGCCGGACCGCACAGTTCAGCGGCCCGGAAGCACCGGCGCATACCGCAGCCGTCGACCTTCGGGGCGGTGCCTTGATCACCGAGGACGGCGCGATATACCCGTTGGACCGGCCCTATGCGATCGGACGGGCTCCGCTCGCCGACGAGTCCGTGCGCACCGCGATGGCGTCACCGATCGTCGTCCCCTACGACCCGTACGTATCGCGCGTGCACGCATACGTCACGGTGGCCGACGGCACGGTGTTCGTCACCGACGCGGGTACGCACGCGGGGACCTTCATCGCCGCCCCCGGCGCGAAGGACTGGACGCGGGTGGGCACCGCGCCGGCCCGGCTCGAGCCAGGGTGGAGCATGCGGATCGGGGGCTGGATCGCCACGTTCCAGCCGTGACCGCGGCACCCTCAGCGTACGGGCGACGGGCGCTCGGCGAGCACGCTCCAGTCCCCGGCCCGCAGCGCCGCGTAGGCGTCGCGGCTCACCTCGGCACCTGACCGAACCGCCTTCTGCGCGCTAGTCACGTCCGCGGGATGGTGGCCCAGGACGGTGGCGCCCACCGCACGCCCGTCGGACAGCACCAATCGACGGTAGGACGGTACCTCGGGTCGGTCGATGACGATGACATCGTCGGTTCCGGATGCCTCCACCTGACCAGTCGAGAACAGCTCCAACCCAACACCTTTCAGGATCGTCGCGGGTGTCTCAGCCGTCAGGACGATGTCGCCGCCGAGCGCGTTGACTGCGGCCGCTTCCGCTTGCTGGACGGCAATCGGCCACAGCCCCAGCACCTTTCCGTTGTGTTCGGCGACGTCACCGGCGGCGTAGATCCACCGCACCCGCGTCCGCATGTGGTCGTCGACCAGCACGCCGCGCCCGACCGGGATTCCCGCGTCACGGGCCAGGTCCACGTTCGGGCTGATCCCGGTCGCGGCGAGGAATAGCTCGCAGGTCAATGTGCGGCCGTCCTTGAGCACCGCGCCCGTCACCGCGGGCGTGCCGACGAGCCGGTCCGTCTCGGCGCGGTGGATCACGGTGATTCCCGCCCTGGCGAAATGCATTTCAACGATCTCCGAACAGCGGGCGTCGAGCTGGCGGCTGAGTAGCCGGGCGCCGCGCTCGAGCACTGTGACGTGCAGACCGAGAAGATGCAGGGCATAGGCGGCCTCGAGTCCCAGCAGGCCCCCGCCGGCAACCACCGCCCGCCGACAGCCGTGCTGTTGGACATACGAACGCAGCCGCATCGCATCACCGGCCTGCCGGAGCGCGAAGCTTCCGGGTCGGTGCAACCCGTGGATCGGCGGTGTTGTCGCACTGGAACCCATCGCCAGGATCAGCCGATCGTAGGGCAGTGTTTCGCCCGTGCCCAGCAACACGCGCCTGCCCCGGATATCGATGCGCCGCGCCAGCGTGTTGAGCCACCCATGCACCTGGTGGTCGTCGAACCATTGTTCGGGCAACAGATACAGACCCTGCATGGCCGTGCGGCCGTACACAATCCGTGAAATGCCCATTCGGTTGTACAGCATGTGCGGCTCTTGCCCGACAAGGTGGATCTCGCAGTCGGGATGGCCGCGGCGGACGAAGTCGGCGGCGGTGATGCCGGCGATGCCCCCGCCGATGATCACTACGCTGACGATCGAGCGGTCATAGCGAGTCGAGCTCGTCCCGCGTCCGTCACCGGGTTCCGGTGTGAGCGAGACGGTCACGGTGCCCGAGCTGATCCGGGCGCAACACGCCATCCGGGTGGACTTGCCCAAGCCGAGGCGTCGCAACGTGTTGAGCTCATCCTGGTCGGGGCCCGACAGACACGAGGCGCCGTCGAGAATGGCCACCGGGTCAGCGCCGCACACTCCCATCCGGCAGCCGGCCTCGATCGGCTGACCGTTGGCCTCGGCCGCGTCGAGCACACTCATTCCCGGATCGACGGGCACCGCGTCGCCGTCGGCTTCGAACCGGACCGCTGCTCCACTGTCGACGGGTGCGCTGGTATCCGGTTTGGAACGCCGCAACAGAACTGGTGCCTGCCGCATTCCCGCCGTCCAGGCGAACTGCAGCTCCACGACCCGGGTGCGCGCGATCCAGAGCAGCGTCAGTGCGGCGATGAGCGCGCTGATCCCCCAACGCAGCCAGCCGACCTCCATCCCGGTCACGGTCCTGAACGAGGCGGCCAGGACGGGGCCGGCGAACCAGTAGAAGATGTTGAGCGCCGCGGCGGCGTAGCCGATAGCGACCATTGCGGGGCTCAGCGGCGAAACCGCCTCGACCGCATAGAAAGACCCGACACTGACCAATACGAACAGTGCGAGCAGCGAATACCTCTCCAGCGGGTGCATGCCCGCGTCGCCGACGGCGGTGAAGAAGCCGAGGATGAACCCGGGCAATGCGGCGATGAACAGCTTGCGCGGCCCGGTCCATCCCCGGTCGGTGTCGTTCAGGTCGGCCTGGTAGGCCGCGCGCGGTTTGAAGTCATAGCAGTTCTTCGCGCAGCCAACGCAACTCGGGCAGTGACTGTTGGCCACCGTGATGTACGGGGTCTGGCCGTAGGCGCGCTGCACCGGGAACAGCGGGCAAATGCTGCTGCACCAGCCACTCTTGCCTTTGAAGACGTAACCTCCGGCGAACGCCACCGCTGCCACCACCGTCAGCACGGCACCAGTGGCGACACCGCTGTGGTCCAGACCCATCAACCGAGACCCCGCGATCCCGAAGAACAGTGCCATCGCGATCAGAAATCCGCGGTTGCGCAACCAGTCCGGTGGATCGAGAGCGCGGCCGAAACCAAGGACTCGCGGGATCTGGTTGGTCGCGGCGAGGGGACAGATGTTGCGCCAGAAGCCCGGCGCGACGAGGAAAAGTAGCGGTAACAACGGCACAACCACGCCGAAGAAAACGAACAGGCCGACGGATGGATACACGAAAAGTGTTGCGATCAGCGCGAAGTACCCGACAATGCTGAGGACGCGGATGGCTTGCCACACGCGCAGCGGTAACCGCGCCGGCAGTTCGGTGTATGCCGGAAAGAGGTCACGCTCCCCGGTGGGGTCGATGCCGAGCACCCTCTCTGCCACGGCGACGATCGGCGACGGCGGGGTTTCGGGGGCCGGCGGCGGGGGCGGCGAGACGGCGACGAGGCCGAGGCGCGTCGCGTCGTAGTCCGGCGGGATCACCGGACGCTCGGCGGTGGCGGGCGCGCCAGGCGCCGACAGCACGATGATCTCGGACTGCCCGAGCCGCAGGACGTCGCCGGTGGACAGCGTGGCGCGGCCGGTCAATCGGATGCCGTTGAGCGTGGTCCCGTTGCGGCTGTCGAGATCGATCACCGACAAGGCTGTCGGGCTGGGCACCACCCGCAAATGCTCGCGTGAGACTCCTTCGTCGGTGAGATTCACACCGGCACAGTCCCTGCCGAACATTATCGGGCCGGTGAGCGCGAGCCGCCGCGGCGGCCGACCCCGCTCCCGGATCTCGATCAACGGCTTGCGTCGGCTCATTGCACCGCTCGTTCCCATGATGCTGGTTTGCTAGATCGTACGTGTGGCGGGGCAACGGCGGCATCCGAACAGGGCTATCCAGTCGCCGATAGCGCTATAGACTTCCGGCATGCCATTGGCACCTGGTGACGCATTCGCGGGATTCGCGATCCAGCGGCTGCTCGGGGCAGGCGGAATGGGCGAGGTCTATCTCGTCGACCATCCGAGATTGCCCCGTCGCGAAGCACTCAAGATTCTGCCGTCGACCGTCACGGCCGACACCGAGTTTCGTCTACGGTTCAATCGGGAAGCCGATGTTGCCGCCGCGCTGTGGCATCCGCACATCGTTGCTGTGCACGACCGCGGTGAATTCGATGGCCAGCTATGGATCTCGATGGACTATGTCGAGGGGATCGACGCGGCTGCGCTCGTGCGGGATCATTTCCCGACCGGTGTGCCCACGCCCTTTGCGACGGAGATCATCGACGCCGTTGCCGAGGCGTTGGACTATGCCCACGAGCGCGGCCTGCTCCATCGCGACGTCAAGCCGGCGAACATTCTGCTCAGCGACTCCGATCCTGCGGCGCGCGGGCGTCGAATACTGTTGACCGACTTCGGAATTGCGCGCCGAATGGACGATGCCAGCGGGCTGACCGCGACGAATATGACGGTCGGCTCCATCGCCTATGCGGCGCCCGAACAGCTGATGGGCTCGTCGTTGGACGGGCGCGCCGACCAATACGCCCTGGCCGCCACCGCTTTCCACCTGCTCACCGGGAAGGCGCCGTTCGACAACTCCAATGCCGCGGTGGTCATCAGCAGCCATCTCTCGGCGCCGCCACCGCTGTTGGCGGACCGCAGGCCCGACCTGGCGCATCTGGACCCGGTGATATCCCGAGGCATGGCCAAGAATCCCGCGGATCGGTTCGCGAACTGTCATGAGTTCGCCCAAGCGCTGAGCAGCCAGGTCGAAGCGGCGCCGCCGGTAGACCATGCCACGATGGTGGCTCCGCTGGCCGCGGAGTATCCCGCCGACCAGGTGACGCAGGCCGCGCGTCCGTCGGTTCCGCCGTCACCGACGTCACCACCGCCCGCTGTAGCCGCGAAATCCGGCGGACGGCGCATATGGATCGCCGCCGCCGTGCTCGCCGCCGTACTCGCGGTGGTTGGTGGTGTGATCCTGATACCGCGGTTGACCGGCACGGACGCCGCGCAGCCGTCTGGGTCGGAAACTCAGACGTCGGGGGTGTCGACGGCAGAACCGACCTCGATCGCGGCCAAATCGACGGAAGCTGCAGCACCATTGGTCACTGCGGCCGACGTGTCGCGGTTACTGCTGACGGACAATATGCTCAGCACCGTTGTCGGCGCGCGGGTCGACACCGTCGACACGTACAGTGCGCCCTTCGACACCACCGGTGTGATCGAGCCCGCCGAGTGCGCCGGAGCGGTGCTCACCGGCTCGGGCATGGTCTACGACCACGTCGGCTACCTCGCGTTGCGTCAAGTGGTCGCCTTCCCACCCGAAGGGAATCCGTCGAACGTGTTCGTCGAGCAAACAGTTGTGCTGGCGCCCACCGCGGACATAGCGGCGCAGGTCCGCGCCAACTCGCAACGGCAGTGGCAGAACTGCTCGGGCACGGTTGTCACGAATAGCGACCCGCACTGGACCACCACACCGCGAGACGTGCAGGTCCGAGGGGATCTGATCGTGCTCGATCGCCCTGTAGGCGAATACACGGTGCCGAACTATCGGTGTCAGCACACCATGGGCGTCTGGTCCAATGTCATCGCTGAGGCATTGGTGTGCAACGACACCGACATCGGCGAGCAGTCGCAGACCATCGTGGAACGGATCCTGGCCGCCGCGGCCAAAGCCTGACGCGGGTGGGTCCCAGATGGCTTGGTCCGGTCGTGGTCGCGAACTTGATACCAGAGACGATTAAGCCCAGAGTGAGCGTCCTTGCACTCGCCCAGGTTGAGTGCTAAGAATGCAGTTGGCACTCTCGATTAGTGAGTGCTAGGTCGGGACGGTGAGGCCGGGGCCGCACCTGCGGGAGCACACCCCAGTCGTCCGTCGCGGGCACTAAACCCGACCACAGAACGTGCGATCCCCTAACCGGAGGAATCACTTCGCAATGGCTAAGACAATTGCGTATGACGAAGAGGCCCGTCGCGGCCTCGAGCGGGGCCTGAACGCCCTCGCCGACGCGGTAAAGGTCACGCTGGGCCCCAAGGGTCGCAACGTCGTCCTGGAGAAGAAGTGGGGCGCCCCCACGATCACCAACGATGGGGTTTCCATCGCCAAGGAGATCGAGCTGGAGGACCCGTACGAGAAGATCGGCGCTGAGCTGGTCAAAGAGGTCGCCAAGAAGACCGACGACGTCGCTGGCGACGGCACCACCACCGCCACCGTCCTGGCCCAGGCCCTGGTTCGCGAAGGTCTGCGCAACGTCGCTGCCGGCGCCAACCCGCTCGGTCTGAAGCGCGGCATCGAGAAGGCCGTCGAGAAGGTCACCGAGACGCTGCTGAAGAGCGCCAAGGAGGTCGAGACCAAGGAGCAGATCGCTGCCACCGCCGGTATCTCGGCCGGCGACCAGTCCATCGGCGACCTGATCGCCGAGGCCATGGACAAGGTTGGCAACGAGGGTGTCATCACCGTCGAGGAGTCCAACACCTTCGGCCTGCAGCTGGAGCTCACCGAGGGTATGCGCTTCGACAAGGGCTACATCTCGGGTTACTTCGTGACCGACGCCGAGCGTCAGGAAGCCGTCCTGGAGGATCCCTACATCCTGCTGGTCAGCTCCAAGGTGTCGACCGTCAAGGACCTGCTGCCGCTGCTGGAGAAGGTCATCCAGTCCGGCAAGCCCCTGCTGATCATCGCCGAGGACGTCGAGGGCGAAGCCCTGTCGACCCTGGTGGTCAACAAGATCCGTGGCACCTTCAAGTCCGTCGCCGTCAAGGCCCCGGGCTTCGGTGACCGCCGCAAGGCCATGCTGCAGGACATCGCCATCCTCACCGGTGGCCAGGTCATCAGCGAAGAGGTCGGCCTCTCGCTGGAGACCGCCGATGTCGCGCTGCTGGGCCAGGCCCGCAAGGTCGTCGTGACCAAGGATGAGACCACCATCGTCGAGGGCGCTGGCGACAGCGATGCCATCGCCGGTCGCGTGGCCCAGATCCGTGCCGAGATCGAGAACAGCGACTCCGACTACGACCGCGAGAAGCTGCAGGAGCGCCTGGCCAAGCTGGCCGGCGGTGTTGCGGTGATCAAGGCCGGTGCTGCCACCGAGGTGGAGCTCAAGGAGCGCAAGCACCGCATCGAGGACGCCGTCCGCAACGCGAAGGCCGCCGTCGAGGAGGGCATCGTCGCCGGTGGCGGCGTGGCCCTGCTGCAGTCGGCTCCGGCGCTGGAGGAGCTGAAGCTCACCGGCGACGAGGCCACTGGCGCGAACATCGTCCGCGTCGCGCTGTCGGCTCCGCTGAAGCAGATCGCCTTCAACGGTGGGCTCGAGCCCGGCGTTGTCGCCGAGAAGGTCACCAACGCCAAGCCGGGTGTGGGGCTCAACGCCGCCACCGGCGAGTACGAGGACCTGCTCAAGGCCGGCGTTGCCGACCCGGTGAAGGTCACCCGCTCGGCGCTGCAGAACGCGGCGTCCATCGCGGCGCTGTTCCTCACCACCGAGGCCGTCGTCGCCGACAAGCCGGAGAAGGCCGCCGCACCTGCGGGCGACCCGACCGGTGGCATGGGCGGTATGGACTTCTAAGTCCTGCTCTTTTACGGGAAAGCCCGGCTCCTTTTGGGAGCCGGGCTTTTTCGATTCTGCAGCGCTACGCGGCGTTCTTGTCGTCGCTGGTATCGGTCTTTGGCTTGGCGGTCTTCGAAGTGCCGGGGTGGGGGAGTGATTTGGCGGCATCTCGCAGTGACGGCATCTTCGGCAGGCCCGAAGACCGTTGTGATGCAGACAGTTTCGGTGGCTTCAGGGTCTTCTTGAGGTCGGTTCGAACGCCGGTCTTGACGTCGGTGGCAGCCGGCGCCTCGGATGCGGTCGCGGCGGGTTTCGTCAGCGAGGGCAGTGCCAGCGGGATCAACCGCGCCGGCTTCTCGGAAGGCGTTGAATTGATCTGTGCGGCAGTAGCATTCGTGGGTGCTTGGACCTGAGTCGGTTCGGTGGCGATCCCGGTGTGTACGGCCGGCGGTGGGTCCTGGAAGTTGTTGACACCCTGCTGGGCCGCGCCCGGCAGAGCCTGGGCGGCCTCGATGACCTTTTGTGGCGGCGTGATGAAACTGAACTGCGTCGCAGTGGCGGGGCTGGTGGTGCGGTCGTAACCCATGTCGACGACCGTCCGCACGACGGGCTCGACGGCGTCGATGCCACCCTGCGACACGCCCAGCACGTCAGCGGCTTGGCGCAGGGGCATCAGCAGCGGCAGGTGATCGGTGTGGATCACATAGTAGGTGGTGGTAGCCTCGCCGTCCTGGTTGACGACGGTCTTGGTGGAGCCATCCGAGTAGTGGTAAGTCGTTGTGTCGCCGTTCGTTTCAATGCTCACTGCGTTGGCGTCGGAATACTGGCTCATGTCGATGTTGTCGTAGTTGGCGTCAGGATGCACATACACCACCGCCGCCGCTGCGTTCGCCAGTGACAACGGGTTGAAGTACGCCGGGAAGTCGCCGTAGGGGTCGTACTCCCGAGTGATGTCGGTGGTCGTGAACTGATCCGGGCCCACCGCGCCGGTGGACTGGATGTCCGCCAAAGGCACGTAGAGCCAAGGGAATCGGGCGAAGATGCCCCCGTTGGGCTTGTTGGCGTTGGCGATGAGGACGAACTCGAGGTTCGCCGGCGCATTGTCAGGGTCCGTGTTGAGCTCCTGCCGCTGCTTGTTGGCCACTACGGCACCGAGGGAATAACCGACGACGACAATGTGATCGTCAGGGGTGTTGGGCGAGCCCGAATTCGCGATTGCCGCGCCGAGTTGGCCGTTACCGTCATTCACCGACTGCGCAAAGGTCGGTGCCGTGAGTCCGCTGACCGGCCAGATCGATGCCAAATACTCGACACCGTTCGCGTCGCTGTACTGCCCGTCGAGCTTGTTCTTGATGTTGCTGCTGGACGGGTCGTCGTTGCCGCCCACCCCGATCACATAGTTCGCCAAAGTCGCGGCGATGGTCGGGCTGTTCAGCGCGACCGGGGTGATGAGTACACAGCTGGCGGCGACCGCCGCAGTACCCGCGACAGACCGACGAGCTGACCGCTCGTTACGCGCATGACGACCAGACATACAGACCCTCCCGCATATGCCCGCCGCGCCGAGGGCAAAGCCATGACGCGTTGGTGATGAGACAGTAACGGCCGACTCACCCCGCTGCAATGCGATTCGGGCAAACTCGTAGCGGGAGGTATTTCCGTGGTCAACTAGATGGGGTGCCGCGAGATATGGCTAACTCGGGGCGCAGATCTCCGGAGATCGGAACTACTCAGCTTTTTTCGAGCGGCACGCAGTCGTGCAGGCAGCCGCTGGGAGCCGAGGGTGCTTCGGGTTCTGCTTTGCGGTGCAGCACCGCGCGGTTGGGAACAACGCGCACGTCGTCGCCGCTCAGTTCACCGGTGCCGTCGACGATCAGGGAGTAACCACCGGGCTCGCGGGGTGGCCAGATCACCGTGACAGCCGCGTGTTCGGCCAGATTGGCGCGGGTGTGGCGGCCGGCAGCGCCGACCTGGATGACGCTGTCGACCAGCACGGGGTCGACGGCCACGGTATGTGCCCGGAAGTCCTCGCCGACGGTGATCAGATAGGCGAACGTGAAGTCGGCCATCGCCTCGGCCAGTTGATCCAGATCCACCTTCACAGTCATGACGCGGCCACCGATATCCCGTCGTTGCTCATCCAACCAACGTACGACGATCGTCGGCGCAGGGGTCAAGGGGGCGCGCCGGGTAGCGTCGCTGTCATGACCTCTGCCGAATCCGATGCCGTCCGCGAACTGTTGCGCGATGCCTTCTCCCGGCTGATCGAGCACGTCGACGATCTCACCGATGGGCTCAGCGACGAAGCCGCGACCTATCGCCCGACGCCGCAGGCGAACAGCATCGCCTGGCTGATCTGGCACAGTGCCCGCGGCCAGGATCTGCAGCTGTGCGACATCGCGGGGTTCGAACAGGTGTGGTTCCGCGACGGGTGGGTGGATCGTTTCGGTCTCGACTTGCAGCGCGACGACATGGGCTACGGCCACAGCGCCGCCGACGTCGCGAAGGTGCGCGCCCCCGCACACCTGCTGGCCGGCTACTACCGGGCCGTGCACAAGGTGACGCTGGAGTACATCGCCACCGTCACGCCCGTCGAACTGAGCCGCATCGTCGATACCCGCTGGAATCCGCCGGTGACTGCGAGCGTGCGGTTGGTCAGCATCGTCGATGACTGCGCACAGCACCTGGGTCAGGCCGCGTATCTGCGCGGCATGACCGGGTGATCGCCCGGTGGTGGCCGCCGATCGGGCTGGCGGTCATGCTGTTGCTGGGCTGGGCCATTGGCCAGGGGCCGACCGGGATCGACACCTGGTTCCAGCGGCTGGGCTGGGAGATGGGGCGGTACCGCAACGTGTTTCTGCTGTTCACGTATCCGCCGGCGGTGGCGCTGGTCTTAGTGGGCGTGATCGCGGTGACGTTGCGCCGAAGACAGTGGCGGCTGGCGATCGCGATGCTGCTCAGCCCGCCGCTGGCCATCGTTGCCGTACAGCTGTGTAAGCGGATGTTCGGCCGCGAGAAGGGCGGTTCGTTGTGCTATCCGAGCGGCCACACCACATTCGCGGTGGTGGTGTTCGGCCTGCTGGTGGTCGCGGCGGGTGTCGCGGTGTGGGCGGTGGTCGTCGCGGCTTCCTTGGCTGTGCTGGCCATGTTCGGCCAGGCCATCACGTATCACTACTTCACCGACACCGTCGGCGCGATGCTGTTCTCGACGTCGGTGGTGTGCCTGGTGGCCTTGGTGGCCCGGCGTGATCGGCAGACCGCGTCAGCAGTTAGCTGAGAGCGCGGCCCGGGGCGCAGGCTCGATGAGCCGAACCCGCACTTGACAGGTGTCAACCCTGCTGCGACGTGGGTCACAAATGATGGTTAACATTGCCCCATGACCGCGACGCCTCATGTCGATCGGCCGGCTCCGTTCACTGGATTCGGCACCATCCACAGCCCCGCGACCGGTGCGGTCGCCGGCCGGGTGCGCTGGACCGATGCGGTCGACGTGCCGCGGATCACCGCCGGGCTGCGCGAGGCGCAGCGCGAGTGGGAGGCCCGCGGCGCCAAGGGGCGTGCCAAGGTACTGGCTCGCTACGCCGTGTGGCTGGGGGAGCACCGCGACGAGATCGAGAAGCTGCTGATCGCCGAGACCGGCAAGTCGGCGGTCGACGCGGCTCAAGAGGTGCCGCTGCTGATCGTGATCCTGTCGTACTACATCAAGACGGTCGAGAAGGCCATGGCGCCTGACGTCCGTCCGGCACCCTTACTGTTCTTGTCGGTCAAGAAGATTACCGTCCACTACCGGCCCCGCCCTGTGGTCGGCATCATCGCGCCGTGGAACTACCCTGTCGCCAACGCGATGATGGACGCGATCGGTGCCCTGGCCGCCGGATGCGCTGTGCTGCTCAAGCCGTCTGAGCGCACCCCGCTTACCGCCGAGGTGCTGCTGCGCGGCTGGCTGGATTCCGGCGCCCCCGAGGTGCTGGCGCTGGCCCAGGGTGCCCGTGAGGTGTCCGAGGCCGTCATCGACAACTCCGACTACATCCAGTTCACCGGCTCTAGCGCCACCGGCGCCAAGGTGATGGAGCGCGCCGCCCGTCGGCTCACCCCCGTAAGCCTCGAACTCGGCGGCAAAGATCCGATGATCGTGCTGGAGGACGCCGACATCCAACTCGCGGCCAACGCCGCGGTGTGGGGCGGAATGTTCAACGCCGGCCAGACCTGTGTGTCCGTCGAGCGGGTCTACGTGCTCGAGCCAATCTACGACCAGTTCGTGGCCGCCGTAGTGCGTGCCGTGGAGAAACTCAAGATGGGCTCCGGCGAGGGCTACCACTTCGGCTCGCAGATCGACGACAGCCAGGTCGCGATCACCGATCGGCACGTCAGCCAGGCCGTCGCAGCGGGCGCCAAGGCGCTGACCGGCGGCAAGCGGCGGGATGGGGAAGGTAGCTTCTATCCGCCGACGGTGCTGGTCGACGTCGACCACTCGATGTCGTGCATGACCGAGGAGACCTTCGGCCCGACCCTGCCGATCATGAGGGTGAGCTCCGTCGAGGAAGCCGTGCGGCTGGCCAACGACAGCCAGTACGGGCTGAGCGCCTCGGTGTTCTCCCAGGACATCGACCGGGCGAAAGCAATTGCCCTGCAATTGGATTGCGGCGCGGTCAACATCAATGACGTGATCTCCAACCTGATGTGCACCACCGCCCCGATGGGCGGCTGGAAGACCTCCGGTATCGGCGCCCGGTTCGGCGGTGTCGATGGCGTGCGCAAGTTCTGCAAACAGGAGACCGTCGTGGTGCCCCGCACGAGAAAGGTCGCGGGCGGCAGCTACTACAACAACTCCCACAAGGCGCTGGCCCGGATGAACAAACTGGTGACCTGGCTGGCGCTCGCGCGCCCCCGGCGAGTCGCCAAGTAATCCGAACGCGACGCCACCTGGCGTTCATCCCGCAGTCACCTGTCTGTACGACGAGCTGGCTACTTTCGGCGGGTGACCACTCTGGATAACTCTGTTGTTGAAGGCTATGCCGTCCGCGACGACGATGACGACGACCCCGAGCTGCTGCTTCTGCCCAGCGGCGAGGTGGTCGACACGTGGCGCGAGGGCTACCCGTACGACGAGCGGATGAAGCGGGCCGACTACGAGGAGCAGAAGCGGCTGCTGCAGATCGAGTTGCTCAAGCTGCAGAAGTGGAGCCAGGGCAACGGGCTTCGGCACGTCATCGTGTTCGAGGGCCGGGACGCCGCGGGCAAGGGTGGCACTATCAAGCGGTTCATGGAGCACCTCAACCCGCGCGGTGCCCGGGTCGTCGCGCTGGAGAAGCCGACCGAGAAGGAACGCACGCAGTGGTACTTCCAGCGCTACGTCAACCACTTGCCGGCCGCCGGTGAGATCGTGCTGTTCGACCGGTCCTGGTACAACAGGGCCGGCGTCGAGCGGGTGATGGACTACTGCACGCCCAAACAGCACGCCGAATTCATCCGGCAGGCACCGCTGTTCGAGCAGATGCTCGTCAACGACGGCATCAGCCTGACCAAACTGTGGTTCTCGGTGACCCAGTCCGAGCAGCGCACCCGGTTCACGATCCGTCAGGTGGATCCGGTGCGGCAGTGGAAGCTCTCACCTACCGACCTTGCATCGCTGGACAAGTGGGAGGACTACACCGCGGCCAAAGAGGACATGTTCGCCTGGACGGACACCGAGATCGCGCCGTGGACCGTGGTGAAGAGCAACGACAAGAAGCGCGCCCGCATCAACGCGATGCGCTACGTGCTGGGTAAGTTCAACTACGACAACAAGGACCATGAGGTGGTCGGCCAGGCCGATCCGCTGATCGTGGGGCGTGCGCTCTCGGATTGATTTTGGACCCGACCCAGGCCGTCCCCAACCAGAAGAGGAGGACGGCGTGCGCTTCGTGATGGCGCTGTTCCTGTGGGTGCTGACGACGGTGTTTCTCGCCGTTGCGGTACCCACGGCGTGGGCCCAGAAGAACATCGTCGACCAGGAGGGCTACTCGGCCTTCGCGGCGGGTGCGGCGAAGGATCCGCAGCTGCAGCAGGCGGTGGCCGGTGAGCTCACCACCCAGGTGCGCACGTTGGCGTCCGGGAGCGGATCAGAAGTGAACGCCGCACTGGTGCGTGGCGTGGCCAACGCTTACACCGCGAGCGCAGAGTTTCCCGGTCAGTTCGCCAAGGCCAACGGGATCGCCCACACCTGGATGTTCACCAACCGGCTGTCCCGCGACGAGAACGGCTCCTGGGTCGTCGACCTGGCCCCCATGCTGTCGGATTCGTCCTTCCAGCAGACTCTTTCGCAGTTCAACGTCACGGTGCCGCAGACGCTCACCGTGCCGATCGCAACGTCGGCTCCCGACGCGTTGCAGCCCGGCAAGCTGCGGCCTCTGGCGGTGTGGGGTCCCTGGGTCAGCGTGGGCGCGGCGGTACTGGCCGGGGTGTTCGCCCTGCTGACCCTGGCCGCTGCCCGCTCCCGGGGTAAAGCGCTTGCCGCGCTGGGTGTGTCGGCGTTGCTTGTCGGCGCGGCCGGGTGGGCGGGGCTTGAGGTGGCGCGACGCTACCTCAACGACGTCCTCAACCACACCAGCGGTGACATCCGGCAGGCCGCCGACGCGATGGTCAACCATGCCATTGCCGGCCTGCATCAGTGGCTCAACCTGACCCTGGCTGTCGGCGGCGGGCTGGTGGTGTTCGGGGTGATCGTGGCGATGCTGGGCGGATTGCGTCGTCGCCCGGCTGACCGGTAGCCCGCCAGACTCAGACGGTGGGATCGACCCGCCCGGATGCGCGGGCTGTGCGGGCCAACACCTGCGGTCCGGTGGTCAACGCCTTGCGCCATGGTGCGACTCCGTCGACTTCGATCTCGATCGAGATGCTCAGCACCGTGCGGATGAGCACGATCATGCCGAGTACGGCGGCATCGGTGAGTGACGGCGTGGCGGTGACGGTCTTGACGATGTCCGCCGCAACGAGCAGCTCCAGTCCGAGCAGAATCGCCCCGCCCAGTGAATCTCGCAGCGTCTTGAATGCCCGGCCGCCATCGCCGCTTCTCCGCCAGGTGCGTAGGGCCAGGACGAAGGCGAACAGGAACCCCAGCACCATCGACAAGACGCCCAGTACTTCGAATGCTGTCGTTGTCTGTTCGAAGAACTCCGTCACGCGCATCTCAGCGGGCCCCTCCGAACCAGGAGGCCGCAGCCCCGTCGCGGATAGACCATCGCGCAGATCGGATCTCGGGCAGCAAGCTCACACTGGCGCGTCGCCAACCCGACCCGGCCCAGCAACTCCAGAGCAGGCATGGATGACGATGGCATGCATGGAGTGTGCCCTGTCAGTACTCCGAGCACGGGCGTCGACACGCAGAGTCAAGGCTCGATGACGTGCGACGGGTCAGGTCGGTGCTCGGTGCTCGGGTGGCGCCTGGCTGTAATCGCCCCATGGTCCGTCGCCCATGTTCTCGTAGGCCTGGTTGACGATGAGTTTCTGGGCTTGTAACTGCGACAAGGGAATCCGTGCCAACTTGGCGGCCACCCCGATCTCCGGGTCGCGTTCGGCCAGGCCGATCGCCTTCTCGATCTCGTCAGGCATGGGCGGGACGATGGTGTTGAGCTGCTCGGGCCGGAAGTCAAGAGTCTCTGGTGCTCGACTCGGTGATGGCCAACGCGATGAGCACATCGGCCGTCGTGACGAACAGGCCTGCCCAGTACATCCACTTCAGCGTCGGCTCCGGCTGAGAGGCGAAGAAGATGACGAGAAAGATCGGGCCCACGATGCCGAAGACGAACGTCATCCCTTGGATGACGAGGTAGCGCCGGAACGTAGCCATTCCAGCCACTCAGCCGCCGAGCTTTCGCCACAGGAACTCATAGGTCAGCGCGGCCTTGAACGCAGCCTGCTTGTTGTCCGCGGCGCCGCCGTGCCCGCCCTCGATGTTCTCGTAATAGGTCACGTCGTGCCCCGCGGCCTCCAGTGCCGCCGTCATCTTGCGGGCATGCCCCGGGTGCACCCGATCGTCCCGCGTCGAGGTGGTGATAAGGATCGGGGGATAATGGCGATCAGTCGAAACATTCTGGTACGGCGAGTATTTCGAGATGAACTCCCAGTCGTCCGGATTGTCGGGGTCGCCATATTCGGCCACCCAGGACGCCCCGGCCAGCAGCAGGTGATAGCGCTTCATGTCGAGCAACGGCACGCTGCACACCAGGGCCCCGAACAACTCCGGATACTGCGTCAGCATGACGCCCATGAGCAGGCCACCGTTGCTGCCGCCCGCCGCACCGAGCTGCTCGACGGTGGTGATGCCGCGCCGCACCAAATCGGCTGCCACGGCGGCGAAATCCTCGTACACCAGGTGGCGGTTCTCCCGCATCGCCCCGGTGTGCCAGCGCGGCCCGTACTCGCCACCACCGCGAATGTTGGCCGCCACGTAGGTGCCGCCGCGAGCCAGCCAGGTCCGGCCGATACCGCCCGAATAGCCCGGTGTCAACGAATTCTGGAATCCGCCGTAGCCATAGAGATACGTAGGGCTCGGCGTGGACCGCTGTCCGACCACGAAATAGGGGATCGCGGTGCCGTCGGCCGAGGTGGCGAAATACTGTGCGACGTCGATACCGTCGGCGTCGAAGAATGCCGGCGCGGATTTGAGCTTTTGCAGCGCACCGCCTGCGGTCCCGTGCAGCAGGCGCGACGGCCTGGTGAAACCACTTGAGTCGTAGAAGACCTCGTCGCCCAGCGGGTCCGTCTCGACCACGACGGTCTCGTCGCCCACCGGGATGCCGGGCGCATCCACGCGATCCCAGGTGCCGGGTGTGACGATCTCGATGTGGCTGGCGACATCGCGCCGAGTGACCAGCACCAGCTTGTCCCTGGTCCAGCTGGCCTCGGACAGGCAGCTGTGCTCATCCGGCTCGTATATCGGGACGAGTTCGCCTGTGCCGGAAAGAAATTCGTCGAAGTTGGTGGCCAGCAAGCTGCCCGCCGGGTACGTCACATCGCCGACCTGCCAGTCGTTGCGCAGTGAGATCAGCATCCACTCGCGGTGAGTCGAGGTCGTGGCGTCCGTCGGAACGTCGATGAGGATCAGCTCGCCGTCGCGCACCTCGTAGCGGAGCCGGTTGTAGAAATTGGTGTAGCGGCCGACGCGGGTGTGCTCGAAACCGGGCGTCCGGTCCACGCTGGCGATGACCCGGACATCCGTCGGCTCTGCGGCGAACACCGTCTCGGCGTTCTCCAGCGGCTCGCCGCGGCGCCACCGCTTGGCGATCCGTGGATAACCCGATTCGGTCATCGACCCCTCGCCGAAGTCGGTGCACACCAGCAGGGTGTTCTCGTCTTCCCATGACACCGACGACTTCACCTCCGGCAGCTCGAAGCCGTCAGGGACGAATTGCTTTGTGCGCATATCGAATTCACGAACCACCGTGGCATCGGCTCCGCCGCGGGACAGGCTGATCAATGCCAGCGTGTGTTCGGGCTCGATGACTTCAGGGCCGGCCCACACCCAGTTCTCGTCCTCGGAGCGGGCGAGCTCGTCGAGATCGATGATGACGTCCCAGTCGGGCTCATCGGTGCGGTAACTGTCCAGCGTGGTGCGGCGCCAGAGACCACGCGGATTGGCCTCGTCACGCCAGAAGTTGTAGAGGTACTCGCCCCGGCGGCTCACGTACGGAATGCGGGCGTCGGTGTCGAGCACCTCGAGCACCTGGTCGCGCAACTCGTCGAACCGGTCACCGCTCAGGGCCGCAACCGTCGCATCGTTGTGCTTGCGAACCCAGTCCAGGGCGTCTTCGCCGGTGATGTCCTCGAGCCACAGGTACGGATCGTCTGTCACCTCAACATTGTGCCCGCACGCGTAATGTGATCTGTGTTACACCGCCTCACGAGGAGTCGATCATGACCGTGTTTTCACGCCCGGGGGCTGCCGACGCCCTGATGTCTTTTGAGTCGCGTTACGGCAATTTTGTTGGTGGTGAGTGGGTGGCCCCCGTTGAGGGTCGGTATTTCGAGAATGCGTCGCCGGTGACGGGGCAGGTGTTTTGTGAGGTGCCGCGGTCGACCGAGGCCGACGTGGAGAAGGCGTTGGATGCGGCGCATGCGGCGGCACCGGCGTGGGGTAAGACCTCGCCGGCGCAGCGGGCGGTGGTGTTGAACAGGATTGCTGATCGGATTGAGGAGAATCTCGGGTCGATTGCGCTGGCGGAGTCGTGGGATAACGGGAAGCCGATCCGGGAGACGCTCAACGCTGATATTCCGTTGGCGGTGGATCATTTCCGGTATTTCGCGGGGGCGATCCGGGCGCAAGAAGGGTCGTTGTCGCAGATCGATGAGGATACGGTCGCCTACCACTTCCACGAGCCGTTGGGGGTGGTCGGGCAGATCATTCCGTGGAATTTCCCGATTTTGATGGCGACGTGGAAGTTGGCGCCGGCGTTGGCGGCGGGTAATGCGGTGGTGCTCAAGCCTGCTGAGCAGACCCCGGCCTCGATCCTGTATCTGTTTTCGTTGATCGCTGATTTGTTGCCGGCGGGGGTGGTGAACATTGTCAACGGGTTCGGCGTGGAGGCGGGTAAACCGTTGGCCTCGTCGAATCGAATCGCCAAGATTGCATTTACCGGGGAGACCACGACGGGCCGGTTAATCATGCAGTACGCCAGTCAAAATTTGATTCCGGTCACCCTGGAACTCGGCGGCAAGAGCCCCAATATTTTCTTCAGTGATGTGATGGCCGCCAATGACGACTTTCAGGATAAGGCGTTGGAGGGGTTCACGATGTTCGCCCTGAATCAGGGTGAGGTGTGTACGTGTCCGTCGCGCAGCCTGATTCAGGCTGACATTTTCGATGAGTTTGTGGAGTTGGCGGCGATTCGCACCAAGGCGGTGCGGCAGGGCGATCCGTTGGATACCGAGACGATGATCGGCGCGCAGGCCTCCAACGACCAGTTCGAGAAGATCTTGTCCTATATCGAGATTGGGAAGTCTGAAGGCGCCACGGTGGTCACTGGTGGGGAGCGGGCGGATCTGGGGGGTGAGCTGGCTGGTGGGTTTTATATTCAGCCGACGATTTTCTCGGGGGACAATAGGATGCGGATTTTCCAGGAGGAGATTTTCGGCCCGGTGGTGTCGGTGACCTCGTTCGGTGATTATGACGATGCGATCAGCATCGCTAATGACACGCTGTACGGCCTGGGCGCGGGTGTGTGGAGTCGTGACGGTAATACCGCTTACCGGGCTGGGCGGGATATCAAGGCGGGTCGGGTGTGGACCAACTGCTACCACCAGTACCCTGCCCACGCGGCGTTTGGTGGGTACAAGCAGTCCGGGATCGGCCGCGAGAACCACAAGATGATGCTGGATCACTACCAGCAGACCAAGAACCTGCTGGTGTCCTACAGCAACAAAGCCCAAGGATTCTTCTAGACATGACCGGCAGAGTCCTCATCACCCAATCCGCCGCGGACCTGCTAGTGACATTGCAGGAGCGGCACGGGGCGTTGATGTTTCACCAGTCCGGCGGGTGCTGTGATGGGTCGTCGCCCATGTGTTATCCCGAGGGTGATTTCATCGTCGGGGACCGCGACATCCTGCTGGGTGTCCTCGACGTGGGTAACGCCGGTGTGCCGGTGTGGATCTCCGGGCCGCAGTTCGACGCGTGGAAACACACCCAGTTGGTCATCGATGTGGTGCCGGGCCGGGGCGGCGGGTTCAGCCTGGAGGCGCCTGAAGGCATGCGCTTCTTGTCGCGCGGCCGGGCGTTCACCGCCGCCGAGATCGACGAACTCGCCGCGTGCCCGCCGCCGACCGGCGCCGAGTACGCGGCCGGCAAGCGCCCGGCGGATACGGGTAGCCACATCGTGGCCGAGGCCTCCGACGCCTGCCCGGTGCCTCAGAGGTAGTGATTCACCCGGATCACTCGGTGGGGACATTGCCTCGCCCACTAGGGTGGGGGCGTGACCCACTTTGACGTTGTTGTTCTCGGAGCTGGTCCTGGTGGATACGTTGCGGCTATTCGTGCCGCTCAACTGGGGCTGAACACTGCCATCATCGAACCCAGGTATTGGGGTGGGGTGTGCCTCAACGTCGGGTGTATCCCGTCGAAGGCGTTGCTGCGCAATGCCGAGCTCGCCCACATCTTCGCCAAGGAAGCCAAGACCTTCGGCATCAGCGGCGAGGCCAGCTTCGATTACGGTGCGGCGTTCGACCGCAGCCGCAAGGTCGCCGAGGGCCGGGTCGCCGGTGTGCACTTCCTGATGAAGAAGAACAAGATCACCGAGATCCACGGCTACGGCACCTTCACCGGGCCGAATGCGATCTCGGTCAAGCTCAACGACGGTGGCACTGAAGAGGTCACGTTCTCCCATGCCATCATCGCCACCGGGTCCTCGACGCGGCTGGTGCCCGGAACCACGCTGTCGGACAACGTGGTCACCTACGAGACGCAGATCCTTTCCCGCGAGTTGCCTTCGTCGATCATCATCGCCGGGGCAGGGGCCATCGGCATGGAGTTCGCCTATGTGCTCAAGAACTACGGCGTCGATGTCACCATCGTGGAGTTTCTGCCGCGCGCACTGCCCAACGAGGACGTCGAGGTGTCCAAGGAGATCGAAAAGCAGTACAAGAAGTTGGGCGTGAAGATCCTCACCGGCACCAAGGTCGAAGGCATCGCCGACGAGGGCGGTGAGGGGCCCGTAACCGTCACCGTGAGCAAGGACGGCAAGACCGAGGAGCTTAAAGCCGACAAGGTGCTGCAGGCCATCGGGTTTGCGCCCAATGTCGAGGGCATGGGGCTGGAGGCGGCGGGGGTGGCGTTGACCGACCGCAAGGCCATCGGCATCGATGACTACATGCGCACCAACGTGCCCAACATTTATGCGATCGGTGATGTCACCGGCAAGCTGCAGCTCGCGCACGTGGCCGAGGCCCAAGGTGTGGTGGCCGCCGAGACCATCGGTGGTGCCGAGACGTTGCCACTCGGGGACTACCGGATGATGCCGCGGGCCACGTTCTGCCAGCCGCAGGTCGCCAGTTTCGGATTGACCGAGGAGCAGGCCCGCGCCGAGGGGTACGACGTCGTCGTCGCAAAGTTCCCGTTCACTGCCAACGGCAAGGCGCACGGCCTGGCCGATCCGACCGGGTTCGTCAAACTGATCGCCGACAAGAAGCACTTGGAGTTGCTCGGCGGTCACCTGATCGGACCCGACGTCTCCGAGTTGCTGCCGGAGCTGACCCTGGCGCAGAAGTGGGACCTGACCGCCAACGAGCTGGCCCGCAACGTGCACACCCATCCGACCCTGTCGGAAGCGCTGCAGGAATGCTTCCACGGCCTCACCGGCCACATGATCAACTTTTGAGAAACGAGATCGTCGCCGGTATCGGCGGATTGGTCGTCGGCCACATCCTGTGGCTGATGGCGATTTCGTTGGCCACCGACAGCGGCTACGTCAACCAGTGGGTGCTGGTGGTGGCTGCGGTGTCCTTTCTCGTCGGTGTGGCGGGGGGCGTGCTGGGCTGGCGCAAGTATCAGCAGGAGGCCAACGCATGGGCGGCGTTCCTGTGGCTGCTACCGGTCTCGCCGGTGCTGTTGTCGATCGCGGTGCTCGGGGTGACGTACCTCTAAGCGCGCTTCAGTCGGGGAAGTCCAGCGGGATCCGCAGCGTCGTCATCGTTGCCGCCAGCGCATCGTATTGCCCTGCCAGCATGCAGAATTCGATGAGCTGGGTGCGGCTGAGGATCGCCGAGAGCGCGGCCCAGGTCTCCGATGACATCGAGCGGGTGACAACGAACTCGTCGGTCGCGGTGATGAGGACCCGCTGCTGATCGGTCAGACCCTCGGCGTCGGGACCCTCGAAGATGCGGGCCTGGGTTTCACTGTCCACCCCACGGGTGCGCGCCAGCCGGCGGTGCTGTTGCAGTTCGTACTCGCAGTCACGCAGGTGTGCGACGCGCAGGATCACCAGTTCGGCGTCTTTGCGAGGCAGCTTGCCGAGCGGTCCGAGCAGTAGACCTGCTGACGGTAACCAGGCCAGGAACAGCAGCTTGTGCTGACCGAGCACGTTGAACAGGGTGAACCGCGGTGCCCGGATGGCCCGCGCGCCCGCCTTGGCGATGACCCAGTTGATCGGCCCCAGCTCCCGGAATCCGCCCGGTGCGATGCGGGCAGGCTCAAGTGTGCTCACCTAGCCGAGTCTGGCATAGGGGTGTGTCCGGCTGGGGGTACGAACCCCGAGTCGCGGCAAAATTCAGGACTTCTTGACCAGATACGGCAACACCGTCGAGCGGTGTTCGTCGAGGTCCAGCGCCCTCCCGAGGGCGGGGAAGGCCCGCTGAGGGCAGTTGTCGCGTTCGCATACCCGGCAACCGGATCCGATCGGCGTGCTGACCTCACCCGAGAGGTCGAGGCCATCGGAGTAGACCAGCCGATGGGCATGACGCAATTCGCATCCGAGACCGATCGCGAAAGTCTTGCCGGGCTGGCCATATCGCGAAGCGCGGCGCTCGACGGTGCGGGCCACCCACATGTAATTGCGTCCGTCGGGCATCTGCGCGATCTGCACCAGGATCTTGCCCGGGTTGCCGAATGTCTCGTAGACGTTCCACAACGGGCAGGTGCCGCCCGAGGAAGAGAAGTGGAAACCGGTGGCGGACTGGCGCTTTGACATGTTCCCGGCCCGGTCGACGCGGACGAACGACAACGGCACGCCACGCATCGACGGGCGTTGCAGCGTCGAAAGTCGATGGGAGACAGTCTCATAGCTCACGGAGTAGAAGGCGGACAGACGCTCGACGTCGTAGCGGAAGTTCTCGGCGACCTCGTGGAACTGCCGGTAGGGCAACATCGTCGCGGCCGCGAAGTAATTGGCCAGCCCCAGCCGCGCGAGCTTACGTGATTCGTCACTGGTGAAGTTTCCTTCGGCGACCTGCGCATCGATCAGGTCGCCGAATTCCAGATAAGCCAGCTCGGCAGCGAGCTTGAACACGTACTGCCCCGAGGAAAGGTGGCCGCCGATCTCCAGCGTCTTGGTCTGCGGGTCGTAGCGGTGCATCACCGTGTCGCCGGGGTCGATACGTTTGACGATGCGCACACCGTGCACCATGGTGAGTCGCTCGGAGAGCTCGCGCGAAAGCTCGGCCCGGTGCATCCTCATGCGGATGGTGAAATCTTCTGCCGCGGTGTCGAGTTCGTGTAGATAGTTCTGCCGTTGATAGAAGAAGTCGCGAACTTCCTCGTGCGGCATGGTGATCGAGCCGCTGCCGCTGCTGTCGGAATATCGGCCTTCGGTGACTGCGGCGAGTTGTGTTGTGGTGAGCCGATAGCGTTGATGCAGATTGACCATCGCCTGCGCCAGCGTCGGGTGGGTGTTGACGATGTCGGCGACCTCGGCGACGTCGACATCGATGCCGAGGTCGCGGTCCATCGTTACCTCGCGCAGTTCGGCGACCAAACGGGTGTCGTCGTGTGATGCGAAGAAGGTGGCGTCCACGCCGAATACCTCGGTGATGCGCAGCAACACCGACACCGTCAGGGGCCGGACGTCATGCTCGATCTGGTTGAGGTAGCTGGGGGAGATGTCGAGCATCTGCGCCAGTGCGGCCTGGCTGAAACCGCGTTCGCTGCGCAGTTGCCGCACCCGCGAGCCGACGAAGGTTTTTGCCACGTCAACCAGCCTAACTACGGCGTGAAGGGTGGCTTTGCATGCTTGGCAGAGCGATCGTTGGGGCGGTATCGCGGTGCCTGGCATGATCGCCCTAGGCGACCGATTGGGGAGATCGAGATGACGGATTCCGCAGACAAGCCGACGGCCGGACTGGGCAAAGTCATGATGCCGGTACTGGATCCGCATCCCGACGTCTTCGACCGCGAATGGCCGCTGCGGGTCGGCGACATCGATCGGGTGGGCCGGCTGCGGTTCGATGCGGCGTGCCGCCACATCCAGGACATCGGATCCGATCAGCTGCGTGAGATGGGCTTCGAGGAGACTCACCCGTTGTGGATCGTCCGGCGGACCATGATCGACCTGATCCGTCCCGTCGAGTTCCAGGACATGCTGCGGATGCGGCGCTGGTGTTCGGGGACGTCGAACCGGTGGTGCGAGATGCGGGTGCGCATAGACGGCCGCAAGGGCGGCCTGATGGAATCCGAGGCGTTCTGGATCAACATCAACCGCGAGACCCAGGGGCCGGCCCGCATCTCCGACGACTTCCTCGAAGGTCTGCGACGAACGACGGACGAGTCCCGGCTGCGCTGGAAGCCCTACTTGAAACCGGGCAGCCGCGAGGACGCTGTCGAGATCAGGGAGTATCCGGTCCGGGTTTCGGACATCGACCTGTTCGACCACATGAACAACTCGGTCTACTGGACAGTCATCGAGGACTACCTGCACTCCCGCCCGGAGTTGCTCGCCGGACCACTGCGGGTGGCCATCGAGCACGACGCGGCGGTGGCTCTCGGCGAGAAGCTTGAGATCCTCTCGCACGTGTACCCGGCGGGGTCGACGGACAAGTTCGGGCCGGAGCTGGCCGATCGAACTGTTATAACGCTCACATATGTGGTCGGCGACGAGGCCAAAGCGATCGCCGCGCTGTTCTCCCTCTGATCGCTTCCGATTTAGCAGTACGAGCGTACTGACCTGCGTAAATCGGTTACCGGCGAGTAGCTTCTGAACCGGTAAAGCCAACATGCTTCTTTGCAAACTTCGCAAGTTAACGTGGCCATTTGGCGAAAATTGGCAACTGAAACATGTGGACCTGCGGTTATGTGCTGTGCCATCGTCGAATTAGCACATCAGTGAAGTTGTTGTGGTGTTAACAGATCGATGACGTCGCAGCATCTCGCAACCGAAGGAGCAGTCCTATGTCGATCGTGGGCACCCCGAAGTCACCGGAACAGATTCAGCACGACTGGGATCACAACCCCCGCTGGAGGGGCGTCACCCGCACCTACACCCCGGCAGACGTCGTCGCCCTGCAGGGGCATGTCGTCGAGGAG
Source organism: Mycobacterium sp. 155 (assembly GCF_000373905.1). Classification (NCBI taxonomy): domain Bacteria; kingdom Bacillati; phylum Actinomycetota; class Actinomycetes; order Mycobacteriales; family Mycobacteriaceae; genus Mycobacterium; species Mycobacterium sp. 155. Next base: position 4,325,622 of record NZ_KB892705.1, read on the forward strand.
GCCACCCTGGCCCGCCGGGGCGCCGAGGTGCTGTGGGATCAGCTCCACAACATGGACTTCGTCAATGCGCTCGGCGCGCTGACCGGCAACATGGCCGTGCAGCAGGTCCGCGCCGGTCTCAAGGCCATCTACCTGTCGGGTTGGCAGGTCGCCGGCGACGCCAACCTGTCCGGCCACACCTACCCCGACCAGAGCCTGTACCCGGCCAACTCGGTGCCGCAGGTCGTCCGCCGCATCAACAACGCGCTGCTGCGCGCCGACGAGATCGCCAAGGTCGAGGGGGACACCTCGGTAGAGAATTGGCTGGCCCCGATCGTCGCCGACGGCGAGGCCGGCTTCGGCGGCGCGCTCAACGTCTACGAGCTGCAGAAGGCCATGATCGCCGCGGGTGTGGCCGGTTCGCACTGGGAGGACCAGCTGGCGTCGGAGAAGAAGTGTGGTCACCTCGGCGGCAAGGTGCTGATCCCGACCCAGCAGCACATCCGCACTTTGACATCTGCCAGGCTCGCGGCTGACGTGGCCGACGTGCCGACCGTCGTCATCGCCCGTACCGACGCCGAGGCCGCCACCCTGATCACCAGCGACGTCGACGAGCGCGACCGCCCGTTCATCACCGGCGAGCGCACCGCCGAGGGCTTCTACCGAGTCCGCAACGGCCTGGAACCGTGCATCGCCCGGGCCAGGGCCTACGCGCCGTACTCCGACCTGATCTGGATGGAGACCGGCACGCCGGATCTGGAGCTGGCGGCTAAGTTCGCCGAGGGTGTCAAGAGCGAGTTCCCCGACCAGATGTTGGCCTACAACTGCTCACCGTCGTTCAACTGGCGCAAGCACCTGGACGACGCGACCATCGCGAAGTTCCAGAAGGAGCTCGGCGCGATGGGCTTCAAGTTCCAGTTCATCACGCTGGCCGGCTTCCACGCCCTGAACTACTCGATGTTCGATCTGGCCCACGGTTACGCCCGCAACCAGATGGCCGCTTACGTCGAGCTGCAGGAACGCGAGTTCGCCGCCGAGGCGCGCGGCTACACCGCCACCAAGCACCAGCGCGAGGTCGGCGCCGGTTACTTCGACCGGATCGCCACCACCGTGGATCCGACCAGCTCGACCACCGCGCTTGCGGGCTCGACCGAAGAGGGGCAGTTCCACTGAGCTTGACAGCGCAGGCCCCGCTCAGAAATCTTGGGCGGGGCCTGTCGCGTGTTCGAGTATTGAGACGAAAGTGAATGTCCCGGACGCGAGGAGGACTAAACGAGTATGAGCAATCAAATTGAACGAGTGGGTGTTATCGGCGCCGGGCAGATGGGCGCCGGCATTGCCGAGGTGTCGGCCCGGGCCGGCGCCGACGTCTTGGTCTTCGAGACCACCGATGAGCTGATCGCCGCCGGACGCAACCGCATCACCAAATCCCTGGAGCGCGGTGTGAAAGCGGGCAAAGTCGCCGAGCGCGAAAAAGACGACGCACTGGCAAAGCTCAAATTCACCACCAGCATGGCCGATCTCGCCGACCGGCAACTCGTCATCGAAGCGGTGATCGAGGACGAGAACGTCAAGGCCAAGATCTTCGCCGAGCTCGACCGGGTGGTCACCGACCCGGACGCCGTGCTGGCGTCGAACACCTCGAGCATCCCGATCATGAAACTCGCAGCGGTTACCCAGGATCCTGCCAGGGTGCTGGGCCTGCACTTCTTCAACCCGGTGCCGGTGCTGCCCTTGGTCGAGCTGGTCAGCACGCTCGTGACCAGCGACGATGCGGCCGCGCGGGCCGAGGAGTTCGCGAGCGCGGTGCTCGGAAAGCAGGTCGTGCGCTGCGCTGACCGGTCCGGTTTCGTGGTCAATGCGTTGCTAGTTCCGTACCTGCTTGCGGCAGTCCGGATGGTCGAGGGCGGATTCGCCACGATCGAGGATGTCGACAAGGCGGTCGTCGCCGGACTCTCGCATCCGATGGGCCCGCTGCGACTCTCTGACCTGGTCGGCCTCGATACATTAAAGCTGATCGCGGACAAGATGTTTGAAGAGTTCAAGGAGCCGCTGTATGCCGCTCCACCGCTGTTGCTGCGCATGGTCGAGGCGGGGCAGCTCGGGAAGAAGTCGGGGAAAGGCTTCTACACCTACTGAACGGATCCGCGCTGGCACTCAGGGCCGCGCTTAGCTACGCTACCTTCGGTAGGGCCTGCTGGCTCGGTCTTGAGTCTGCGCGGCGCCACGCGCCGGCCGGGCCCGGTTACTTGTCAGCAGAGAAACGCAAAGGGTTACTGTCGTATGTCACAAGCCGATTCCGATCTTGCTCCGTACTACGAGGAGTCGCAGTCGATCTACGACATCTCGAACGAGTTCTTTGCCCTGTGGCTCGGGCCGACCATGGGCTACACGTGCGGCTACTACGAGCGCGAGGACATGACGCTCGACGAGTCGCAGAACGCCAAGTTCGATCTGGCCCTGGGCAAGCTCGACCTGAAGCCCGGGATGACGCTGCTTGACATCGGCTGTGGCTGGGGCGGTGCCCTGGAGCGCGCTGTCACCAAATTTGACGTCAACGTCATCGGCATCACGCTGAGCAAAGCCCAGTCGGAGTGGGCCCGGAAACGGCTGGCCAAGATCGACACCAATCGCTCCGTCGACATCCGGCTGCAGGGCTGGGAGGAATTCGACGAGCCCGTCGACCGGATCGTCTCGATCGGCGCGTTCGAGGCCTTCAAGGCCGAGCGTTACCCGATCTTCTTCGAGCGCGCCTACAGCATCCTGCCTGAGAACGGCGGCCGGATGCTGCTGCACACGATCTTGGCGCACACCCAGCAGTTCTTCCGTGAGAACGGCATCAAGCTCACCATCAGCGACCTGAAGTTCATGAAGTTCATCGGCGAGGAGATCTTCCCCGGTGGGCAGCTGCCCGCGGTCGAGGACATCGAGAAGCTCGCGGCGGACTCGGGCTTCACCCTGGAGCGCACGCACCTGCTGCGCCCGCACTACGCGCGCACGCTGGACATGTGGGCTGCCAACCTGGAAGCGGCGAAGGACGAGGCCATCGCCATGCAGGGCCAGGAGGTCTACGACCGGTACATGAAGTACCTGACCGGTTGCGCCGACTTCTTCCGTCGCGGCATCACCAACATCGGACAGTTCACGCTCGTCAAGTAGTTCCTCGGTGCACTTAGCGGGGATATCCCGCCCGGTCGAGCGCATTCCAGGCGCGGGCGACGATCTCGGGTCCTCGGTATCGCAGTTGCCGGACGCGTCATCGGGTAGCCACTTGCTGCCGAGGACTCCGACGCCTGCCCGGTTCCCGCCTCGGCGGACCAATCACGCCGAGGCGAGCCTCCGCTTCTCTGCTTCGACATCGAAATCGGCTGCCGGCCAGGCCAAGTCGAATTGCTTCAGCGCCTCGATGAGCAACTCCAGGATGGCTAGCCGGCTGTACCACTTGCGGTTGCACGGCACGATGTGCCAGGGCGCATACTCGGTCGAGGTACGGTCCAGCACAGCCTGATAGGCCTCCTGGTACTGCGGCCAGAGCATGCGTTCGTCGATATCGGCCGGGTTGTACTTCCAGAATTTGTCGGTGCGGTCCAGTCTTTGGGAGAGCCGGCGCTTCTGCTCGTCGAGCGACACGAACATCGCGACCTTGACGATCTTGGTGCCGGAGTCGACGAGTTCCTTCTCGAAAGCGTTGATCTCGTCGTAGCGGGCTTCCCAGACGTCCGGCGGAACCAGACTGTGCACCCGGACGATGAGCACGTCCTCGTAGTGCGACCGGTCGAACACGCCGATATGGCCGGCCGGCGGCAGTGCCTTGCGGATCCGCCACAGGTAGTGGTGCGCCAACTCTTCCTCGGTCGGCTTGCCGAAGCTCGCATACCGGATACCTTGTGGATTACCCGCTCCCACAACGTGTTTGACGATGCCGCCCTTGCCGGCGGTGTCCATGCCCTGCAGCACCAACAGCAGTGAGCGTGAATCCCCTGCGCGGCTGGCCGCATACAGCATCTCCTGCAGCCCGGCGAACCGGGCGTTGCGCTCAGCCTGTAGTTCGGGTGCGTCGCGCTTGGAACCTTTGAACCCCGGGGTCGCATCAGGATCGATGTCGACGACTTTGTCGCCTGCCCGAAACTCCAGATGGTGATGCGGCTCGTGGCTCCACTGCGCCGGCAGTTCGTTGTCGGCTTTGTCGCTAGTCGTCACGCGGCCTAGTCAAGCAGCTACGGCGGCAATACCGGGGAAGGATGCGGCTGCGAGTTGAATTTCTCCAGCGAACCGCCGACCTCGACGATGCCGCACAGCGCGTTCCACGACAGCATGGTCAGGTAGTCGATGAGCTCCTCTGCGGTGATCCGCGGGTTCGACATCCACGAATGCGTGGCCAGCTGTACGCCGCCGACGGTGTGGAACGCCCACGCCTCCACTCCGCCGGTGTCCATCCCCACGTCGGCCATTCGGCGCCGCAGCATCACCGCGAGCATGCGCGCGATGATCTGCTCGGAATCCGCGACCGCCTTGCTCTTGCTCGCCGAGTTGCTCGTCATCACGAACTGGTACGGCTCGGGTTCGGCGGCCACCGTCTCGACATACACCTTGATGATTTCGCGGGTGAGGTCGAAGCCGTCCAGATTGGATGACAGCGCCGCGGCCATGTTGGGGATCAGCGTGGTCTGGGCGAAACGCATCATGACCGCGGTGGTGAGATCGCTCTTGTCGACGAAGTAGCGGTACAGCACGGTCTTGGAGACGCCGATTTCCGCCGCGATCTCGTCCATGCTGACGTTGCTGCCGAGCCGACGGATGGCCTCGAGGGTGCCGTCTACCAACTCGTTACGTCGCTCCACCTTGTGTTGGTGCCAGCGCCGTTTACGTCCATCGGTCTTCACCGTCGCCGGCGGAGTCTGCTGTGCCACTGTCGCAGTAGTCCCATTCCCTAGTTCCACTCGATAGTACGGCGGAGCACCTGCTGTCGGGCCGTCGGATCGAGCCCTCGGCCGCGCCGTTGTGGATGATGGAGACGTGGCACATAGATCCGAAGCAGGTTTGCGTGCTCTTCCTGCTCAGCGGGCGAGTTTTGCCGAGACGCTGGCTGGTGCCGATCCGGCAGCGGACGCCGAGCGTCGGCGCGGTTTGCGGCGGATGAAAGCCGTCGCCCTCGGCTTCCTGCTGGGCGCTACGGTGATCTTCCTGGTGTGCACCTGGGCGCAGTCCCGCGACGCCGCAGCGCCGCCGTGGATCGGGTATGTGCGGGCCGCAGCGGAGGCCGGCATGGTGGGTGCTCTGGCGGACTGGTTCGCCGTGACGGCGCTGTTCCGTCATCCGTTGGGCATTCCCATCCCGCACACCGCGATCATCAAGCGCAAGAAGGACCAGCTCGGTGAGGGGCTCGGCACCTTTGTGCGGGAGAACTTCATGTCGCCGCAGGTGGTCGAGACCAAGGTGCGCGACGCGCAGGTGGCTGGCCGGCTCGGCAAATGGCTCACCGACCGCTCTCACGCCGAGCGGGTGGCCTCGGAGGGTGCCACTATGCTGCGGGTCGGGGTGGAGCTGTTGCGCGACGAAGACGTCCAGCACGTGCTGGACCGGATGATCGTCAAGCGCATCGCCGAACCGAAGTGGGGGCCGCCGATCGGCCGGGTGTTGGCCACCCTGCTGGCCGAGGGTCGCCAGGAGGCGCTGATCCAGCTGCTGTGCGACCGCGCGTTCCAGTGGTCGCTCAATGCTGGTGAGGTCATCGAGCGGGTCATCGAACGTGATTCCCCGACCTGGTCGCCGCGGTGGGTCGATCATCTGGTCGGCGAGCGGATCCACCGCGAGCTGATGGACTTCACCGACAAGGTGCGTCGCAATCCCGACCACGAGCTGCGCCGGTCGGCCACCCGGTTCATGTTCGAGTTCGCCGACGATCTGCAGAACGACGACGCGACCATTCAGCGCGCGGAAAACGTCAAAGAGCAGATCATGGCCCGTGACGAAGTGGCCCGGGCCGCCGAAACCGCCTGGAACGCGGCCAAACGCATCATCACCGAGTCGGTGGACGATCCGTCGTCGGCTCTGCGGATCCGGATCGCCGACTCGGTGATGCGCATCGGAGAGTCCCTGTGTGACGACGCCGAGCTGCGCGACAAGGTGGACAACTGGATCGTGCGAGCCGCAAAACACCTGGTCGGCGAGTATGGGACGGAGATCACAGCGATCATCACCGAGACGATCGAACGCTGGGACGCCGACGAGGCGAGTCGTCGTATCGAACTCCACGTGGGCCGTGACCTGCAATTCATCCGGATCAATGGCACCGTGGTAGGTGCGCTGGCGGGTCTGATCATCTACACGATCGGTCAACTACTGTTCTGACCTGCGCTAGCAGGTGCTTGCAATTGTTAGCACTAGGTCGTACCGTGGGTCTCGTCAGCGGAAAACCCAAATAGAAACGAGGCTCAACATGTCGCAGGACGAGAATCTTGCCGCTGTGGTGAGCAGTGCGGCATCGGACATAGGCAGTTTCATCCGCAGCCAGCGTGAAGCGGCACAGGTGTCCGTGCGCCAACTTGCCGAGAAGGCCGGCGTCAGCAATCCCTACCTCAGCCAGATCGAGCGGGGACTGCGCAAGCCGTCGGCCGACGTGCTCAAGGAGATTGCCAAGGCACTGCGGGTCTCTGCCGAGGTGCTCTACCTGCGGGCCGGAATCCTTGAACCCACCGAGGGCAACCAGGTCCGCGATGCGATCGTCGGTGACACCGCGATCACCGAGCGGCAGAAGCAGGTGCTGCTCGACATCTACACGTCTTTCTGTCAGCAGAACGAGGGCAGCGAAGACCCGGCAGAGGGGGTTCCGGCACCGCAGGAGACAGTGCCGGAAACGCCTGCCGAAACGCAATCACCCCCGTCATCAACTGCAAGCATCTGAAAGGAAATTCGATATGACCGAGAAGGCCCAGCCCACCGTCGAGGACCTCAAGGCTCCGTTGTTCGCCGCCGTCGGCGCCGCCGATCTGGCCCTGGCCACCGTGAACGAGATCATCGCGAGCTTGCGTGAGCGCGCCGAAGGGGCCCGCACCGACGCCAACAGCCGTGTTGGGGAGAGCCGCGCCCGCCTGACCAAGCTGCAGGAAGACCTGCCGGCCCAGTTCGAGGAGTTCCGCGAGAAGTTCACCTCCGAGGAACTGCGCAAGGCCGCCGAGGGCTACGCCGATCAGGCCACCGCGACCTACAACAAGCTCGTCGAGCGTGGCGAGGCTGCCCTGGAGCGCCTGCGCACCCAGCCGGCGATCGAAGAGGCCGCCAGCCGTGTCGAGGAGTACACCGACCAGGTCACCGAACTGACCCAGGACGCGCTGGGCACCGTGGCGTCGCAGACCCGCGCCGTCGGCGAGCGTGCCGCCAAGCTGGTCGGTGTCGAGCTGCCGAAGAAGGCCGAGGAGGCGGCTCCCGCCAAGAAGGCCACCCCGGCCAAGAAGGCCACCCCTGCCACCCCGGTCGCCCCTGCCGCCAAGAAGGCCACTCCGGCCACTGCCGCCAAGAAGGTCGCCCCCGCCAAGAAGGTGACCCAGAAGTAATTCGGTCCCGACCGGGATGCCCGGTCGTTCGCGCTGACGATGACGCCCGCATAGGGTGGTGAGGTGTCACTTGCCAACCTTGCGGGCGTCATTGTTGCCGTCATCGTGATCGCGGTCTTCGTCGTCGGTCTGTACGCCTTCGTACACGCGGCGATGCAGCGGCCTGACGCCTACACCGCGACGGGCAAACTCACCAAGCCCGTGTGGCTGGCCATCATCGGCGTGGCGCTGCTCCTGGAACTGCTGATGCGTGATGCCTTCGGAGCCGCCATCGCCGCCTGCGCCAGCGGTGTCTACCTCGTGGATGTGCGCCCCAAACTGCTTGAGATCCAAGGAAAGTCACGGTAAGGCGATGCGCTCACCGATGGCCGCACTCGGTGCAGCCGGCTTCGCCCTGTCCGGGCTGCTGACCCTGGCGCCGGTGGCACTGGCCGATCCCGATCCGGTCGCTGCGCACCCGTACGTCGACCACGTCGAATGGGCCAAGTGGGGTGGTGACCTCTCGAGCCTGCGTGTCTATCCCAGCGCACTGGCCCGTCGACTGGCTGCTCAGCCCGGCACCACCGCGCAGGCCGACGAGGCGTGGGCCGAGGTGCTGGCTCTGTCGCCGGACGCCGACGTACCCGGCATGCGTGCGCAGTTCCTGTGCCACTGGACCTTCGCGGAGATCATCGAGCCCGGTAAGGCCAGCTGGAACCTGGAGCCGTGGCGGCCGCAGGTGTCGCCCGAGCAGATGGTGGCGGCCAGGTGCAATCCCGGCGGCGCCGAGGAGCCGTTCTGATGAGCGGCTACACCCGCGCCCACGTGGCGGGGCTCGTCGACCACACGTTGCTCAAACCCGAGGCAACCGCCGCTGACATCGTCGCGCTGGTGGGCGAAGCGGCCGAACTCGCAGTGTTCTCGGTGTGTGTATCACCGCCGTTCGTGCCGCTCGCCCGGGCCGCGTGCCCGGAAGGTCTGGCCGTCGCCGCGGTGGCCGGATTCCCGTCGGGCAAGCACCTCTCGGAGATCAAGGCCGGGGAAGCCGATCTGGCCGCCGCGGCCGGTGCCGCCGAGATCGACATGGTCATCGACGTCGGGGCGGCCCTGGCCGGTGACTTCGAGGCGGTGGCTGCAGACGTGGCCGCCGTCCGGTCCGCAGTGCCCGCGGCGACGCTGAAGGTGATCGTGGAGTCCGCGGCGCTGCTGGAGTTCTCCGGTGAGCGATTGCTACTCGACGTGTGTCGCCTCAGCGAGGAGGCCGGTGCGGATTTCGTCAAGACCTCCACGGGGTTTCACCCCAGCGGCGGCGCTTCGGTGCGGGCGGTCGAGCTGATGGCCGGTGCGGTGGGCGGGCGGCTCGGCGTCAAGGCCAGCGGCGGCATCCGCACCGCGCAGCAGGCCGTCGCGATGCTCGAGGCCGGCGCCACTCGCCTGGGCCTGTCCGGGACCCGTGCGGTGCTCGACGGCCTCGGTTAGCAGGGCGGCTCACAACTTCGCGAAGCAGGGATCCTCGGAGCCCTTGGGCATCGACGCGTTCTGCGTCGAATACCGCGCGTTCACACCGTTGTCGGTGACCTGCACGCTGTCGGCGTGGATACCCATCGGGTAGTTATCGGTCAGCTGGCTGGTGAAGCTGTCCAGGATCGGCTGGATGGTTTCACGCGGCCACGACAGCCCGACCGCCTTCAGCTCGATGATCTGCAACGCGATGCCCTTGTCCGCTACCACCGGCCTGGCCGTGATGGTGCCGAGCATGCTCTTGAGCTGGATGGTGCCCGCGGCGGCATTCGTCGACACGTCGGAGATCGCCGAGCCGAGGAACGGCAGCTGGACCATGTTGGCCGCTGTCTGGCGAAGCCCGTCGAGAGACCATGTGATGTCGGCGGTCAACGATCCGACCGTGCCGCTGGAATCGGCCGTCTCCTGGATCCGCACATCCTTGATGCCCAGCACCACCTTCATGCCCTTGGCTTCACGGATCTGGTTGCCCGCGGTCACGATGTTGATGTTGGTGTAGCGCCCGGTGGCGTGCTGCCACAGGAACGGCGGCAGCGGGTCGAACGACGCCTTGGCGTCGTCCTGCACGACACACGCGACGACGCCTGCGACAACGCTGTCGGCGCGCTTGCGCGCGTACAGCTCGCCGCCCAGCAGTCCCGCGGCGACCAGTGCCAGCACGATCACCACGACCAGCACGATCGACAGCGGATCGGACAGCAGTTTCTTGATCTTCGATGCCGCCGACGGATCCGGTTTGGGTGCGGCGCCGGGTGGCGGGGCCTGGTATCCAGGTGGCGGGGCCTGTGGTGGCTCTGCGCCCCCGGACGGCACGGGTGGGGACTGGTCGGTGGGGCGAGCCCAGGGATCGGTCACCCCGCCGATTGTGCCCTACCGATCTGAGCGAGCTCTGAGCGGTTCTGGAGCACCGCGATGCTGTCGCGGGCGCGCTGCGCGGCGTCGAGGTCGACATCGACGACCAGTAACTCGGCGTCGGCGCCGGCGGCCGCCACCACCTCACCGGTGGGCGAGGCGACGATGCTGCCACCCACCCCGGTCGGACCGTACTTGGCGATCTCGTCGCCCGGATAGGGCTGGTCCACCGCGGCGACGAACCCGGTGGTGTCCAGCGCCCGGGCACGCGCCAGCAACGTCCACTGATCCAGTTTGCCCGGTCCCGACGCCCACGAAGCGTGCACGGTGATCAGCTGTGCGCCGCGGCGGGCCAGTTCGACGAACAGTTCGGGGAAGCGAATGTCGTAGCACGTGGTCAACCCGACCGTCACCCCGTCGACGGTGATGGTCGCCAGCTCGAAACCCGGTGCGACAGTTTTGGACTCGGCAAAACCGAACGCGTCGTAGAGGTGGATCTTGTGATAGTGCGCCGCCACCGACGGCCCCGTCGCCAGCAGGGTGTTGGTCACCCGGCCGCCGTCAGCGGGTGCGAACATGCCGGCCACCACCACGATCCCGGCGGCGGCGGCGATATCGCGAACGCTATTGGCCCACGGACCGTCCAGCGGTTGCGCGATCGGAGCCAACGGCACCCCGAAGCGGCACATGGTGGCCTCCGGAAAGAGCACCAGTCGGGCCCCGTCGGCCGCGGCGCGGCGCGTATAGGACTCGACGAGCTCGAGATTGGCCGACGGATCGGTGCCAGCGGCGACCTGCGCCAAGGCGATTCGCATGGATATCAGGGTAGTGGTGCGACGGTCATCCATGGCACCGTCAGCACCCCGTCGCGCATCCGGCGCCGTGGCGGTTCGACCGGAAAGCCCCCGAAGTCCTCGTCGCGCAGCAATTCCAGCATCGCCCGCCAGCGCATCCGCGGCCCGAAAACCCCGTGCCCGGCCACGCTGGCCCAGGCCAGATCCGCGGCGCCGAGCAGCGCGTGGATGGGCTGGCCCGGCACGTTGTGGTGGATGAGCACCTTCGGCAGGCGCTCGGCCAGATCCGACGGCCGCTCGATGCTGAAGGGATCGCAGGCCAGGGTGAGGCTCACGGGCCGTTCGGCGTCGAGCAGCACCCAGCAGCACAACCTGCCCAGCTCGTCGCACGTGCCATCGACGATCAGCCCGCCTGGGGCAAGCCGGCGCTGCATCGAGGTCCATGCGTCGGGCACCGCGTCGACCGGATACTGCCGCAACACGTTGAACGCCCGGACCAGCACCGGGCGCAGGCCGGCCAGCTCGAAGCCGCCGAGCGTGAATTCCACGGACGGATCTGATCCACGGAACGCCCGGGCGCTCGCCACCCGCTCGGGGTGGATCTCCAGGCCGACGACGCGGACGTTCGCACGCAAGGCCCGCAACCGCGTCGCCAGCTCGAGGGTGGTGACCGGCAACGCGCCGTAGCCCAGGTCCACCACCAGCGGGTCGACCGCGGCCCCGAGCGCCGTGCGTACCCGGGCCGAATGCACTAGCCACCGATCACTGCGGCGCAACCGGTTGTACCCCGTGGTGCCCCGCGTGATCGCCCCGACGGGCCGGCTCATGGCTGCTGACGCTACCGCCGCGCTCAGTTGTTCTCGGTGATCCACACCGTGGTGAAGCGCTGTTCGGCGGTCAGCAGATCCACCAGCTGGCCACCGATGAAGCTCTCGATCTTGCCGCCCACCAGTGGCACGTTCACTTCGATGCTGAGGGCCACCGAAAGTTGGGAGCCGCTGCCGGCCCGGGAGAGCACTCCCGACCCGTCCAGGTTCACCGGAGCCCCGATGATCACGCCGCCCACGGTGCCGGTGGATTGACCGTCGCGGACCGGTTGCCAGTGCTCCTCGCGGCGGATCCGCAGATCACCGGGGTGAAACTGAGACACCAGCGCAGGCAGCCCTTCGGCACGCAGCACGTGGCTGGTGATGACGTCGACGTGACCGTCGTCGGTGACGGTCAGCTCGTCGAGCGTGGCGTCGTCGGCCCCGAAATTGTTCAGCCGGGCCCGCCAGTACCGCTCCGTGCAGAAAGCCTTGTGCACCTGTTCGACGCCGGCGGGATATTCGGTGGCCATGTCGAATGATCGCGGCATAGCCGGTCACGTTACCGTTACCGGCCGTGGCCAGTTCGTATGTCGCAGGGGTGGCGGTCGCCGAGTCGGTCCCGCTGGCGCCGTTGACCACGCTGCGGGTCGGGCCGGTGGCGCGCCGGGTGCTGACGTGCACCAGCACCGAACAACTTGTCGGTGTGCTGCGCACGGTCGACGATCCGATCCTGGTGCTGGCCGGCGGCTCGAACGTGGTGCTCGCCGATGATCTGACCGACACCGCACCCGAGCTGATCGTGGTGCGGGTCGCCAACACCGAGGTAACTGTCGAGGACAACATCGTGCGGGCCGAGGCCGGCGCGGTGTTCGACGACGTGGTGGTGACGGCGCTGGCGCACGGTCTGGGTGGGCTGGAATGCCTGTCCGGGATACCTGGATCGGCCGGGGCCACGCCTGTGCAGAACGTCGGCGCTTACGGAACCGAGGTTGCCGACAGCATCCGGAGAGTGCGCCTACTCGACCGGCGCAGCGGTGAAGACCGTTGGGCCGCACCGGAAGAACTGCGGTTCGCGTACCGGACCAGTGTGCTCAAGCACTCCGACGCGGTCATCGTGCTCGAGGTGGAATTCGAACTGGACCCCGAGGGGCGCAGCGCCCCGCTGCGCTACCGGGAACTCGCCAACGCCCTCGGTGTCGAAACCGGTGAGCGGGCAGACCCGCTGCTGGTGCGGGAAATCGTGCTCAAGTTGCGGGCCGGCAAAGGCATGGTGCTCGACGCGCACGACCATGACACGTGGAGCGTCGGATCGTTCTTCACCAACCCGGTGGTGTCTGCGGCCGACTTCGACGCGTTGCGGAAATCGGCCGACGTGCCGCATTACCCGGCCCCCGACGGGGTGAAACTCGCTGCCGGCTGGCTTGTCGAGCACGCGGGCTTCGGCAAGGGGTTCCCCGGCGACGGCGCCCCGGCCCGGTTGTCCACCAAGCATGCGCTGGCTCTTACCAACCGGGGCGAAGCGACAAGCGCCGACGTGATTGCGCTGGCCAGAAGGGTGCAGGCGGGGGTTCGCGAGGCGTTCGGGATAGATCTCACACCCGAACCGATTCTGATTGGCTGCTCCCTGTCGGTACCCTAGGTCGACGTGAGCTCCGCCGGTTTTTTCCAGGTCCCGGCGCCGGTGATGAACCGGCGGCGGGCTCTGTCCACGCTTGCTTTCGGAGTGGGTGCAAGTGTGCTGGCAGCGTGCTCGGGAAACTCGACGCCTGAGTCCGCGCCGGCGGCCGCCCCGGCGACCCCGACGGTGACGTATCAGCCCGGTGCTGACGCGAAAAATGTGATCCCGACCGCCGCGGTGGGAGTCCAGGTCGCAGACGGCTGGTTCCAGACCGTCACCCTGACCAACCCGGACGGCAAAATCGTGGCCGGAGCGCTCAACCGCGACCGCACCGCCTACGCGGTCACCGAACCACTTGGCTACGGCATGACCTACAAGTGGTCCGGGTCTGTGGTGGGGCACGACGGCAAGGCCGAGCAACTGCAGGCCAAGTTCAAGACCATCGACCCGCAGAAGCAGGTCAACGGGCAGTTCCAGCTCTCCGACGGTCAGGTGGTCGGGGTGGCCGCTCCGATCATCCTGCAGTTCGACGCGGCGATCAGTGACGCGGACAAGGTCACCGTCGAGAAAGCACTCAAGGTGACCACCGATCCCCCGGTGGAGGGGAGCTGGGCCTGGCTGCCCGATGAGTCCGCGGGCTCACGGGTGCACTGGCGCACCCGTGAGTACTACCCGTCCGGAACCAAAGTCAGCGTCAACGCCCCGCTCTACGGCGTCAAGTTCGGCGACGGTGCCTACGGGGCCGCCGACTCCACGCTGAACATCGAGATCGGCCGTCGTCAGGTGGTCAAGGCCGACGCGACCAGCCACCGCATCCAAGTGATCAACGACGGGGGCGTGCTGTTCGACTTCCCGTGCAGCTACGGCGAGGCCGACCTGCCCCGTAACGTCACTCGCAGCGGCACCCACGTCGTCACCGAGAAGTACGCCGACTTCTACATGTCCAACCCGGCCGCGGGCTACAGCAACGTCCACGAGCGCTGGGCCGTACGGATCTCCAACAACGGGGAGTTCATCCACGCCAACCCCGCCAGCTCGGGTGCACAGGGCAACACCAACGTCACCAACGGTTGTATCAACCTGTCGACCGACGACGCCGAGCAGTACTTCCACACCGCGATGTACGGCGACCCGGTGGAGGTCACCGGTACGTCGATCAAGCTGTCCTACGCCGACGGCGACATCTGGGACTGGGCGATCGACTGGGACGAGTGGGTGTCCATGTCGGCAATCAACAACAAAAAGCCGCCGGAGATCCCGGTGAGCGCCCCGGCGACGCCCACCGATGCCCCGACCCTGTCGGGCACCCCGACGACCACGACGCCGCCGCCGGCCCGGGGGCCGGGCGGCTAGTCACCTCCGCCGGTTGAACCGGGTGGCCGAGGCTTGATCTCGCGGCCGGATCACGATCTGGTCCAGGTCGACGTGGCTCGGGCGGGACGCGACGAAACCGATCACCTCCGCGATGTCTTCGGCGACCAGCGGTGTGACCCCGGCATAGACGGCGTCGGCCCGTGCCGCATCGCCGCCGAAGCGCATCAGAGAGAAGTCGGTGTGCACCATGCCCGGTGCAATCTCGGTGAGCCGCACCGGTTTTCCCAGCAGCTCACCGCGCAGGGTGCGGTGCAGGGCGCTCTGCGCATGCTTGGCGGAGGTGTAGCCGCCACCGCCGTCGTAGATCTCGAGCGCCGCGATCGAGGTGACCGTCACGATCAGCCCGTCGCCAGAGGCTTCCAGAGCGGGCAGCAGCGCGCGGGTGACCCGTAGCGTCCCCAGCACGTTGGTCTCCCACATCCAGCGCCAATGGTCCAGATCCGCCGCGGCCACGGGCTCCAGGCCCCTGGCCCCGCCTGCGTTGTTGACCAGCATGTCGACTCGGTCCAGTCCGGCCGCCAGCGCGTCGACCGCGTCGTCGTCGGTGACGTCCGCCACGATCGCCGTACCCCCGATCTCGGCTGCGACGGCCTCGATCCGGTCGGCGCGGCGGGCCACGCAGACTACGTGAAATCCAAGGGCGGCAAGGGTTTTGGCGGTCGCGGCGCCGATGCCCGCGCTGGCACCGGTCACCACCGCCACCCGGCGGTCGTTGTGCGGAGTGGTCATCTGCCCAACCTTAATTGGCGTGCTAAGTTCTCCGTATGTCTCGGAGTTCTCAGGCTGCCATCGCGCGGCGTGCGTGTTGTTGTCGCGCACCCCGCCGCGCCTGATTCGAACCCGGACGTCGTTTTCCCGTCCTACTGAGTCGCCAGGTGTGGCCCCTGCCCACCCGCCGACCTCCCGTAAGGACATTTCACGTGACCACCGCAACTGCCGCTGCCCGCACCGCCGCTCCGCTGCGTCGTCCCACCCGCGGTGGCAGCGCGCACGCCAAGCGCGTGCTGACTCCCGCAAGTGCCCGCTACCCGCAATCGCGGCTGCTGCACATCGTCGCGCCGTCCCTCAAGGTCGCCGATGCGGCCGCGGCTTCGGTGTTCAGTGCCGCGCGGATGCGCGGCCCGGTCGCCCGTGACGTCATCGCCCAGCACACCCAGCTGAGCATCGCCACGGTGAATCGCCAGGTGACCGCCCTGTTGGAGGCCGGTGTCCTGCGCGAACGCGCCGACCTCGCCGTTTCTGGTGCCATCGGGCGCCCGCGGGTGCCGGTCGAGGTCAACCACGAACCGTTCCTCGCCCTGGGCATCCACATCGGTGCTCGCACCACCTCGATCGTGGCCACCGATCTGTTCGGCCGCACCCTCGACGTGGTCGAGACCCCGACGCCGTCCGGGACCCAAGCCGCGGCGCTGGCCACCCTGGCCTCCAGTGCGCGCCGCTATCTGAGCCGCTGGCACCGCCGTCGCCCGCTGTGGGTCGGCATCGCTTCCGGCGGCGTCGTCGACAGCACCACCGGCTATCTGGACCATCCTCGGCTCGGTTGGCACGACGCCCCCGTGGGGCCGGTGCTGGCCGAGGCGCTGGGCCTGCCCGTGTCGTTGGCCTCCCACGTCGATGCGATGGCGGGCGCCGAGCTACTGCTGGCCGTCCGCCGACCGGCCGCCGAGACCGGCCAGGCCAGGACCAGTCTGTACGTGTACGCCCGCGAAACCGTGGGCTACGCGCTGTCCATCGACGGCCGCGTGCATTCCCCCGCCAGCGGGCCGGGAACCATCGCCGGCCTGCCCGCGCAGTCCCAATTACTAGGCGGCACAGGGCAATTGGAATCGACGGTGAGCGACGAGGCCGTGCTCACCGCAGCCCGCAAGCTACGCATCGTGCCTGCCGACGGGCCGGCGTCGACCCTGCCGGCAGTGCTGCGCGCGGCCCGCGCCGGCAACACACAGGCCGTCGAGCTGTTGACCGATCGGGCCCGCGTGCTCGGTGAAGCCGTCGCCCTGCTGCGCGACATGCTCAACCCCGACGATCTGGTCGTCGGCGGCCAGGCCTTCACCGAATACCCCGAAGGCATGGCCGCAGTGGAGTCGGCATTCGCCGACCGGTCGGTGCTGGCGTCGCGCGATATCCGCGTGACGGCGTTCGGTAACCGGGTACAGGAAGCCGGCGCGGGCATCGTGTCACTGGCCGGGCTGTACACCGACCCGATCGGTGCCATGCGGCGCGCTCAGACCCGCCGATCTGCAGCGGGGTAGGGGTGTAGACATAACGGTGTGCGCCTAACTCCAGACGGTTCCGACGTTTCCCAACAACGGCCGCGCTCCGACGGGCCGCGTCGGGTCGCGGTGCTCTCCGTGCACACCTCGCCGCTGGCTCAGCCCGGCACAGGTGATGCCGGCGGAATGAACGTCTACGTGCTGCAGACGGCCCTGCAACTGGCCCGCCGCGGCGTCGAAGTGGAGATCTTCACCAGGGCCACGTCCTCGGCCGATGCCTCGACCGTCGTGGTGGCCCCCGGAGTGCTGGTGCGCAACGTGGTGGCCGGCCCGTTCGAGGGTCTCGACAAGTACGACCTGCCTACCCAGCTGTGCGCGCTCACCGCCGGGGTGTTGCGTGCCGAGGCCACCCACGAACCCGGCTATTACGACGTCGTGCATTCGCACTACTGGCTGTCCGGACAGGTGGGCTGGCTGGCCAGGGACCGCTGGGCGGTGCCGCTGGTGCACACCGCGCACACCCTGGCCGCCGTCAAGAACGCCGCCCTGGCCGAGGGGGACTCGCCTGAGCCGCCGCTGCGGGCAGTGGGCGAACAGCAGGTGGTCGACGAGGCCGACCGGCTCATCGTCAACACCGAAAACGAAGCGCAGCAACTTGTTTCGCTGCATCAGGCCGATCCGACGCGCATCGATGTGGTGTATCCGGGCGTCGACCTCGACGTATTCACCCCGGGGGACCGGCACGCCGCCCGAGCGGCTCTGGGGCTGGCTGCGGGTGAGCAGGTGGTGGCCTTCGTAGGCCGGATCCAGCCGCTCAAGGCGCCCGACATCCTGCTGCGGGCGGCGGCCAAGTTGCCCGGTCTGCGCGTGCTCGTCGCCGGCGGGCCGTCCGGGTCCGGTCTGGCCGAGCCCGACACCCTCGTTCGGCTCGCCGACGAATTGGGTATAACCGATCGGGTGACGTTCCTGCCACCACAGTCGCGGGCCGAGTTGGTCAATGTGTACCGCGCTGCCGATCTTGTTGCCGTGCCGAGCTATTCGGAGTCGTTCGGCCTGGTCGCCATCGAGGCGCAGGCCTGCGGGACACCCGTGGTGGCCGCCGCGGTCGGCGGACTGCCCGTCGCCGTGCGCGACGGTGTCTCCGGCGCCCTGGTCGACGGGCACGACATCGACGACTGGGCCGCGGCGATCGACAACGTGTTACAGCGTGATCCGGTCGTGTTGAGCCGGGCCGCCGAGGCGCATGCCGACGGATTCTCCTGGGCGCACACGGCCGACGCACTGCTGGCCAGCTACACCCGGGCGATGAGCGATTACCGGTCCCGGGAGGCCCGGCCCGCCGCGGCGCGCCGGTCCGGCCGCAGGTTCTCGATGCGGCGGGGTATCCGGGCATGACGGTGCAGCAACTGATCGAGGACACCCTCGACGAGCACGGCCTGGAATACAGCCGCCACCGCGGAGCGCACGGCGGACCGCCCGGTCTGGTGGTGGCGCTGCCGGGGGAGCGCAAGCTCAAGACCAACACCATTCTGAGCATCGGCGAGCACTCGGTACGGATCGAGGCGTTCGTCTGCCGCAAGCCCGACGAGAACTTCGAGGGCGTCTACCGGTTCCTGCTCAAGCGCAACCGCCGGCTCTACGGCGTTGCCTACACCCTCGACAACGTCGGAGACATCTATCTGGTGGGCCGGATGCCGTTGGAGGCCGTCACTGCCGACGAGATCGACCGCGTGCTCGGACAGGTGCTCGAAGCCGTCGATTCAGACTTCAACACCCTGCTGGAGCTCGGTTTTCGGACGTCGATCCAGAGGGAGTGGGACTGGCGGGTGTCGCGCGGTGAGTCGCTGCGCAACCTCAAGGCATTCGAGCATCTGATCGACGGCGACCACAAACCGCTGTGAAAGGATGACCGTCATGCCGACGCTGATCTTGCTCCGCCATGGTGAGTCCGACTGGAACCAGAAGAACCTGTTCACCGGATGGGTGGACGTCGACCTCACCGAAAAGGGCCGCGCAGAGGCGATCCGCGGTGGCGAACTGTTGGCCGAGCAGGGTGTGCTGCCCGACGTGGTGTTCACGTCGCTGCTGCGTCGCGCCATCAACACGGCGAACCTCGCGTTGGACAAGGCTGACCGGCATTGGATCCCGGTGCAGCGGGACTGGCGGCTCAACGAACGCCACTACGGTGCGCTGCAGGGACTCGACAAAGCGGCCACCAAAGAGAAGTACGGCGAAGAGCAGTTCATGGCGTGGCGGCGCAGCTACGACACGCCGCCACCACCGATCGAGAAGGGCAGCGAGTTCAGCCAGGACGCCGATCCGCGGTACGCCGATATCGACGGCGGGCCGCTGACCGAATGCCTCAAGGACGTGGTGGCCCGATTCGTGCCGTATTACGAGTCCACGATCGTGCCCGAGTTGCAAGCCGGCAAGACCGTACTGATCGTCGCCCACGGAAACTCGCTGCGCGCGCTGGTCAAGTACCTCGACGGGATGTCGGACGACGAGATCGTCGAGCTGAACATCCCGACCGGTATCCCGCTGCGCTACGACCTGGACGAGAGCCTCAAGCCGCTGGTGGCAGGCGGGGAGTACCTGGATCCCGAGGCCGCTGCCGCGGGTGCGGCCGCCGTCGCAGCCCAGGGCGCCAAAAAGTAAGTCCGGACATTCGGCAAACAGCCGGTGAACACCGGTAAACATAGACCGAACTGTTGTGTTTGGCTGTGTGACTTGTCCCGATTTGGCTGCACGCTGCTGGGATGACTTTCACCGGATGCGTACGATTTTTGCGTGGGTGTTGTGTCGGCGCTATTGCTGACTGTGATCGTCGCAGCGCTTGCGTTGGCTCTGGGGCTGGGTATCGGAGCCGGGCTGATACCTCGGATCAGGGCCAGGAGAGATCTGCGGGCCGCCGACGAGGCCGGTCTGACCGTCTCGCAGATGCTGCAGCACATCGTGTCGCTCTCACCGGTCGGCATCGCGGTGGTCGACACGTTCAACGACGTGGTCTACACCAACGACCGGGCCGATGAGCTGGGCGTGGTGCGAGACCGCTTGCTCGACGAACGGGCCTGGCGCGCTGCCGAACAGGTGTTCGCCACCGGTCAGGACATCGAGGTCGACCTCTCACCCCGCAAGGTGGCCAACCCGGGCCGGTCGGGCATCTCGGTGCGGGGCACCGTCAAACTGCTCACCGATCACGACCGGCGGTTCGCCGTTGTCTACGCCGACGACCAGTCCGAGCACGCGAGAATGGAAGCGACTCGGCGTGATTTCGTGGCCAACGTCAGCCACGAGCTGAAGACCCCGGTGGGCGCGCTGGGCGTGCTGGCCGAAGCCCTGTTGGCCTCGGCCGACGACCCTGACACCGTGCGGCACTTCGCCAACAAGATGGTCGCCGAATCACACCGGCTCGCCGACATGGTGGGCGAGCTCATCGAGCTGTCCAGGCTGCAAGGCGGGGAACGGCTGCCCGACCTGGACGCCGTCGACGTCGACACCGTGGTGGCCGAGGCGCTGTCCCGGCACAAGGTGGCCGCCGACAACGCCGACATCTCCATCACCACCGACGCCCCGACCGGTTACCGGGTCCTGGGCGACGAAGCCCTGCTGGTGACCGCCATGGCCAACCTGATCTCCAACGCGATTGCCTACTCGCCCAACGGTTCCAGCGTGTCCATCAGCCGCCGCCGGCGCGGCGGAAGCGTCGAGATCGCGGTGACCGACCGCGGGATCGGCATCGCCAAGGCCGACCAGGAGCGGGTGTTCGAGCGGTTCTTCCGGGTGGACAAGGCGCGATCGCGGGCCACCGGCGGCACCGGACTCGGGTTGGCCATCGTCAAACATGTGGCGGCCAACCACAACGGAACGATCCGGCTGTGGAGTCAGCCGGGAACCGGGTCGACGTTCACGTTGTCGATCCCGGCCTACCCCCATCACGACCAAGACCACGATGAATCCGACGATGTAGCCCAATGAGAGGACCAAATACTTCGATGACCAGCGTGTTGATCGTTGAGGACGAGGAGTCGCTGGCCGATCCCCTGGCGTTCCTGCTCCGCAAGGAGGGTTTCGAGACCACCGTCGTGGCCGACGGTCCTTCCGCCCTGGCCGAATTCGAGCGTTCCGGCGCCGATATCGTGCTACTGGACCTGATGCTGCCGGGAATGAGCGGCACCGACGTCTGCAAGCAGCTGCGGTCCCGCTCGAGCGTGCCGGTGATCATGGTGACCGCCCGTGACAGTGAGATCGACAAGGTCGTGGGGCTCGAACTGGGCGCCGACGACTATGTCACCAAGCCGTATTCGGCGCGTGAGCTGATCGCGCGGATTCGGGCCGTGCTGCGCCGCGGATCGGACTCCGACGACACCGCATCCGGCGACGGCGTGCTGGAAGCCGGCCCGGTCCGCATGGATGTCGAACGCCACGTGGTCAGCGTCAACGGTGAGCAGATCACCTTGCCGCTGAAGGAATTCGACCTGCTCGAGTACCTGATGCGCAACAGCGGCCGAGTACTCACCCGCGGTCAGCTCATCGACCGCGTGTGGGGTGCCGACTATGTCGGCGACACCAAAACCCTTGATGTACATGTCAAGCGGCTGCGATCCAAGATCGAGGCCGATCCGGCCAACCCGGTACATCTGGTCACCGTGCGCGGGCTTGGTTACAAGCTGGAGGGCTGAGGCCGGCGCCTATTCGGCAGCGCGGGTGGCCGGGTGGACCGCAATGAGCCCTAAGCTGCTGCGCCGCTTGCACATTGCGGCCAGCTCCGCGTAGGCCTTCTCTCCCAAGAGTGCCGTCAGTTCGGGTGCATAGGACTCCCACACCTGTTTGGTGCCGACGTGCGCGGCCGGATCGCCGGTGCAGTACCAGTGCAGATCTGCGCCGCCCTCGCCCCATCCGCGCCGGTCGTACTCGGTGATGACGGTCCGCAGCACCTGTGTGCCGTCGGGCCGGGTCAGCCAGTCCTGGCTGCGCCGGATCGGCAACTGCCAGCACACATCCGGCTTCATCGTCAGCGGTTCGACGCCGATCTTGAGCGCCTTGCTGTGCAGCGCGCAGCCGATCCCCCCCGGGAAACCGGGCCGATTCAGGAAGATGCAGGCGCCCTTGTACTTTCGGGTCCGCAGATTGGGTTGGCCGTCGTACTCGTCGTCTTCCAGGTAGCCCTTGCGCCCCAGACCCTTGTCGCGGAACTGCCAATCGGAATCGGTGAGCTGTTTGACCGCGTCGTCGAGCCGGGCCCGATCGTCGTCGTCGGACAGGAACGCACCGTGCGAGCAACACCCGTCATCAGGGCGGCCTGCCACTGTGCCCTGGCAGGCCGGCGTACCGAACACGCACGTCCAGCGGGACAACAACCAGGTCATGTCGGCCGCGATGAGATGCTCCGCGTCGTCGGGGTCGTAGAACTCCACCCATTCGCGCGCAAAGTCCAGTTCGACTTCCCCGGGATGCACGTCCGTCACGGTCGGAAACGCTACTCGTATCCGGCTGAACCCGACTTATTTCACGATCGCGTCCGGCGGTGCCGGGCACGGAAGCCGACAGGTCACCGGATAGGTTTGGGGCGTGCGGTTAGGCGTGCTCGATGTGGGCAGTAACACGGTCCATCTACTCGTGGTGGATGCTCATCGCGGTGGCCATCCGACCCCGATGAGTTCGACCAAGGCGGCATTGCGATTGGCCGAGGCCATCGACTCGTCCGGCAAGCTCACCCGGCGCGGTGCGGACAAGCTGGTCGAGACCGTGGACGAGTTCGCCAAAATCGCCACCAGCTCCGGATGCGCCGAGCTGATGGCGTTTGCCACGTCGGCCGTGCGCGATGCCACCAATTCCGAGGACGTGCTGGCCAGGGTGCGGTCGGAAACCGGGGTAGGCCTACGCGTGCTCAGCGGCGTCGACGAATCCCGGCTGACGTTCCTGGCGGTGCGCCGCTGGTACGGCTGGAGCGCGGGCCGGATCATCAACATCGACATCGGCGGCGGTTCGCTGGAACTTTCCAGCGGTGTCGACGAGGAACCGGAGGTGGCGCTCTCGCTGCCGCTGGGCGCGGGCCGGCTGACCCGGGAGTGGTTGCCCGACGATCCACCTGGCCGACGGCGCGTCGCGATGCTGCGGGATTGGCTCGCGACCGAGCTGTCCGAGGCCGGCACGACCATGGGCGCCGCCGGCCGCCCTGATCTGGCTGTGGCCACCTCGAAGACCTTCCGGTCACTGGCCAGATTGACGGGTTCGGCACCCTCGGGGGCGGGCCCGCGGGTCAAGCGGACACTCACCGCTGCCGGATTAAGACAGCTCATAGCTTTCATCTCTAGGATGACGGCGGCAGACCGTGCCGAACTGGAAGGGGTGAGTGCCGAGCGGGCGCCACAGATCGTGGCTGGAGCTTTGGTAGCTGAGGCCAGCATGCGGGCCCTCGAAGTCGAATCAGTAGATATTTGCCCGTGGGCGTTGCGGGAGGGGCTGATTCTGCGGAAACTCGACAGCGAGGCCGACGGCACCGCCCTGGTGCAGACATCGACGCGGGATGCTGGACGTCGGAATAGCTAGCCCCAAAGGCAATAACAGGACATGACTGGACCAGAAGACAGCCTCGCCACCCGGCCGATCTCGGTTGCGGAACTGCTGGCAAAGAACGGCACCATCGGCGCGCCGCCCGTCGGCGGGCGCCGGAGGCGACGCCGGGGCAACAGCGACGCCGTGACGGTTGCCGAACTCACCGGTGAGATCCCGATCGTCGTGGAGCGGGCCGACGAGCCGGAGGAATCTCCCGCGGAGCAGCCCGCCGAGACGAAGCAGCCGACCGGGCCGAATGACGCCGACGTGGTCAGTGTCGTCCCGGCCGAGACTGATGAGACCGATGAGACTGACGAGACCGACGACGCGGAAGCGCAGTCCGAGGTCCCGTCCGATGCGGTGACCGACGCGGAAAGCGACTATCAGGCCCACCTGGAGGCGCGCGACGCCGATCCGGAGCCGGTCGAGTTCAAGCCGAGCACGCGCCGGCCGCAGTACCAGAGTGCGCTGCGTGACTACCGGCCCTCGGGCACCGGGGCCGAGCGTATGAGTCCGGATTTCCTCGACGAAACAGAAGATGACGACGACGATTCCACCGAAGACGGCGACCGGCCCACGTATCTGGGCTCGCTGTTCGGCGGCCAGCCAGTCGCCGATGACGTGGACCGCCGGCGCGGCCCCGGGCCAGAGGACATCGATCTCGACGACCGTGACGAGCACGACGACGCCGCCGAGCCCGACGAAACCCACGATCTCGACGAGCACGATGAAGCCGAGTCCGGGACCCCATCGAGCGGCTCGACCCTGGTACGCGGCGTGTGGGTGGTGGGGCAGTGCATCATCGCGGTGGCCTTCGGAGCCGGCCTGTTCATCGCGTTCGATCAGCTGTGGAAGTGGAACACCATCGTCGCGCTGATGCTCGGCGTCCTGGTCATTCTCGGCCTGGCCGGGGGAGTGCGGGTGGTCCGCAAGACCGAGGACATCGGCAGCACCCTGACCGCGGTGGCCGTCGGTGCGCTGGTCACGTTCGGGCCTCTGGCGCTACTGCAGGCGAGCTGATAAGCCGGTAGACAGTTACCTCGTGCGTCCTGCCATCAAGGTCGGTCTGTCCACTGCCTCGGTCTATCCACTGAGGACTGAGGCCGCCTTCGAACACGCGGCCCGGCTCGGGTACGACGGCGTCGAACTGATGGTGTGGGCGGAATCCGTCAGCCAGGACATGGAAGCCATTGCGGCCATGTCCACTCGCTACGACATGCCGGTGCTGTCGGTGCATGCGCCGTGCCTGCTGATCTCCCAGCGCGTGTGGGGTGCCAACCCGATACCCAAGCTTGAACGCACCGTGCGCGCCGCCGAACGGCTGGGTGCCCAGACCGTCGTGGTGCATCCACCATTCCGCTGGCAGCGCCGCTACGCCGACGGATTCAGCGAGCAGGTGGCGGCGCTTGAGGCCGCCAGCGACGTGATGATCGCGGTGGAGAACATGTTCCCGTTTCGCTCCGACCGCTTCTTCGGCGCGGGCTCGACGTCCATCGAGAGGATGCGAAAGCGCGGCGGTAGGCCAGGACCCGGCATCTCCGCGTTCGCTCCGTCCTACGACCCGCTGGACGGCAATCACGCCCATTACACGCTCGACCTCAGCCACAGTGCGACCGCGGGCACCGACGCATTGGAGATGGCCCGCCGGATGGGAGACGGGTTGGTGCATCTGCATCTGTGTGACGGCAACGGCGCATCGACCGACGAACACCTGGTCCCCGGCCGCGGTACCCAGCCCACCGCCGAGGTGTGCCAGATGCTGGCGGGCGGGGATTTCTCGGGACACGTGATCCTGGAGGTCACCACGTCCAGCGCACGCATGGCCACCGAGCGGGACGCGCTGTTGACTGAATCACTGCAGTTTGCCCGGGCCCATCTGATGCGCTGAGGCGTCGGTTGGGTCGGTGACCGGTCATGCAATGCTGTGGCCCATGTCGAGAATCGCGATCATCGGTGGCGGAAGCATGGGCGAAGCCCTGCTGTCCGGCTTGTTACGGGCTGGGCGGCAGGTCAAGGATCTGGTGGTCGCCGAAAAGCATCCCGACCGGGCCAAGTATCTGGCGGAGAAGTACTCGGTGCTGGTCACCTCGGTGGTCGACGCCGCGGAGAACGCCGCCTACGTCGTCGTCGCGGTCAAGCCCAGCGATGTGGAATCCGTGGTCGACGAGATCGCCGCCGTCGCAGCGCAGGCCGAGAGCGAGACCGAGCAGGTGTTCGTCACGATCGCCGCAGGCGTGAGCACCCCCTTCTACGAGGCCAAACTGCCCGCCGGGGCGCCCGTGATCCGCGTCATGCCCAACACGCCCATCCTGGTCGGCGGCGGCATCAGCGCGATGGCCCCTGGGCGATTCGCCACCCCCGAACAGCTCAAAGAGGTCGCGGCGATCTTCGACGCCGTCGGCGGGGTCATCACCGTCGCCGAGGCACAACTGGACGCCGTCACGGCGGTCTCGGGTTCTGGGCCGGCGTACTTCTTCCTGATGGTCGAGGCGCTCGTGGATGCCGGTGTGGCGTCCGGTTTGTCGCGTGCGGTGGCGACGGATCTGGTGGTCCAGACGATGGCCGGATCGGCCGCAATGCTGCTGGAACGCCTCGACGAGGTGAATGCCGCTGGAGGCGCCGCGCTGGACACGACGGCTGCGTCGCTGCGCGCCATGGTGACCTCCCCGGCCGGCACCACTGCCGCTGGGCTGCGTGAACTCGAGCGTGGCGGGTTCCGGGCGGCTCTGGCCAACGCCGTCGAGGCCGCGAAAACACGTTCTGAGCAGCTAGGAATTACAGCAGAGTAATTAGGTAATTTCCGACGGATTAGCCCACACCCGTCGCAGTAACCCCATCCGCCACGCTATTCTCCCTTTGTATGCGTGGATTGGTGCCAGCGGTGGGGAAGCCGCTGGAACTGTCCGTGCCTGATTGATTGGGTTGCGATGACGTCTATGAACGGGCCATCGGCGCGGGATTCGGCTGGCGACGGCCAGCCTCGAGCTCAATTTCTCACAGTCGCCGAGGTGGCGAACCTGATGAGGGTGTCGAAGATGACGGTGTACCGGTTGGTGCACAACGGCGAGCTGCCTGCGGTACGGGTGGGGCGCTCGTTCCGCGTGCATGCCAAGGCGGTCCACGATCTGCTGGAGACCTCCTACTTCGACGCGGGCTAAGCGGCAGCCGTTTTCTGTTTCCCTGGTTGACCCGGGTAAAGTGACCGGGTCAACCAATAGCTGTCTAAGTAGCGGAGTCACCGGGATTTATGGGTTCAGTCATCAAGAAGCGTCGTAAGCGCATGTCGAAGAAGAAGCACCGCAAGCTGCTTCGACGCACTCGGGTGCAGCGCAGAAAGCTCGGCAAGTAGCTTTCAGGCCCGGCCGTTAGGCTAAGTCGATGGATTCTGATGGTCGAGGGCGCTCGCCAGGCAACACCGGTGGTTCAGGTGGCACAGAATCCACCGACGGGGCGCCCCATCCCAAGGTGGTTCTGGTCACGGGGGCCTGCCGGTTCCTCGGCGGTTATCTGACCGCGAGGCTGGCGCAGAATCCGCTGATCAACCATGTGATCGCGGTAGACGCGATCACGCCGAGCAAGGATCTGCTCCGTCGGATGGGCCGGGCCGAGTTCGTTCGGGCCGATATTCGGAACCCGTTCATCGCCAAGGTGATCCGGAACGGGGACGTCGACACCGTCGTGCATGCCGCGGCGGCGTCGTACGCGCCCCGATCCGGCGGGCGAGCCACGTTGAAGGAACTCAACGTGATGGGTGCGATCCAGCTGTTCGCGGCCTGTCAGAAGACGCCGTCGGTACGCCGGGTGGTGCTGAAGTCGACCTCCGAGGTGTACGGCTCGAGTTCTCGTGACCCGGTGATGTTCACCGAGGACACCAGCGCCCGTCGGCCGCCCGGCGAGGGGTTCGCCCGCGACAGCATCGACATCGAGGGGTACGCCCGCGGGCTGGCCCGGCGGCGTCCCGATATCGCGGTGACCATCCTGCGGCTTGCCAACATGATCGGGCCCGCGATGGACACCGCGCTGTCGCGGTACCTGGCCGGCCCGGTCGTGCCCACGGTGATCGGGCACGATGCCCGGCTGCAGCTGTTGCACGAGCAGGACGCCCTGGGGGCATTGGAGCGGGCCACTGTCGCAGGCAAGCCCGGCACGTTCAACATCGGTGGCTCGGGCATCATCATGATGAGCCAGGCCATCCGCCGATCGGGCCGGCTGCCACTACCGGTCCCACGTTCGGCACTGGTCGCTGCGGATTCGCTGAGCCGGGCCACCCGCAGCACCGAACTCGACCGGGAACAGCTGAACTACCTCAGCTACGGCCGGGTCATGGACACCGCGCGCATGCACAGGGATCTGGGCTACAGTCCAAAGTGGACGACGGCCGAGGCATTCGACGATTACGTCCGGGGTCGTGGTTTGATATCGATCCTCGACCCGCGATGGGTACGCTCGATGGAGAGTAGCGCCGTGGCGATGGCGCAGCGTTGGGGACGATGAGTATCAGCTTTACCGGGGTGGGGAGAAGGTATCGACGTGGCGGGCGAACCTAAGGCCAAAGTCATTCCGCTACATGGGAATTCGAATCGCGCGACAGCGGCGCGCCGGATGGCTCAACGGTCCGAGAGCGCTCGCCGGCATCCGTCTGTGCTGGCTGATCCCGATATGCACGCATCCGCGGAACAGTTCGCGGCCGTGGTGCGTGAAATCGACGGACGACGGGGCTTCGCGTCGGGTTCGCCGATGGTCGACGACACCCCGACCGAGCTTGCCAGGCAGATCGCCGCGGTGGGCGAATTCGTCCGCAAACGGATGGCTGGCGACTATGTCGTCGACGAGTTCGGCTTCGATGAACACCTCACCAACGCTATTTTCCTGCCTTTGCTGAGGATACTTTTCCGGTCATGGTTCCGGGTCGAGGTCTCCGGCATCGAGAATCTGCCCGAGACTGGCGCCGCGCTGGTCGTCGCCAACCACGCCGGGGTGTTGCCGTTCGACGGGCTGATGACTTCGGTGGCGGTACACGACCACCACCCGGTGCACCGCGATCTGCGACTGCTGGCCGCCGACCTGGTTTTCGACCTGCCGACGCTGGGCCAGCTCGCCCGCAAGGCGGGCCACACCGTGGCCTGCACCACCGACGCACACCGGCTGCTGGCCAACGGCGAACTCACCGCGGTGTTCCCGGAAGGCTTCAAGGGCCTGGGCAAGAACTTCAAAGACCGCTATAAGCTGCAGCGTTTCGGCCGCGGCGGCTTCGTTTCCGCGGCGCTGCGGGCCAAGGCGCCCATCGTGCCGTGCTCGATCGTGGGCTCGGAGGAGATCTACCCCATGGTCGCCGACGTGAAGTTGCTGGCGCGGCTGCTGGGTCTGCCGTACTTCCCGGTCACGCCGTTGTTCCCGCTGGCCGGTCCGGCCGGGCTGGTCCCGTTGCCGTCCAAGTGGCACATCCAGTTCGGGGAGCCGATCGAGACCGCGGGCTACGACGAGAGTGCGGCCGACGATCCGATGGTCACGTTCGAGCTGACCGACCAGGTCCGCGAGACCATTCAGCAGACGCTCTACCAGCTGCTGGCCGGCCGCCGGAACATGTTCTTCGGCTGACTTTTCTCCGCCGAGCAGACACTGAGGTACCTGAAAACCGGCGTGTCGGGGACCTACACGTCTGCTCGCGGGGGATGGCGAGGCACTCTCAGGAGTTTTGCCCAGCAATCATCTTGGCGATCGCGGCATCGCGCGCCGCGGCGATCTGCGAGCTGATCTCACCCGCCTCGTCGGGGTGGGCGGCTTCGCCCAGCATGGTGACGATGCTGGTGGCCACCGGTTTGCCGTCGTCGTCGGTCACCTCGGCGCGAACCTCACAGATCACGGTCCCGTGCGACTCGATGACGGAGTCCAGGTAGGAGTCGAACCACAGCCGGTCACCGACCATGATCGGACGATGGAAGATCAGCTTCTGGTCCCGGTGTAGCACCCGCTCCAGGTTGATCGGCACGTCGAACTTGTCGAACAGCTCCAGCTGGACCCGGCGCCCGGCCACCGCCAGAAAAGTCACCGACGCCACAACTGCGTCGTGGCCGTACTCCTTGGCCGCCTCCGCGGTGAAGTGGGCGGGGTGGTCGTCCTTGACGGCGTTGGCGAATTCCCGGACCTTCTCCCGGCCGACCTCGAAATAGTCGGGGTACCGGAAGTGGGTCCCGATGATGTCGCTGGCGATACTCATGTGCTCGCGCTCTCCCCGCTCAAACGTGCCTGGCGGGCCGAAGCCTATCAGCGCGCCCCGCGCCCAGGTCGCTCAGCGAAAGTCGTGACGCCGCGAGGCCACCGCGGCCAGCGCACCACCGAGGGCGCCGAGGGCCAATGCCGAGGGCACCCCGATCCGGGCGGCCTTCCGCGCGGTGCGGAAATCGCGGATCTCCCAGCCGCGTTCGCGAGCCACGTCCCGCAGCGCGGCATCCGGATTGATCGCCACCGCCGTGCCCACCAGCGACAGCATCGGCACGTCGTTGAAACTGTCCGAATACGCCGTGCACCGGCGCAGGTTCAGGCCTTCGCGGATGGCCAGCGACCGCACCGCGTGGGCCTTGCCCGTGCCGTGCAGGATGTCGCCCACCAGCCGGCCGGTGAACACCCCGTCGACCGACTCGGCGACCGTGCCCAGCGCGCCGGTGAGTCCGAGGCGTTTGGCGATGGTCGCTGCCAGCTCGTACGGAGTCGCGGTGACCAGCCACACCTGCTGGCCCGCGTCGAGGTGCATCTGCGCCAGCGCGCGGGTGCCCGGCCAGATCTTGTCGGCGATGATCTCGTCGTAGATCTCCTCGCCGAGCTCGGTGAGCTCGGCGGTGGACCGACCTTCGATGAACGCGAGGGCCTTCTGCTTGCCCTCGGCGACGTCGTCGCTGTTCTCCTTGCCGGTGAGCTGGAACTTGGCCTGCGCGTAGACGATCCCGAGGATGTCGCTGTAGGTGAAATACTTACGCGCGGCCAGTCCCCGGGCGAAGTGCACCAGGGACGAGCCGTGCACCAATGTGTTGTCGACGTCGAAGAACGCCGCTGCGGTCAGGTCCGGCGGGGGCAGCGCCGAGGCGGCGGCTGCGCCGGATTCGGTCGCTTCGGTCTCCAGCTCGGTGACCGCCACCTCGGCGCTGGCCTCAGCGGCAAGCTCCTGGGGCGCATCGGCATTACCGGTCTCGGACACGGATTCACCCTAGGTCACCGAGCCCGGATACTGGCGGTGTGGAGCATCCGCACCCCGGCGCACCCGGCCGGCACACCGTGACGTTGCTGATCCGCGCGGGCTGCAGCCTGTGCGGTCGAGCCGTCGAGCAGCTGACCGCGTTGCGCGACGAGCTCGGTTTCACGCTCGCGACCACCGACGTCGACGTCGAAGCCGCCGCGGGCGACACCTCGTTGCGGGCCCAGTACGGCGACCTGCTGCCGGTGATCTTGCTCGACGGCGTCGAGCACGGGTACTGGGAGGTCGACGAGGCGCAGCTGCGAGCCGATCTCGGCGCCCCCTGAACTGCGCGGGGAGTCGGCTGCCGAGCAGATGGCACCCTGACTAGGTAAAATTTGGTGGCCGGGAGGTAAAACGTTTACCTTAGGTGCTGTGGTGATGAAGCCGTGAGCGTGCTGCTGTTCGGAGTTTCGCACCGCAGCGCGCCGGTGTCCGTTCTGGAGCAGTTGAGCACGGACGAGGCCGACCAGACCAAGATCATCGACCAGGTTCTTCAGTCATCGCTCGTCACCGAGGCCATGGTCTTGTCCACCTGTAACCGCGTTGAGGTTTACGCCGTGGTGGAGGCCTTCCACGGTGGCCTGTCGGTGATCGGGCAGGTGCTCTCCGAACATTCCGGGATGGGTCTTGGCGACCTGACCAAATACGCCTATGTGCGCTACGCCGAGGCCGCCGTCGAGCATCTGTTCGCCGTGACCAGCGGCCTGGATTCGGCGGTCATCGGGGAGCAGCAGGTGCTGGGCCAGGTGCGCCGCGCGTATGCCGCCGCCGAGGCCAATCACACCGTCGGCCGCACGCTGCACGAGCTCGCGCAACGGGCGCTCAGCGTCGGCAAGCGGGTGCATTCCGAAACCGGGATCGACGCCGCGGGCGCGTCCGTGGTTTCGGTCGCACTCGGCATGGCCGAGACCAAACTCTCCGGCGGGCTGGCCGGCCGCACCGCGGCCGTCGTCGGTGCCGGGTCGATGGGTGCGCTGGCCGGCGCGCATCTGGTGCGTGCCGGCATCCAACGCATCCACGTGGTCAACCGGTCGCTGCCGCGCGCCAAGCGCCTCGCCGCGACACTCACCGAACAAGGCGTCGAGGCGCACGCGCTGGGCCTCGACCACGTCGCGGTGGCTCTGGCCGACGCGGACATCGTGGTGAGCAGCACCGGCGCCGTGCGTCCGGTGGTCTCACTGGCCGATGTGCACCACGCGCTGGCACAGCGCAACGCCGCTGGTCCCGAACATCAAATGGTGATCTGCGACCTCGGGATGCCGCGCGATATCGACCCCGCCGTCGCTGGCCTGCCCGGCTTGTGGGTGGTCGATATGGACCGGATCCAGCGCGAGCCCACCGCTCGGGCCGCGGCCACCGACGCCGAGGCCGCCCGCACCATCGTCGCCACCGAGGTTGCCAACTATCTGGCGGGTCAGCGGATGGCAGAGGTCACCCCGACTGTCACCGCGCTGCGGCAACGGGCCGCCGATGTGGTGGAGGCCGAGTTGCTGCGGCTCGATCACCGGCTGCCCGAGCTGGAAGCGGCCCACCGCGACGAGGTCGCCAAGACCGTGCGCCGAGTCGTCGACAAGCTGCTGCACGCCCCCACGGTGCGGGTCAAGCAATTGGCCAGCGCACCTGGCGGGGATAGCTATGCCGAAGCGCTGCGAGAGCTGTTCGAGCTCGACCCACAGGCCGTCGACGCGGTTGCGGCTAGCGAATTGCCCTTCATGACAACAGAACTCGATAAGTCTGAGTAAAGCTTGGTCAACTTTCCTGAAGCCATCCGGATCGGCACCCGGGGTAGCCTGCTGGCGACCACACAGGCCGGACACGTCAGAGACGCCTTGCTGGCGGCAGGTCATCCCTGCGAGCTGGTGATCATCTCCACCGACGGCGATCGTTCCAGCGCGCCGATAGCCGAGATCGGTGTCGGTGTGTTCACCGCGGCCCTGCGCGAAGCCGTCGACGACGGCCGTGTGGATATGGCTGTGCACTCCTACAAAGATTTGCCGACGGCAGCCGACGAGCGATTCGTCATCGCCGCGATCCCGCCCCGGGAAGACCCCCGCGACGCACTGGTGGCCCGTGACGGTCTGGTGCTCGGAGAGTTGCCGGTCGGCTCGGTGATCGGCACCTCGAGCCCGCGGCGGGCGGCACAGCTTAGAGCACTGGGTCTCGGTTTGGAAATCCGCCCCCTACGAGGCAACCTAGATACCAGGTTGAACAGGGTTACGAGCGGTGATCTCGACGGCATCGTGGTCGCCCGAGCGGGTCTCTCCCGGATCGGACGGCTAGGCGTTGTCACCGAGACGCTCGAGCCGGTGCAGATGTTGCCAGCGCCGGCTCAAGGTGCGCTTGCGGTGGAATGCCGCGCCGGCGACACCGAGCTGATCGCAGTGCTCGCGCAGTTGGATGATGCCGACACGCGTGCCGCGATCACCGCCGAACGGGTCCTGCTCGCCGAACTGGAGGCGGGCTGTTCGGCACCGGTGGGCGCGATCGCTGAAGTGGTCGAGTCGATCGATGAGGACGGCAATGTCTTCGAGGAGCTGTCGTTGCGCGGCTGCGTGGCGACGCTGGACGGATCCGACGTGATCCGTGCGTCCGGCATCGGAACTCCGGAACGGGCCGCTGACCTTGGCGTCTCGGTGGCTGCGGAGCTTTTCGAACTGGGGGCACGCGAGCTGTTGGTAGAGCGCGGGAGTGAGACATGACCATGCGAGGCCGCAAGGCGAAGCCCGGCCGCATTACCTTCGTGGGTTCGGGGCCAGGGGATCCAGGCTTGCTGACGGCACGTGCGCAAGCCGTGTTGGCGCACGCCGAATTGGTCTTCACCGACCCCGATGTGCCCGAAGCCGTGCTGGCGATGGTCGGCGCCGAACTGCCCCCGGCATCCGGACCGGCGCCCGCCGAACCCGCGAGGTCCTCCGACGGCGTGGACGGTGCTGAGTCCACCGACGCCGCGGCGGCCGTCATCCCAGGGGGTCCGGAGATCCGGCCCGCGTTGGGTGACCCGGCCGAGGTGGCCAAGACACTGGCCGCCGAGGCTCGGCACGGCTTCGACGTGGTGCGGCTGGTGGCGGGCGATCCGCTGTCGATCGACGCCGTGATCACCGAGATCGGTGCGCTGACCAAGACCCACCTGAACTTCGAGATCGTCCCGGGCCTGCCCGACACCACCGCGGTGCCTACCTACGCGGGTCTGCCGCTGGGTTCGTCGCACACCGTCGCCGACGTGCGCGGCGAGGTCGACTGGGCCGCGCTGGCAGCCGCCCCCGGGCCGCTGATTCTGCACGCGACCGCGTCGCATCTGCCGGATGCCGCCCGCACGCTGATCGA
The DNA here is from genome assembly GCF_000373905.1 of Mycobacterium sp. 155. NCBI lineage: Bacteria > Bacillati > Actinomycetota > Actinomycetes > Mycobacteriales > Mycobacteriaceae > Mycobacterium > Mycobacterium sp. 155. Next base: position 4,359,427 of record NZ_KB892705.1, read on the forward strand.
ATACGGGCTGGCCGACACCACCCCCGCGGTGGTGACCGCCAACGGCACCACCTGCCTGCAGCGCTCGGTCGAGACCACGCTGGGCGGGCTGGTCGACAAGGGTGTACTGGAGAAGCAGGTCGCTTTGGACCCCGGAGCTCCCGCGGTCGCCGTGTCCGCACCGCTGGTCGTCACCATCGGCAAGACCGTCGCCAACCGGGCCAAGCTGAACTGGTGGGAGAGCCGTGCGCTGTACGGCTGGACCGTGCTGGTGCCACGCACCAAGGATCAGGCCGGCGAGATGAGCGATCGGCTCGTGGGCCACGGCGCGTCACCGATCGAGGTGCCGACCATCGCGGTCGAGCCGCCGCGCAGCCCCGCGCAGATGGAGCGTGCGGTCAAGGGTCTCGTCGACGGCCGATTCCAGTGGGTCGTGTTCACCTCGACCAACGCGGTGCGTGCGGTGTGGGAGAAGTTCAACGAGTTCGGCCTCGACGCCCGCGCGTTCTCCGGAGTCAAGATCGCCTGCGTCGGGCAGGCCACCGCCGACAAGGTGCGTGCGTTCGGGATCAACCCCGAGCTGGTGCCCTCGGGTGAGCAGTCCTCACTGGGCCTACTCGACGAATTCCCGCCCTACGACGAGATTTTCGATCCGGTCAACCGCGTGCTGCTGCCGCGGGCCGACATCGCCACCGAGACGCTGGCCGAGGGGCTGCGCGGACGTGGCTGGGAGATCGAGGATGTCACCGCCTACCGCACGGTGCGGGCCGCGCCGCCGCCGGCGCACATCCGCGAGATGATCAAGACCGGTGGATTCGACGCGGTCTGCTTCACGTCGAGTTCCACGGTGCGCAACCTTGTCGGCATCGCGGGCAAGCCGCACGTGCGTACCATCGTCGCCTGCATCGGGCCGAAAACCGCTGAAACCGCTGTGGAATTCGGACTGCGCGTCGATGTGCAGCCGGAGACCGCCGCGGTGGGACCGCTCATCGAGGCGCTCGCCGAGCATGCTGCCCGGCTGCGCGCCGAGGGGGCGCTGCCTCCGCCGCGCAAGAAGAGCCGTAGGCGTTAATCGGAGGCATTGCCGTGGCGTATCCAAGGCACCGGCCTCGCCGGCTGAGAAGTACCCCGGCCATGCGCCGACTGGTTGCGCAAACCTCGCTGGAGCCAAGGCATCTGGTGCTGCCGATGTTCGTCGTCGAAGGCATCTCCGAACCGCGGCCGATCTCCTCGATGCCGGGCGTGGTGCAGCACACCCGGGATTCGCTGCGCCGCGCCGCCGCTGACGCGGTCACCGCAGGCGTGGGCGGACTGATGTTGTTCGGGGTGCCGCGCGACGAATCCAAGGATGCGGCCGGCTCGGCCGGCACGGATCCGGACGGCATCCTCAACGTGGCATTGCGTGATCTCGCCAAGGATCTCGGTGATGCCACGGTGCTGATGGCCGACACCTGCCTTGATGAGTTCACCGATCACGGCCACTGTGGCGTTTTGGACGGCTCGGGCAGAGTCGACAATGACGCCACCAACGCTCGGTACGTAGAACTCGCTGTGGCACAGGCGAATTCGGGTGCCCACGTGGTGGGTCCGAGCGGCATGATGGACGGTCAGGTGGCCGCCATCCGGGACGGACTCGACGAGGCCGGGCATACCGGCGTCGCGATCCTGGCCTACGCCGCGAAGTTCGCCTCGGCGTTCTACGGTCCGTTCCGGGAAGCGGTGTCGTCCAGCCTGGACGGCGATCGGCGTACCTACCAACAGGATTCGGGAAACATCCGCGAAGCCGTCCACGAGATCGAGCTGGATATCGACGAGGGCGCCGACATGGTGATGGTCAAGCCCGCGATGAGCTACCTCGACGTGGTACGCGCGGCCGCCGACATCTCACCGGTACCGGTTGCGGCTTACCAGATCTCCGGTGAGTACGCGATGATCAGCGCCGCTGCGGCCAACGGCTGGATCGATCTGCAGGCTGCCGCGCTGGAGTCGTTGATCGGGATCCGGCGGGCCGGGGCCGACATCGTGCTGACCTATTGGGCGGCCGATGTGGCCGGATGGCTGGCCTGAACGGGCCGTCCCGGTAATGCCTTCACCGCCATCGCCATCGCCATCCCGACCGCAGCCGTCGCCGCGGCCGCTGCGCGCCACCATCGCGTTCAGTTGCTGGCTTGCCGCGTCGGTGTTGTTGATCGTCGGTGGTCTGATCGCCGCGACCGTGTCCTGGCCGGGCACCGTGAACACGCTCTATCGCGGGTCGGGCGTACTCACCGTGATCATCGGGGCCGCGATGGCGCTCCTGGCCGGCCGCAGCCGAGGCGGTGATCCGCGGTTTCGCCGGGCCGCGATGGCGCTGGCGCTGACAGCCGCCGCGCTGATCGCGATCGCGGCGGCGTTCAGCCTTGTTCCTGTGCACCTGCTGACCCTGGCCGGGGTGATTCTGTTGATCGTCGGTACCGCGCTGAATGTCCAGACCTCCAGGGGTGCCGGTGGCTGACGAATCCACACCGCATCGGCTGTTCTACGAACCGGGCGGCAGCTGGCTGTGGTTGCTGCTCGGACCGTTCGCGGCGATCGGCATCGGGCTGCTGCAGATGACCGGCGGCTACGGGCGTGACCCGTGGATTCCGCTGTTGTTCCTGGTCCTGGTGTCCGGATTCGTCGCCATCCAGATCAAGGCGGCCCGGATTCACACCTCGGTGGAGCTGACCAGGGACACCCTGCGGCAGGGAACCGAGAAGCTCGACCTGGGCGATGTCGTCAAGATCTATCCCGAGGCCACCGGCGCCGAGGCGCCGAGGTGGCAGTCCGCCCGGGCGCTCGGCGAGCTGACGGGCGTGCCCAGGGGCCGGCGGGGCATCGGGCTCAAACTGGCCGGAGACCGGACCGTGCAGGCGTGGGCACGCAGGCATCGACAGCTGCGCGGACAATTGGCCCTGCTGATCGAGGAGCACACGCCATGAAGATCCGAGCCGTGGTCGAATTGCTGGTGGCGGTCGCTGCCGCCGCAGGATGCGTGGTGAGCTGGCTGGCGGCCGGCACCACCGTGGACGTCGCCCCGATTCTGCCCGACGAACCGTCGACCACCTCGGTCGTCTATTCCGCCCCGCTGCTGGTGCTGGCGTTGCTGTTGGCGATCGTCGCCGGTGTGCTCGCTGTCCTCGGCATCGCGCGGCTGCGCCGCGGCTAGCGATCCGGGTCCAGCCACCCGGGTTCGGTGATCCCCGGGTACGACGACTGCGGTGTGTTTGCCTCGGATGCGCTGGAGTAGAGCGACCGGGGTGCGGGCTGGGCGGGCGAGTTCTCGGCGTCGGCGAACCGGCGATATGCCGACCCGACGGGGTGTTGCGGCGGTGGTGCCAGTGGTGTCTGCGGTGCGGGGTCTTGGCGGGGCTGTGCCGGTTGGGGTGTGCGCCGTGGCCGACCTGTCGCAGTCGTCTGGATTCCGTAGTCGTCGGCGGGTGCGACAACCTCCTCACCGGGATATGACAATGGGCCAGCGGGCGGGCCGTCGCCCTCGGTCGGTCGTCCTGCGGCTTCGCCCACCGTCTGTTCCAGATAGTGCCGCCAAGCCTGTAGATAAGTCAGCAGCTGCTGGGTGTAGTCGGTCGGCGAGGCCGGAAGGGGCAGGCCGGCAGGGGAAAGCAGCGAACCACCCGGCCCCCCGAGCCCAGTTTGCTGCAGGTACTGCCGCCAGGACTGCAGATAGCTGAGCAACTGTAGGCCGGGATCTGGCGGCATCGTCGGCTGAGTCATCGGTTGGCCTCCCGGAATCGGCGGGACGGGGGTGAGCAGCGGCGGTGTGACGGTGTCCAGCGGATGCGGCAGCGACTCCTGGCAGTACTGCCCGTCGAGGGTGCGCAGCGGGCGAGCATCTGCGGGCTCGCGGTTCTCGATGTCGAACACATAGCAGTAGTCGCCGGCCGGGGACGGCATCCGGACCGGGCTCGAGTAGCCCTGATCGAGGAAGTCGTAGGGAAACCGCCAGTCGAGCGTGGTGTTCTCCCGGTGATCGGCGCCGCCGGATGCGGCCCAGATGTAGTGGTCGAGGATGGCATTGACGGCGTGGCGCCCCGATTCGCATGCCGCCTCCATCGACGTCATCCGCGTGAAGGTCTTGGTCCAGGTGCCCGCGAACACGACCGAGTTGTGATGTACCTGGTAGCCACCGTGGCGGGCCTGCCAGACGTTGCGCTCCCGCAGATCCGCCAGCCAGCGCTCCTCGGTCGGCCGGGAACCCCACGACCCGCCGTGCGGGTTCCACGGATCCGCGCCGGGCCGGTTCTCCCAGTCCCCGACGATCGGGACGAGGTACGGCGTCTCGTTGCGCACCGCCTTGCCGTGCCCCTGGCCGGGGCCGTTGCCCATGACCAGGCCCCGGTCGAGCGCATACCACGTGGGCCACGGCATCAGCGCCTCGGCGACATTGTCGACGTCGCTGGTCAGCGCGTACACGATCTGCCGCCACACCTCGGTGGCGATCTCGTCGGCCGTGCAGTCGCGGGCCGCCTTGCCGCGCCCGGACTCGTCGAGGAGGTGCCGCGACGGGGTGTTGAAATCGCCGATGTCGACCGAGAGCACCGAGACGTGGCCGTCGCGCGCCAGGGTCGGCCGGCGTTCCCACAGGCCGTGCTGGTTGATCGACGACAGCGCCCACTCGGTGCCCGAGTAGTACATGTGCCCGCGCAGCAGCTGGAATTCGGTGTCGAAGTAGTACTGGATGCCGCCGAGCGTCTGGAACCGGTCCCACGGCACCCGGCCCATCTCGTCCATGGCGTACGGGTCGCGCCGGGTCTGCGGGCGAGTCTCCCCGGGCTCCAGGGGGCCGCCGCTCGGCGGGGCCGATGTGGTGAACCCGTCGAGCCCGGCCACGGTGCCGCCTGTGCCGGCCGCGCGCAACGCCGCGGTGATCTGTTCGGCGGCGGGGGCGTCCACCGCTACGACGGTGTAGTCCGGCGCCAACCGGGTGCTGTCGGACAGCGTCACCTGTACGCGCGGGCGCCGGTGCGGTGGCTGGGCCGGGTCGGATGCGGGTGGTTCCAGCCGGTCGACGCCGGCCCGGACGAAGCGGACACCGAGCTCGACGAGGTGGCGGTGCCAATGGTCGAACCACGCCTCGGTGGTGGGGCCGTTGAGCACCCCGTCGGCCTTGTTGTCGCGGCGGTCCATTTGCAGCTGGAGCTGCAGATACGTGGTCAGGTTGGTGCGGGCGTCGCCCCAACGGGTGTCGAATGCCGCCAGCACGCGCGGCATCTCCAGCAGCAGGGAGTCGAAGCGCGGCGAGTAGGAGAATCGGGGCTGCTCTGCCGTGTCGTCACGGCCGACGAAGAAGTCGTATGCCGACAGGTTCTGCAGTTCGGCGGCCCGGCGCAGCGGACTTGTGACGAGGTAGCGCACGAGCCTGGTGATGAACCGGTCGATGTCCGACGCGGTGAAGCCCAATTCGGTGAGTTGTCCGATGATCGTGAGGAACTCGGCCGGGGTGCGCGGCGCCTCGCGCGGGAACACCAGCGACGGCTTGCCGTCCACGGTGGTGCCCTGGGTGACGACGCGCCGGACGTTGTCCATGATGGTTCGCGACGTGGGGACCCAGTCGACCGTGCCGCCGGGCGCGTCGATGCGCTGGTACACCGGGATGCGTTGGAAAAGATCCCACGTGTGCAGGTAGTAGGCCGGGAAGAAGCGGAAGCCGTGTTCACCGGCGACGGCCCGCGCGGGTGGGCGAGGTTCGCCCCGGCGGCCCGGGAAGGGCCGTAGTTCGGCGGCGCTGCCGTCGTGCGTGCCCACTGTCGAGTATTGCGACGCGGCCAAACCACCTAGCTTGACGGGTGGATACGTGTCGGCCGGCGCGGTGCCGAGCCCCGTGCGTTCGTCGACACGCGGCTCGTACACCGTGACGTCGAAACCGCGCTGCGCCAACTCGTGCGCGGCGGTAAGCCCCGCGATGCCGGCGCCAAGGACCGCGACGGTCGGGCGCTGAGGGCACGACGCGGGTGTGGTGATGACCTCGCTCGTCACGACACTCCCTCCCGCAGCGCGGACAGCAGTCCGGGCACCGACGGGGCCCGGACCGCGGCGTGCACATAGGCCAGCAGGGTGTCGTGCACCCGCAGGATGTCATCGAGCGAGCCTGCGACGGTCACCGCGCCCGTCTGCACGGCGTCGTGCAGCCCCATCCTGGCGTCGAGCACATCGAGGATCGCGGCGCGCGACGTGGTGATGCGCGGCCCGTCGAAACCCTCGGATTCGTCGCGCACTTCGAGGCGGTGCCCGCCGCGCAGCGCGAAGCGTTCGCCGTCGACGTCGAGGGCGACGACCAGCGGCCCGAGCCGGTCGAGCACCAGTCGGTAGCTCGCGGGCACCTCGTCCGCGAGATGACCGACCGACCGGCGCAGCAGCGCCGCCACCGGCTCACCCATGGAGAAACTCGAACACACCGGTGCCGGTGAAGTCGACCGATTCGCCGTTGATTGTTCCGCGTATCCGGGCCGTGCCGTCCGCCTCGCACAACACGGTCGAGCGCTGGAGGTCGACCTCGCTGGGCTGCGCCAGCCGCGCGTACGACCGTGGCCGGAACTCGGCATGCACCGCGTCGCCCGCCCGGGTCGCGCTGATCTCCACCCGGTCCGGGACGCCCGGCACGTCACCGTCGACCAGCAGCCGCATGGGCGGCGGCAGGGTGCAGTCGGGCGCCCGGCTGAGCCGGCCTGATGCGCGCATCCGCAGCTGCGCGTGCCGGAAGATCACGGCGGGCTCGTCGTGGTGCCACACGTACAGCGCCTGCGACTGGAAATGCAGCCGGTGCCGGTCGGTCATCTGCAGGAACACCAGCGACCACGGATCGCTGGGCTCGGCAGGCAGGATCGTGCCCCACATCCAGCCGAAGTCGTCGCCCCACCGGAACCGGCCCCAGTTGTGGTCGTGGTAGGCCAGATCGGACTCCATCCGGTGCTCGCGGTCCGCTATGCGCAGCCACCCGTCGGCCCGCAGCCGCGGCACGAACAGCCACGACATCCGGCCTTGTCCCACCGGCTGGTTGTTGACGGCGAACGGTCGGCTGACCGGGGTGAGCCGCAGTTCCCCCCGGATACCGGGCAGGTCGATGAGCAACTCGTATCCGTCGGGCCCCACGGTCATCCGGTTGCTGCCTATGGTCAGCACACCCAGATCGGCCGAGACGTCCATGGCGTTCTCGCCGAAGCGCTCGATGGCGCCGGTCCACTGCTGGTCGTGGGCGATGACGATGACGCGGGGTGCCATGCGGGACCGGGTGCCCGGGGTGTCCTCGCACGTCAGACTGAAGTTGATGAGGAACCGCTTGGCGCGGCCGTGGACCACGAAATGGTGCCATTCCTTGAACCCTTCGGGCTGCGCGGCGGCCAGCACCGGCGCACGCAGGAAATCGCTGCCCGCCAGGGTCATCGCAGCCAGCTCGCAGACGAGTCGGGTGCCGCACCAGGAGGCCCCACCGGGACCGGCGGGGCCAGATGTTCCACGCGGGCGCCGAGGGCCGCGAGTCCCAGCAGGACGTGCACGAAGTCGTCGGGCTCGCCCGGTGCGCCGCCGCCGGCCTCACCAGCATTACCGGCTCCGCCGGCGGTTAGCGTGCGCACGAGTCGGCCGAGTCCGGCCAGGCCCACCAGGTAGTCGATGAGGCTGGCGTGTTCAGCCAGTGCGGCCCGCGGATCGGTCAGCTCCGTCATGCGAACCCCTCGGGACGCAACCGGGCAAGCACCGGGTCGTCGGTGCGCGCCGCGCCGATGATCGCGTCGGCCAGCAGCTCCGCCCACGCGGTCGGGGCGGCGGCCGGCGGGGCGGGGCCGTCGAGCACGTTGAGGCTCACGGTCTCCCACACCCGGCGGAGGTTCTCGACCGTCTCGGAGGCCGTCAGTGCGTCCCGCAGCCGCGCCCCTCCAGGGGTCTGGGCGTAGCGGCGGCCCTCGGCCACCAGCATGTCGTGTACGCCGCGCGCGGCGGCGGGGTTGCCGAGCACCGCACGCCGTGCTCCGAGTAGCAGCTCGAACACCGCGCGCTCAGTTCCGGCGGCATCCTCCGGGGGTTCGGGCAGCAGCTGGGGTGCGCTGCGCTCGATGAGATCGAGCGTCAGCGCCCGGATCCGCTCCAACTCGGCCAGCATGCCGACCAGGGTTTCGGGCGTCATCGCGTGCGTCCGTGCACATAGTCGACCAGGCCGGTGAGCATGTCCCGGTGCTGGCTCGGCGGCAACCAGTCGAGGCCGCTCAGCGCATTCGCTGCGGCCTGCGCGTGGCGGGCTGCGACCGCGCGGGCGTAGTCGAGTGATCCGGTCTGGTGGATCAACCGATACAGCCAGCGGATGTCGTCGAGCGTCTTGGATTCCCCTTGATGAGGTCCCAGCGTCTGCGCTGTGATCGCGTCGCGCCCGACCGGGGAGAGTTCGCCGCGGGCGGTGAGCCGATCCAGCAGGTCGGCGAGCCCCAGTTCACCGGCCGCGCTCGGGCGTCGTTTGGCCAGGATCCGCACGGCGCGCTCACGGTCGTCGGGGTCGGCGCGGCGTAACGCGTGCATCAGCATCAGCGTCCGCTTGCCCTCCCACAGATCGCCACCGATCTCCTTGCCGTAGTCCTGCGGGTCGGCACGCAGGTTCAGCAGATCGTCGGTGATCTGGAAGGCCGCCCCGAGATGTCGGCCGAGGATCTCAAGGGGGCCCAGCCGGTCCGGCCCGCCTCCGGCGGCGATCACCCCGGCCTGCAGCGGTGTGATGAACGAGTACCAACTCGTCTTGAGCTCCACCATGCGCAGGTAGTCGGTGTCGGCCAGCTGCCAGACGTTGGACCGCACCCACTGCAGCTCGATCGCCTGCCCCTCGACGGTCTGCCGGGTCATGTGCGCGACGGCCCGCAGGATGCGCAGCGCGGGCCCCAAGCCGATGCGTTCGACGTTGTCGAGCAGCGGCTGCAGCGACAGTGACAGCATGGCGTCGCCGACGTTGACCGCGATGGGGATGCCGTGGTCGATGTGCAGTGTGGGCCGGCCGCGCCGCTGCCACGAATCGTCCTCGATGTCGTCGTGGATGAGGAACGCGTTGTGGTACAGCTCCAGCGTCGCGGCGGTCGGCAGGATCGCCTCGAGATGTCCGCCCAACCCCAGGCACGTCGCGATGCTCAAGGCCGGTCGCAGCGCCTTCCCGCCGCGCAGTGGGTAGTCGAGGATGAGCTCACGCAGTCCGCTGGTGCCGTGTTCACCGCTGCCGTAGAGACGTTCGATCTCACCGTCGCAGGCGTCCTTGCACCGGGCGAGGTAGTCGTCGAGCCCGGACGTTCGTGGAGGCGGTTCAGCGACGGCCGGCACTGGCGCGTCAGAAAGAGATACCGACGACACCGCCCGGGTCCTTGATCCGCAGCGCGTACCGGATCCGCACCGCGAGTTCGATGTCGCCGTCCGGGTTTTCACCGATGACCTCAAGGCTGGGCGCCACGGCGACGGCGACGTCCACCGGTTCCTCGCCGGGCGACGCCGTCGCGGCGGCGCCCTGCGCAATCCGCTGCCGACGGCCCAGCAGAAGCATGTCGATTCCCTCGACGCGGTACAGAGTGTTGACACCGGCGGCCTTGAGCACGGCCTCGGCGATGTCTTCTCCGCTCTCCAGGCGATTGAGCTTCTTGAGTCCGTCGGTGTTGGTCAACAGACATGACGGCGCACGGTAACCGGCGTTCTCCACGCGTGCGCGAGCGTCGATCAGCGTGTCCAGCAGGGCCGCAGTGGTATCGCTCGCCAGGCTCAGGGGATTGGTGTCCACGACGTTGAGCTTTGCCAGGATTGCGGTGTCGACGTTCGCGGCGAGTTCGACGGTCTTCGCCGTCAGCACGGCCAGCAACGGATCCGGCGTCGGCGCACCCGCCTGGGCAAGCGTCACGGCGAATTTCTCGTTGGCGGTGACAAGCTCCAGGAAGTCCGGTGGGACGGTGTCGCTGCGGACCCAGGTCTGGCCGGGATCGCCGGTGTCCCAGTGGGGGATTGCCTGCCAGGCCACGCTCGTCTGTTCGAACGTTTCGCGTACGGCCCGGTCGGCCACGGCCAACCGCTCGGCGCTCAGATACATGGGCTGCGACCCCCTCGACGAATGTGGTCCAAATCATGGCAGAGGAACCGAGCCGTCGAGGTGCGATTGGCGCAGCTACTTCTGCGCGAGCTCGACCTCCTGACCAGGCGACATGTCGCCGCGGTCCACGGCATCGCAGTGCGCGAGGTGCAGTGTCGCCACAGTGTCGTCGGGCAGCAGCAGGCGGCACTTCTCGAATACGGCCCGAGCCTGGGCGGCCTCGCCGGCATCGAACAACCCGAACGCGTCGTCGAACATCGGCTGCGCGGTGCGTTTCGCCTCCCGCAGTGGTGACGGATCCTCGTCGTACACCTCGTAGATCGTCACGGGCCTGCGCCGGTTGACCACCATCACCCGCTCCATCCGGCGGATGTCGAACTGCTCGCGCGCCGAGAGCCGGGTGTAGGTCGCATCGGAGATGAGCAGCGCGGTGCCGTAGCGCTTGTTGGTGCTCTCGATGCGCGCAGCGACGTTCACGGCGTCCCCGATGATCGTCAGGACCATGCGGTTGACCCCGCCGACGAGGCCGACCCCGACCGGGCCGGTGTTGATGCCGATTCCGACCTGCAGTTCTTCCGAACCTTGCGCGAGCCGGTCGGAGTTGTGCTCGCGCAGCGAGCGCAGCATGGCCAGGCCGCCGCGCACCGCGTCGTCCTCCGACTCGAAGACCGCAACGATCTCGTCCCCGCGGACATCCTGGATCATGCCGTTGCAGCTGATGATCGGCAGTTCGACGGCCCGCAGGAAGCCCATCGCCAGGTTGCTGGCGTCGGAGACGTTCATGTCTTCCAAAAGTGTTGTGTAGCCCCGGATATCGGAGATCAGGACGGTCATCTGGCGCTCGACGCGATGGCCGTTGTGTACGCGGCGCAGATCATCGATGTCGAGGATGCGCAACAGCTCGTTGGGCACGAACTTCGACTGCGCGTCCATCAGCGAGCGGCGGTACTCGTCGGCCGCCTGCAATTGCGCCTCCAGCTTGAAGTTCCACATGGGAGCGGCGGCCTGATCGCATACGAAGGACACCGCCTCCTCGTGATGCGCACCGAAATACCGTGCAGGGTCGCCATGTTCGGCGTAGATCATGCCGATGATGTTGTCCTGCACCCGGATTGGCGCGACCAGGATCGCCGGCACTGGGCGGCGCTGCCCGTTGGGCCCAGGCCGCCGCGTGGAATCGGCGGCGACGATCAGCGGAGTGCCGCAGCCGACGACGCGGCGCACCAGGCTGCGGTCGTAGGGCACCTCGGTCCACGGTCCGTCGACGGTTGTGATCCGGCCTTCGTCGAGGACAGCCCGCACCATGAGATGTTCGGGCTCACCGGTGAGCAGCAGGACCCGGTTGGCGCCCGTGGTGTCGGCAACCGTGCGCAACACGATGTTGGCCAGGCTGTCGGCGTCGCGAGCCGCGGACAGGGCACGCACCAGATGGTGGGCCCCGGCCGGGTCGATTCCCACCGAGTCCGGTGCGACGAGGTCGCGGCTGAGCAACCACGGGTAGGTGCGCGCCAGCCGCTCGGTGCGCAACGTCAGCCCCAGGGTGCAGAAGCGCTGATAGGCCATGCGCAGCATGTGCTCGCTGAGCCGGTTGCGGCCGGTCTCGGCGTAGAGAGCGGCGGCCTCCTCGTAAGCCGCGGCGGCGATCAAGGGCAGCTGATGCTCGTCGGCCAGTTCCATCGCCCGGTGCAGGGCCAGCTCGGCGGTGCGGTGCCGGCCACGCGCCCGCGCCCAGGTGCCCTCGATCAGCGCGTAGGGCGCCGCATAGTTGGCGGGGGATTCCGCCGCCCATCTGCGGTGCAGTGCCAGCGTGCGGTGCGCGCACCGGCGGGTCGAGCGCGCGTCCGGTGCGACGTGGATGCGGCTCAGCGCGTTCACCATGTGGACCAGCTGAACGATGGCGGTGCCTTGCATGCCGCCGATGTGCTCGATCGCGGCGTCGGCGACCGCGACCGCCCCGGCGTAGTCACCGGCCCAGAAGTGCAGGCCCAGCCGCATGGTCGCGGCCGTGCCGAGGGCAACCTCGTCGCCCTCGCGCCGGGCCGCGGGCAGCGCCACCCGCTCGTCGTAGCCGCTCTCACCGGCCAGTAGGTACGGATCCTCGCTGCGCCCCATCAGGTTGAGACAGATCTGCTGGACGGCCTGGCACAGGCGGCGCGGTACCGGCTGCGACCAGATTTCCGGGATCACGGTCTGGGCCAGTTCGTCGATCTCGGCCAGCGGGCGGCCGATCCAGAAGTACTGCGACAGCAGGACGGCGCCGAGGAATCCGGCGTACTCCTGGTCACCGTGGTCGAGTGCCTCGGTCACCGCGTCGCGCAGCTGGCCGAAGCCGTCGCGCAGGTGGTGGCGCCAATGCCGGATGAAGTTCAGGTGCATGAACAGCGTTTCCGGCCGGGCGTCGCGGAACTCGGGCCGATCGGTGAGCAGCAGGGCCGTCTCGCCGAACCGTTGCGCGCCCGCCGGGTCGCCGGTCATCACCAGCAACACGCCGTAGCTGACCAGCACCAGCGGCAGTGACGGGGTGTGGCCGTGCGCCAGCGTCAGCTCGAGCTGCTTGTGCACGATGAGCGGAAACAGGTTGGGTCGCGCGATGTAGGACAGGCTGCGCAGTTCGGCGAGGGTGCGTTGGATCTCCACCACACGCCGGTCCTCACAAGGGGACAACTGCAGAAACTGTTCGGTGGACCAGTGCCGCACCATGAATCGTGTCCGCACCAACGCGTTGGCCATCCGAGGTTTGCCGGCGTCGTGGGGCAGTGACTCGCCGAGCTCGTCGAGAACGCCCAGCCCGACGTCGAGCGCCTCCTGCAGCCGGTTCTGCGCCATCCGTCCCTTGAGTCGCAGGTAGGCGAGCCGGCTACGGTCGGCCGGTTCGCGCAACGCGGTCTCGGCCTCGTCGAGCAGCGCGTGCAGCGCCGTCACGTCTCCCACCAGCAGCGCGGCGTCGGCCGCCTCGAGCTGCAGCTCTCGGGTCAGCTCGAAATGCCGGACCCAGCGGGTCTCGCCGAGGAGGTCGAGTCCGTTGCGGCAGTACGTCAGCGCCAGCGGGAACGACGCCTGTGCCCTCGCCTTGCGGGCCGCGTGCCGCAGCACGTCGACGAACCGGATCCGCTCGTCGTCGTCAGCCAGTCCGAGTCCGCCGATGCCGACGTGACGCGCGGCCTCGAACAGTCGCTCGTCGCCTTGTTCGACGAGACGCCGGCCGATCCGCAGATGCGTCTCCCGCGCTGCGTCGTCGGAGAGATCTTCGCGCGCCGCCTCGGCCACGCGGTCGTGGCTGAACCGGTACCGGGCATCGTGACTGATTGTGTTGGCGATCCGCTGGCCGCGGCCGTCGACGGCTTCGAGCAGACGAAGCTCCAGGGCCGACCACAACGCCTGGGCCACGACATCGGTGGGTTGCGCGGCCGCCGCCGTCGCGTCGGCGAGGTCGAACTCACCGCCGATGCAGGTCAGTGCGCTGAGCACGGCGCGATCCGCCGGGCGCAGCTGGTCGAGGTAACGGTTGAGGAACTCGGCGGCAGAGTCGGTGACCTCGATCGAGCTCAGCACCCGCAGGTCCCAGCTGGGCCGCCCGCTCATGCCGATCGGGGTGAGCGCGCCTTCCCGTTGCGCGCGGTACAGCAGCTGGCGGACCTGCAGTGGATTGCCGCCGGTGCGATGGTGGAACTCGGCGGCCACATCGGCGAGTTCGACGGCGGGGCCACACACACCTGCCAGCAGTTCTTCGACGGTTTCGCGGGACAGCGGTGCCAGCTGGATGGTGGACAACCCCGCCGGGGGCAGGCCCGCCACGTTGGGGTCGAATTCGCCGGCCCGGTGCGCGCCGAGGACCAGCACGTTGCGCACCGATACCGCGAGCAGCTCTGAGAGCATCAGCAGGGAGTCGTGATCGCCCCACTGCAGATCATCGATCGCCAGCACCACCGGGCGGTACGAGGCGGTTTCGGAGATCAACCGGATGGCTGCGCGGTGCAGCCGGCGGCGGGGATCGGCAGCCTCGCGGTCGGTGGACGCCGGCGGCTGGCCGAGCACCTGGGTCAGGTCCGGCACGAGTTCGGTCAGCACGCCCGTCAGCGCCGACATCCCGTTGGCGAGATCGGCACGCCAGCTGTCCCGTTCTGCCGGACCGGTGGCCTCCATGGTGTGGACGATCGCGCTGAACGCTTCGCCCAATGCCGCATACGGTGCCGGCGCACCGTCACGGCACCGTCCGTAGGCGAAGACGCAGTCGCGTTGGGCGACCTCGGCGCCGAACGCTTGCACGAGGGTCGACTTGCCCACCCCGGAGGCGCCGCTGACCAGGACGCATCGGCCGCCGTTGCGTTCGGCATCGGCGATGGCCGCGCGGAGTTCAGCCGACTCCGCGGCCCGTCCGACGACGCGGCCGTCGAGGTCGAGTATCGGAGCGGTCACGGCCACCGTTCCTTCCGCCCCACCCAGAATGTGCATTCATCGTAGTAAGCCGTGCCCGGCGGAGTGCGGCGATGGGAAACTCCGTCGCTTCGTACGGTCTCGGGTACGGCTGTCAACGACTGGACCGGCGACGAGGGCAATCCCATTTACGGCCGGGCGGATGAGGACGGGTAATAACCTCGCTGGTGTGACCCCATTGGAGCGGATTGCCCCTGCCTTCGTCGAGATGGCCCATTCGATCGTGTGGGCTTCGGCGGCCACTGTCGACGCCGACGGACGTCCACGCAGCCGCATCCTGCACCCCATTTGGGAATGGGATGGCACCGACCTGTTCGGTTGGGTTGCAACTGTTCCCAGCCCGATCAAGCGGGCACACCTGGCGGTGCACCCGTACCTATCGGTGAACTACTGGACCACGAATCACGACACGTGCTCTGCCGATTGTCTGGTGGAGTGGTACCTCGATGACGAGACCTGCACTCAGGTGTGGGATCGCTTCGCCACCGCCCCGGCGCCAGTCGGTTATGACCCGGCGATCATTCCGGGATGGGACGGGCCCACCTCGCCGGGGTTCGCGGCGCTGCGGCTGACCCCCTACCGGCTGAGGGTCATGCCGGGCACGGTCCTCACAGCGGGTACCGGGGATGTGTTGAACTGGCGGTCGGTGGAGTACTGATCGCCCAGCGCCACAACGAGATCGCGCTCTTCGAGCTGTATGGCCATTCGCCAGTGGGTGAATATTACGCCGAGCGTTCGGCTTTGGCGGCCTCGCGTGCGAGCATGCGGTCGCGTTGCTCCTCGAACCTGAGCACCTGCTTCTGCAGGTCCTCCAGATAGGCAGCCAACTGCTCGCGGCGCTTCTCGCCGACCGCCGTCACGTCGTTGCGCTCGAAGATGCGCCACTTCTTGACGTTGGGCATCACGACTTCTTCGAGGTGCTGGCGCAGATCGTAGATGCCGTGCTTGGCCATGACCACGCTGTTGCGGCGCCAGTTGGGCATCCCTCGGCCAGGCATCCGGAATCCCTCGATGATGGCGCACACCGCTTCCATCGCCTGGTCGGGGGACAGGTCGAAGCCGGCCGAGAACATGTTGCGGTAGAAGACCATGTGCAGGTTCTCGTCGGTCGCGACGCGTTGCAGCATCGACTCGGCGATCGGGTCGTCGCAGATCTTGCCGGTGTTGCGGTGGCTGACGCGGGTCGCGAGCTCCTGCAGGGTGGCGTACGCCGAGATCATCAGCGGCCCGGGCTCGTGTATTTCGCGTTCTTCCGCGTCGGGGTCGTAGCCGTTACGCATGTGCTCCATTCGCATGCGTTCCAGCGCAACGGGATCCACTCCGCGGGTCACGACGAGGTAGTCACGGATGACGATGCCGTGGCGGTTCTCCTCGGCGGTCCACTGGTTGACCCAGTGGCCCCAGGCGCCTTCGAGTGAGAAGTGATTGGCCGCGCCGCGATGGTACGACGGCAGATTGTCCTCGGTGAGCAGGTTGGTGACCATGGCAACCTTGGCGACTTCGGACAGACCCGACTGCTCGGGTGCCCAGTCCTCGCCGCCGAGGGCCGCGAAGTTACGGCCCAGGTCCCACGGAACGTAGTCGTGCGGATGCCACTCCTTGGCGACCCTCAGATGATGGTTCAGGCCCTCTTCGGCGACCGGCTCGAGTTCCTTGAGGATCTCGGCGTCGGTCAAATGTCTCTGCATCGGCTCCCCGTGTCCCTGTATCAGTTCCCCCGAACTCGGTGCGAGGACCGTGACACCTTAGCTGGCGAACGTAGGCCAACGGCTGGCAATTACCTTGGAATACGGCTCGCCGTTCCTGTCGAGCTGCCGAACCGCCGGGTGCAACCGGTCTTGACGGGTCACCACCCAGTCGGCAGCGGCGCGTCGTGCGCGAAAACCCCGGAACGGCGTGCTGTGACGCTGTGCCGATCCGGGGTCGCGGGTGGATCAGAGGGCAGTGACGCCCACTGCTTGCGGGCCTTTGGCGCCCTGAGTGATCTCGAACTTCACTCGCTGATTTTCCTCCAGCGAGCGGAAGCCGCTGCCCTGGATCTCGGTGTGGTGAACGAACACGTCTGGCGCACCGCCATCGGGGGCGATGAAGCCAAAGCCCTTTTCGTTGTTAAACCACTTCACGGTTCCCTCGGTCATGCTGTTACTACTTTCTCTTTTTCACGATGAATGCTTGTCGATGCATTCAAATCTGTTGGGGGCCAACGGCCGAAGTCTTGGGTGAGCAGTCGGCCTGCTGCGCCGACGTCGGAATGTCCACCGATCAGGTTGATTCGAATCGGCGACGGCGTGACTTTGACCAGCCACGCGACGAAGTACCGCCGGTTTCGTCAAGTATACCCGGTGGTGCGAACCGGCCCGGCCGGTGGGTGGTTTCGCTCTACGCCTTGCATGGCAGTGGGTGTAGGTTGGTGCAGGTAGGCGTCACATCTCTCAGCGGGTTAGAACGGCGGATTTGAACCGCCGGGCCTTCTCATTGTCGACGCGATCAGCCTGCGGATCATGCACCGATCAGTGGTAGCTCCGCATGATCATTGGCGTGTGGGCGCAGCTCACACCAACTGAGGAGCAGGCCTTATGGAGCCTTCTGTCGCTTTTTCCGATCCGTATCGGCCTGTCGACATCCGCGACTACGTCGACTTCGTGTCGCCGGTGCAGGTACCGGTTTTCTCCGATAGTCCCGATGACCCGTCGATGACCGCCGCGGCGGCGTCGTGAACGGCTTGGCGGGTCCCCGCCGCTCGGCACGACCGGTGAGAGTCGTGCTGGCAAAGGAGATGGACGCCGGCATCGGTGGGGCCTGGTGGCCCTATTCCGGCTCGTTGGCCGCTGAACTGCCGAATCTGGTTGCCGCACTCCATCAACCGTTGGGCGAGATCACCGAGATCTGCCTGAATTGGTCCGAGACGGACGGGCAGCTCGACCTGGACGCAATGGTCAACGGTCGCCGGTGGGCAACGGCAGAACGACCGAAGCGCCCGCGCCTCATCCGGGTGACCGGGCGCACCACGGAGGTCACCCTGCTGGTGGTGCCGCCGCGAACGTCCTTGGCGTTGGGAGCCCTGGTCATGCGCTGCGCGGCGCTGATGCCGATCGACAACTCCGACCGTCAAACATCCCTGTTCGAGACCGCTGACTCTGTGGTGGACGCCGCACTGGCTGAATCCGTCAGGTGGGCACACCCCGTCGGCCACGCGGTCGCTGAAGGTTGATCCCACGCTGCGAGCGCGTGGCCGGAGCACTACACCCTGTAGTTGACGAGGTTGCGGCGGCTGGGACACTGGTGGCCATGCCTGTCACCCAGCGGTCGGCTCAACTCTTCGCCGATGCCTCCGCCGTTATCCCCGGCGGAGTCAACTCCCCGGTTCGGGCTTTCAACTCGGTGGGCGGAACACCCCGGTTCATCACGTCCGCGAACGGCTACTGGCTCACCGATGCCGACGACAACCGGTACGTCGATCTGGTGTGCTCGTGGGGTCCGGCGCTGCTCGGCCACGCCCATCCGGCCGTCGTGAAGGCCGTCCAGACGACTGCCGAGCGCGGGCTGAGCTTCGGTGCTCCGACGCCGTCGGAGACGGAACTGGCTGCCGAGATCATCGGTCGGGTCGCCCCGGTCGAGTTGCTGCGGCTGGTCAACTCGGGCACCGAGGCCACCATGAGCGCGATCCGGCTGGCTCGTGGCTACACCGGGCGCGCCAAGATCATCAAGTTCTCGGGTTGCTATCATGGCCACAGCGACGCGCTGCTGGCCGACGCCGGCTCCGGTGTCGCGACCCTGGGCCTGCCGTCGTCGCCCGGTGTCACCGGCGCCGCGGCCGCCGACACCATCGTGCTGCCGTACAACAACGTCGAGGCGCTGGAAGACGTGTTCGCCCGGTTCGGCGACGAAATCGCATGCGTCATCAGTGAGGCCAGTCCCGGCAACATGGGCACGGTGCCGCCGCTGCCGGGCTTCAACGCCGCATTGCGCCGCATCACCGCCGCGCACGGCGCGCTACTGATCCTCGACGAGGTGATGACGGGGTTCCGGGTCAGCAACGCCGGCTGGTACGGGCTTGACCCCGTCGACGCCGATCTGTTCACGTTCGGCAAGGTGATGAGCGGTGGGCTGCCCGCCGCGGCATTCGGCGGTAGCGCCGAGGTGATGGGGCGGCTGGCGCCGCTCGGACCCGTCTACCAGGCCGGCACCCTTTCGGGGAACCCGGTCGCGATGGCTGCCGGGCTGGCGACGCTGCGCAACGCCGACGACGCGGCCTACAACCGGCTCGACGCCAACGCCGACCAGTTGGCCGGGCTGCTGAGTACCGCGCTGGCCGAGGCGAGCGTGGCGCACCGCGTGCAGCGGGCCGGCAACATGCTCAGCGTGTTCTTCACCGATGAGCCGGTGCACGATTTCACCGCTGCGAAGGCCACCGAAACTTGGCGTTTCCCACCGTTCTTCCACGCGCTGCTGGCGGCCGGCGTCTACCCGCCGTGCAGTGCGTTCGAAACCTGGTTCGTGTCAAGCGTTTTGGATGATGCGGCATTCGAGCGCATCGCCGACGCCCTGCCGGGTGCGGCCCGTGCCGCTGCGGAGGCTCGACCGTGACCGTGAGAACGACCGTGCACGTCATGCGGCACGGTGAGGTGTTCAATCCGGAGAAGGTGCTCTACGGTCGGCTGCCGGGCTACCACCTGTCGGACCGGGGCCGGCTGCAGGCGCAGGCCGCGGCGGACTGGCTGGCAAACCACGACATCATCTACGTGGTGGCCTCGCCGCTGGAGCGCGCACAGGAAACCGCCAAACCGATCGCAGAGAGCCACGGTCTGTCCATCGACGTCGACGACAGCCTCATCGAGTCGTGGAATTCGTTCGAGGGTGAACGCGTGTCACCCGGCGACGGCGCCCTGCGCGACCCGAAAAACTGGCCGCGGCTGCGTAATCCGATGAAGCCGTCGTGGGGCGAGCCGTATACCGAGATCGCTCCGCGGATGATGGCTGCGCTGAACCGGGCCCGCGAGAAGGCCGCCGGCCACGAGGCGGTGTGTGTCAGCCATCAGCTCCCGGTCGAGACGCTGCGCCGTGCGATGACGGGTCGCAAGCTCGCGCACCTGCCGCTGCCGCACAGCCGGTTGTGCAACCTGGGGTCTCTGACGTCGTTCACCTTCGACGGCAACCGTCTGGTTCGCTGGGGATACACGGAGCCCTGGGGAGTCTAGTGAAGTGGTTGGTCGCGCTGCTTGCAGCGACACTGTTGGTCTCCGGGTGCTCTACCGGTGACGACGCCGTCGCGCAGGGCGGCACGTTCGAGTTCGTCGCGCCGGGCGGTAAGACCGACATCTTCTACGACCCACCCGAAAAACGCGGTACGCCAGGCAAGATCATGGGGCCGGAACTCACCGACCCGGCCAAGACCATCTCGCTCGACGACTTCGCGGGCAAGGTCGTGGTGATCAACGTGTGGGGCCAGTGGTGTGGCCCGTGCCGCGCCGAGATCAGCCAGTTGCAGCAGGTCTACGAGTCCACCCGCGACAAGGGTGTGGCGTTTCTCGGCATCGATGTCCGGGACAACAACCGCGACGCCGCAGTCGATTTCGTCACCGATCGCAAGGTCACCTTCCCGTCCATCTATGACCCCGCGATGCGCACCATGATCGCGTTCGGCGGCAAGTACCCGACGACGGTGATCCCGTCGACCGTGGTGCTGGACCGCGAGCATCGCGTTGCCGCGGTGTTCCTGCGGGAGCTGCTGGCCGCGGATCTGCAGCCGGTCGTCGAGAAATTGGCGGCCGAGGCAGGCCCGAAGACGTGACCGGATTCGCCGAGATCGCCGCCGCGGGGCCGGTACTGCTGGCCCTGGGGGTCAGTGTGCTGGCCGGTCTGGTGTCGTTCGCGTCGCCGTGCGTCGTGCCGCTGGTACCCGGTTACCTGTCGTACCTGGCCGCGGTCGTCGGGGTCGACGAGTCGGACGCCGCGTCCGGTGCGGTCGGGGTGAAGACCGCACGCCTGCGGGTGGCCGGTGCTGCAGCGCTGTTCGTCGCGGGGTTCACCGTGGTGTTCCTGCTCGGCGCCGTCGCCGTCCTCGGCATGACCACCACGCTGATCGTCAACCAACTTCTGCTGCAGCGCATCGGCGGTGTCGTCACGATCGTGATGGGGCTGGTGTTCGTCGGGTTCGTGCCGATTCTGCAGCGCTCGGCGCGGTTGACGCCGCGGCAGTGGTCGACGCTGGCTGGCGCTCCGCTGCTCGGCGCGGTGTTCGCGCTGGGCTGGACACCGTGCCTCGGACCCACATTGACGGGCGTGATCGCGGTGGCGTCGGCGACCGACGGCGCGAGCGTCGCCCGCGGCGTGACCCTGGTGCTGGCGTACTGCCTCGGGCTGGGCATCCCGTTCGTGTTGCTGGCCCTCGGGTCCGCGCGGGCCGTGCAAGGGCTGGGCTGGTTGCGCCGACACACCCGCGCCATCCAGATCTTCGGCGGCATCCTGCTGATCCTGGTGGGCACCGCGCTGGTCACCGGCTTGTGGAACGACTTCGTGTCCTGGGTGCGTGACGCCTTTGTCAGCGACGTGAGGTTGCCGATATGACCCAGGCCCCACCGCGAGCAGACGCGAAAGCACCCGAGACACGGCGTGTCGGGGTACCTCGGCGTCTGCTCGCGGTGGTTCGCAACACCTGGCGGACCCTCACGTCGATGGGCACGGCGCTGGTGCTGCTGTTCCTGCTGGCGCTCGGAGCCATCCCCGGCGCGCTGTTGCCGCAGCGCAGCCTCAACTCGTCGAAGGTTGACGAATATCTCGCCCAGCACTCGACGATCGGCCCGTGGCTGGACCGGGTGCAGGCCTTCGACGTGTTCTCCAGCTTCTGGTTCACCGCTATCTATGTGCTGCTGTTCATCTCACTGGTCGGCTGCGTGACGCCGCGGCTGATCGAGCATGTCCGCAGCCTGCGGGCCGTGCCGGTGGCCGCGCCCCGCAACCTGACCCGGTTGCCGAAGTACCACGCCGAGCAGGTCAGCGGCGATCCGCAGCAGCTGGCCGAGCAGGTGACCCATCGGCTCAAGGGTTGGCGCACCGTCACCCGCACCGAAAACGGCAGCACCGAAATTTCCGCAGAGAAGGGCTATCTGCGGGAGTTCGGCAACATCGTGTTCCACTTCTCGCTGCTCGGGCTGCTGGTCGCCGTGGCTGCCGGCAAGCTGTTCGGCTACGAGGGCAACGTCATCGTCATAGCCGACGGTGGTCCCGGGTTCTGCTCGGCATCTCCGGCCGCGTTCGACTCGTTCCGGGCCGGCAACACCGTCGACGGCACTTCGCTGGATCCCATCTGCCTGCGGGTCAACGACTTCGACGCCCACTATCTGCCGACCGGCCAGGCCCTGTCATTCGCGGCCAACATCGACTACCAGGCCGGCGACGATCTGGCGGCCGACACCTGGCGGCCCTACCGGCTCGAGGTGAACCATCCGCTGCGCATCGGCGGGAACCGGATCTACCTGCAGGGGCACGGCTACGCACCGTCGTTCACCGTCACGTTCCCGGACGGGAAGTCCCGCAGCCAGACCGTGCAGTGGAAGCCCGAGGAGCCACTCACCCTGCTGTCCTCAGGCGTGGTGCGGATCGATCCGCCGGGCGGCAGCTACCCCGACGCCGACGAGCGCCGCAAGCATCAGATCGCCATCCAGGGGCTCTTCGCCCCCACCAAGCAACTCGAGGGCACGCTGTTGTCGTCCAGCTTCCCGGCGCTCAACGATCCGGCGGTCGCCGTCGATATCTACCGCGGCGACACCGGCCTGGACACAGGTCGTCCGCAGTCGCTGTTCTCCCTGGACCCGCGCCTGATCGACCAGAAGCGGCTCACCAAGGTGGCGCGGGTCAACCTGGTGAAGGGTCAGGTCACCCGCCTCGACGACGGCACCACGGTCCGGTTCGACGGGGCGGTGCCGTTCATCAACCTGCAGGTGTCCCACGACCCCGCGCAGATCTGGGTGCTGATCTTCGCCATGTCGATGATGGGCGGGTTGCTGGTGTCGTTGGTGGTGCGCAGGCGCCGGATCTGGGTTCGGTTGGGAGCCGCTCCGGCGGCGACATCCGGCGAAGGGCCGCTTCCTCCAGGAGGTACCGTGAGCGTCGAGTTGGGCGGATTGGCCCGTTCCGACAACTCCGGGTGGGGCGACGAGTTCGAGCGATTGACGCAACGGCTGCTGGGAGAGTGACGCACGCATGAATACAGAGCACATCGATATCGGGTTGGCCCGGTACTCGGACTGGGCTTTCACGTCGTCGGTGGTGGTGCTGGTAGGAGCGATGCTGCTGCTGGCCGTCGAACTGGCGTACTCCCGCGGCCGCAAGGTCGATGAGCGCTCGCGCGAAGAGCAACTGGTCGGGGAACGCGTCCTCATCGGCGCCATGGTCGGGGCTGACAGTGCCACCCCGGGTGTGGTCGCGGATATCCCCAGGCGCTCCACCGATGAGCGGATCGGCCGCGCCGGCCTGTCCCTGGTCTATGTCGGTATCGGGCTGTTGTTCGTCTGCATCGTGCTGCGCGGCCTGGCCACGTCGCGGGTGCCGTGGGGCAACATGTACGAGTTCATCAACCTGACGTGCTTCGCGGGTTTGGTGGCGTCTGCGATCGTGCTGCGCCGGCCGCAGTACCGCGCGCTGTGGGTGTTCGTGCTGCTACCGGTGCTGATCCTGCTGGCGGTATCGGGTCATTGGCTCTACACCAACGCCGCGCCGGTGATGCCTGCGCTGCAGTCGTACTGGCTGCCGATCCATGTCTCGGTGGTGAGCCTGGGCTCCGGGGTATTCCTGGTGGCCGGCGTTGCGAGCATCCTGTTTCTGGTCAAGATGTCGCCGCTGGCCAATCGTGACAATGCGTTCGGCCGGATCATCCAGCGTCTGCCCGACGCCCAGACGCTCGACCGGATCGCCTACCGGACAACGATCTTCGCGTTCCCGATCTTCGGTTTCGGGGTGATCTTCGGCGCCATCTGGGCCGAGGAGGCGTGGGGCCGCTATTGGGGCTGGGATCCCAAGGAGACGGTGTCGTTCATCGCCTGGGTGGTCTATGCCGCCTATCTGCACGCCCGCTCGACCGCCGGTTGGCGGGACCGCAAGGCCGCGTGGATCAACGTCGTGGGTTTCGTCGCGATGGTGTTCAACCTGTTTTTCATCAATCTGGTTACCGTCGGGCTGCATTCGTACGCCGGCGTTGGTTAGGTGATGTGGCGCGCGGGTAGCGCGCGGCGCCCGTATGGAGGGGAGATTCCATGTCCGAGTCCGAATCAACTGAACACCCAGCGTCGGACACGGTGGATGTGTCTGCAAACACCCCGGACGAGCCGACGCTCAGCCACGCCGCACCCCCTCCGGCACACGTAGTCGACCAGCCGACACCGGCGGCATCCGGTTTCCGCGGGCAGCAGCGGTTCAGCGATCCGAGTACCAGCGCGGGACCGCCGCCGGAGTGGACGGCTCCGACGCCGCCGCACGGTGTCCCTGTCGTTGCGACACCGGTGGACGGTGTACCGCAGCCGATGCCTGCGCAGCCGGACTTCTCTTCGCCGTACCGGGACCTGTCGACCACCGCACTGCTGGGCCAGCGCAAGGACCCGCCGTCGTCGGGGTGGCGCAAGTGGCTGTACGTGTCGACGTTCAAGCTGGTCAATGTGGGGGAGAGTCCCAAGGTCAACCACCACAACGACCTGCTGGCCCAGGTGCGCCAGCCGTTGCACGGCTGCTACCGGATCGCGCTGCTGTCACTCAAGGGCGGGGTGGGCAAGACCACCATCACCGCGACGCTGGGCGCCACGTTCGCCTCGATCCGCGGCGACCGGGTGGTGGCTGTCGACGCCAACCCGGACCGGGGCACGCTGAGCCAGAAGGTTCCGTTGGAAACCGCCGCGACGGTGCGTCATCTGCTGCGCGACGCTGAGGGCATCGAGCGCTACAGCGACGTGCGGGCCTACACCTCACAGGGGCCGAGCCGGCTGGAGGTGCTCGCTTCGGAAAGCGATCCCGCGGTGTCGGAGGCGTTCAGTTCCGACGACTACACGCGCACCCTGGAGGTGCTGGAGCGGTTCTACAGTGTGGTGCTGACGGATTGCGGTACCGGACTGATGCATTCGGCGATGGCGGCCGTGTTGTCCAAGGCCGACGTGCTGATCGTGATCAGCTCCGGTTCGGTCGATGGGGCACGCAGTGCGTCGGCGACGCTGGACTGGCTCGACGCGCACGGCCATCAGGATTTGGTGCGCAATTCGGTCGCGGTGGTCAACGCGGTGCGCCCACGGTCAGGCAAGGTGGATTTGTCGAAGGTGGTGGATCACTTCTCACGGCGCTGCCGGGCGGTGCGGTTGGTGCCGTTCGATCCGCATCTGGAGGAGGGAGCCGAGATCAGCCTGGAGCGGCTCAAGCCGAAGACCCGGGAGGCGCTCATCGAGTTGGCTGCAGTGGTGGCCAGCGACTTTGCCAAGTCGCGGCGGCATCGCAGCGAACTGCGCGGCTGACCTGACGGCTACGGCCGCGGGTTGTCACCGTGTCCGAGTCGGCGCAGGAAATCAGGATCGTCGTCGGGGCCGATGACACGGGTCTTGGATCTGTTCGCTGTCACCCGCGTCAGTCGCCAGCCGACGTAGACCAGGCAACTCAACACGAGTAACAGGAGTAGGTAAGCCACTCGAGAAACCTCCTTTACCTGAATATACGCGTGGTCGGTAGGCTCGGGTTGTGTCAGCAAGTCGTCCGGCGGCCCGCTTGGTTGTCGATGTGTTGGTCTATGTCGGGGCCCGGCTCGCGCTTGTCGCGGTGTTGACGGCAGTGATCTTCGGTGGTGGGCACCTGCTCGGGGTCCGCGAATTCCCGATCGTGGTGGCGTTGTTGTTCGCCCTGGTGATCGCGCTGCCGTTGGGTATCTGGCTGTTTCGCCCGCTGCGGGAGCGTGCCACTGCGTCCATAGCGGCTCTCGACGAACGCCGGCGTCAGGATCGCGAACAACTGCAGGCGCGGCTGCGCGGCGAAGACCCAAAGTCGTGAGGGAGGCTTTCGGCGCCGAATTCGCCGGGGCCGAAGGGTTTCTCAACACACCGACGTTCGGGCTGCCGCCCCAGTTCCAGCTGGAAGCCCTGCAGCGGTGTCTCACCGGCTGGCAGTCCGGGACGATGGACGCCGCGTCGTTCGATGAACCCGTACGGGCCGGGCGCACGGGCTACGCGCGGCTAGCCGGGGTTCCGGTCGAGTCGGTGGCCATGGCAGGCAATGTGTCGGCCGCACTGGGACTGGTGGCAGCCGCTATTCCCGATGGCAGCCGGGTCGCCGTGCTCGCGGGCGAATTCACCAGCACCACCTTCCCGTTCGCCGCGCAGGGCCGCGGTGTGACGGTCACCGAACTCGCTCCCGACGATCTGCTGCACAGCGCCGCCGACTTCGACGTGGTATCGGTCAGCCTTGTGCAGTCGGCCGACGGTGCGGTGCTCGATCTGGCGGCCCTGCGCACGGCTGTGCAGGGCACCGACACCCTCACCGTGGTCGACCTCACACAGGCCCTTGGCTGGGCATGTCCCGATGTGGGTTGGGCAGATGTCACAGTGGCCGCGGTGTACAAGTGGCTGCTGTCACCACGGGGCACCACCTGGATGTCGTTGAGCGAGCGCGTGGCTGCGACCATGACGCCGCACGCGGCGAACTGGTATGCGGGCGAGCAGCCCTGGCAGTCGATCTACGGGCTGCCGCTGCGGCTGGCTGCCGACGCTCGCCGGTTCGACACCTCGCCGGCCTGGTTCAGTGTGCTCGGAGCCGGGCTGGCGCTGCCGTGGCTGGCGTCGCTGGATCAGGTCGCGGTCAAACACCACGTCGTCGGACTGGCCAATCGGTTGCGCGCCGAAATCGGGCTGCCCCAGCAGGATTCGGCGATCGTATCGATTCCGATCGCCGATGCGGCAGACCGGTTGCAGCGGGCCGGGATTCGTGCGTCGATCCGGGCCGGCGCCGTGCGCGTGGGCTTTCACCTCTACAACAACGACAATGATCTGGATCGGCTGCTCGATGCGTTGGGGGTTCACGGCTAACTATCTGCCGTGACGAATGCCGAGCCCTTCTCGCGGTCCAGGTAGGTGGTGGCTTTGTTCTTCAGGAAGAACAGGTACACCACCAGAGAGATCGCGATGCACAACGTGACGTAGGCGATGAACAGAGGTACCTGGTCCTTTTCCTTGAGGGCCTGGTAGATCACCGGCGCGGTGCCGCCGAATATCGAATTGGCCAGTGCGTAGCCGACTCCCACGCCGAGTGCCCGCACATGGGCGGGGAACAGTTCGGATTTCACCAGCGCGTTGATCGACGTGTAGCCGGTCAGCAGCACGTAGCTGACCGCGACGAGCAGGAACGACATGACGGGCGAACGGGTTTGGGGTAGGTAGGTGAAGAGGACGTAGGTGTAGACGACGCCGCCGAACCCGAAGAACAGCAACAGCGGTTTGCGTCCCACCTTGTCACTGATGATTCCGCCGACCGGTTGGATCGCCATCAGAAAGATCAACCCGATGAGGTTGATCCAGGTGGCGGTCATGGCCTGGTCCTTGTAGGTGGCCTTGACGATCGCCGGGGCGTTGACGCTGTAGGCGTAGAACGCGATGGTGCCGCCCATGGTGATCAGGAAGCACAGCAGCAGCGGTTTCCAATAGCGGGTGAGCAGCTCGCTCATCGACCCGGAGCTGTTGTCCTGCCCGGCTTTAATCGCCTCGAGTTGCTCCTGCGACAGCGACTCGTCCATCGTGCGGCGCAGCCAGAACACCACGACTGCGGCGACGCCGCCGACGGCAAAGGCGATGCGCCAACCGAATTGGCTCACCTGTGCGGTGCTGAACGCGGTCAGGATGATCAGCAGCGTGAACTGGGCGAGCACATGGCCGCCGACCAGCGTGACGTATTGGAAAGACGAGAAGAAGCCGCGGCGTTCCCGCGTCGCGGCTTCGGACATGTAGGTGGCCGACGTGCCGTACTCGCCACCGGTGGCGAACCCCTGCACCAGCCGGCACAGTATGAGGACGATCGGGGCGGCCGCACCGATGCTGTCACGGGCCGGTACCAAGGCGATGACCAGGGAGCACAGTGCCATCAGCGACACACTGAAGGTCAGCGCGGCGCGTCGGCCACGGCGGTCGGCGAACCGGCCGAAGAACCACGAGCCGATCGGCCGCGTGACGAACGTGACGGCGAAGATCGCGTAGATGTAGACCGTCGAGTTCTGGTCGGCCGGATCGAAGAACTGCTTCTCGAAGTACGTGGCGAACACGGTGTAGACGTAGACGTCATACCACTCGACGAGGTTGCCCGACGATCCCCTGATCGTGTTCCAGATGGCCCGACGGGTCGCCGCCCGGCCTGATGGCGGTGGCGGCTGTGCGGTCGAAACGGTCATGCTCGTCTCCAGACGGTCGGCCGGTCGAGGAGCAACGTTAGTGGAATGCAGTGCCGCCGTGGGCCAACTTTCTCCCCGCGAGCAGACACTGCGGTCCCCGACACGCCGGCTTTCCAGTACTGCCATGTCTGCTCGCGGGTACAACCCGGCCAATCACCCGGCCAATGCGGCGCCGTCGAGGTGCCACAGGACCCGACGCACCAACTCTTCGGGACGCCGGCGGATATCGTCGGTCACCGCGGAGACAGTGCTCCAGCCACACTCCCGCAACCGCGCGGTCTTCAGCCGGTCGTGTTTGAAGCCCTCAGGAGTGGCGTGCCATTCCACGCTGTCGTATTCGGCGGCCACTTTCGCGTCGGGCCAGGCAAAATCCACCCGCCACCGGTCACCGTGGCGATCGATGATCTCGTATTGCAGCTCAGGGCGTGGCACGCACCAGTCGATGAACACCAGTCGCATCTCGCTTTCCATCGGCGACTCGGCTCTGGCGTCGGCGTGCGCCAACAGGTCTCGCACGGCGACGATGCCCCTACGTCCTTTCTGCTCACGCACCGCGGAGTCCAATTCCGCGGTGCCGCAGGCGCCCACGTGCAGGGCGGCGTCGAGGATCGCGAGCGCACGCGGCCGGCGCAGGGTGCGGGCGAGCTCGACGGCCGTCCACGCGGGGGTTGTCGCCAGCCGGCCGGAGACGCGTTTCAACGGTGCGCCAACGCGTTGGTGCACCATCAAACCGTCGTCGGGGCGGATCCGAAGTCCGGGATCGAGGATGTGAACGCGGTCGTCGTGCTCGGTGTCGAATCCGTAGAGTTCTGCAGCGGTGTTCATGCAGGCCACGATCGGCATCGAGGTGAGGATGTCCAGGGCCGCAAGTCGATCGAATGTGCCGGGCACGTGGTCGGAGTAGACGCCACGACACACCCGCAGAATTTGCCCTGAGCGTACAAGTGCCGCAAGCGTCTTGCGTGACATGACCGATCTCAACTGCGCTGTGCTGGCTACTCCGCCGTTGATGGCGAACAGGTTCTCGAGATCGATCGCGGCTCTGGGCATCCTTCGATGCTGGCTGTCCTACTGCCTGCGACTGAAGTGGCCGAGAGCAATCTGTGGATAACCTGCCGAACTTCTTCGGCGAGCAGACGTGGCGGCACCGCAACTACGGCGTGTCAAGTACCCGAGTGTCTGCTCGCGCTAGAAAGTCAGCGCCAACGACACCGTGACGGCCCATACCAGCATGGTCAGCCCGGTGTCGCGCAGCACGGGGATCAGCCCCGCGCCGCCGCTGCCACCCCGCACGGGCCGAGCCGCGCGAACCGCGAGCGGCGCAGCCAGCAGCCCAACCAGACACCACGGCGTGGCGGCGGTCAGCGTCAGCGTCCCGATCAGGGCCACGACCAGCAGCACCTGGTACAGCACCCGCGTGCGGGCATCGCCGAGCCGCACGGCCAGCGTGATCTTGCCCGACTCCGCGTCGGTCGGGATGTCGCGCAGATTGTTGGCCACCAGCACCGCCGACGACAGCGAACCCATCACCACGGCCATCACCACGCCCACCCAGTCGATCCGCAGTGCCTGGGTGTACTGCGTGCCCAGCACTGCGACCAGCCCGAAGAAGACGAAGACCGCGACCTCGCCCAACCCGAGGTAGCCGTAGGGCTTCTTGCCGCCGGTGTACAGCCACGCCCCGGCGATACATACCGCGCCGACGGCGATCAGCCACGGCGCGCTGACGGCGGCCAGCACCAAGCCCGCGACGGCACCCACCGCCAAACTCAGAAGCGCCGCGGTCAGCACCGCGCGGGGTGACGCCACCCGGGAACCCACCAGCCGCAGCGGACCGGACCGCACGTCGTCGGTGCCGCGGATGCCATCGCTGTAGTCGTTGGCGTAGTTGACGCCGACGATCAGGGCCAGGGCAACCACCAGGGCCAGCAGCGCTTTCCACCACACCGCCGCGCCGAGCCACGCCGCCGCGCCGGTACCGGCGATCACAGGTGAGACGGCGTTGGGCAAGGTGCGGGGCCGGGCGCCCTCGATCCATTGCGCGAAACTGGCCACGGCCGCCATCGTATGAGTACTCCGGCGAGCCGACCTACACTGGCGGCATGAATGACCGGCTCAGCAAGACCGAGATCAGCAAGGACGTGCTGCAGGAATCCGTCGAGGCGGTGGCGTCGACGGTGGGCGAGGTGACCCACATCATCACCACCGCAGTCAAGGATGTGGCCTCGGCCATCGGCGGCTTGGCC
Source organism: Mycobacterium sp. 155 (assembly GCF_000373905.1). Lineage (NCBI taxonomy): Bacteria > Bacillati > Actinomycetota > Actinomycetes > Mycobacteriales > Mycobacteriaceae > Mycobacterium > Mycobacterium sp. 155. The sequence goes on from NZ_KB892705.1 coordinate 4,389,563, forward strand.
ACCGACGCGTTCGAGATCCGCGACAACGCCCGGAAAGCCCGGGCCCAGCTCGACGACGACCTCGACAGGGACCTTGACGACGACCTCCCGGCGGACGTCGAAGAGAGCCGCCCCGAGGGCCCCGACAACAAGACCGACTAGTGCTCGGAGTCGTCGGCGGCAGCGGCTTCTATACGTTCTTCGGCTCTGATGCGCGCAGCGTCAGCTTGGACACCCCCTACGGTGAGCCGAGCGCGCCCATCACGGTCGGCACCGTCGGTCGGCACGAGGTGGCGTTCCTCCCGAGACACGGCGTCAACCATGAGTATTCGCCGCACACGGTGCCGTACCGGGCGAACATGTGGGCACTGCGGGCGTTGGGAGTGCGACGCATTTTCGGGCCGTGTGCGGTCGGCAGCCTGACCCCCGACCTCGGACCGGGTTCGATGGCGGTACCCGATCAGCTGGTCGACCGCACCAGCGGGCGTCCCGACACCTACTTCGATTCCGGCGGAATCCACGTCAGCTTCGCCGACCCGTACTGTCCGACGCTGCGCGCCGCGGCAGCCGGGCTGCCCGGTGTGGTCGACGGCGGAACCATGGTGGTGATCCAGGGGCCGCGGTTCTCCACCCGCGCCGAGAGCCGATGGTTCGCAAACCAGGGTTTCCGCCTGGTCAACATGACCGGATACCCCGAGGCAGTGCTGGCACGTGAACTCGAGATGTGTTACGCGGCCATCGCTTTGGTGACCGATCTGGACGCGGGCATCGAGGCCGGGGGAGGGGTGCGCACGGTCGACGTGTTCGCCGAATTCGAACGCAACATCGTGCCGTTCAAAAAGCTCGTGCACGAGGCGCTCGAGGCCGTCGACGTCGAGCGCACCTGCACGCACTGCCTGGCCCACGACGGGGTGAAGCTGCCCTTCGAGTTGCCGTGAGGGTTCTGCTTACGGGCGCAGCAGGTTTCATCGGGTCCCGTACCTGGGCGGCCTTGCGGGCAGCAGGCCACGAGGTCATTGCCGTCGACACCATGCTGGCCGCCGCACATGGTCCCGGTGCCGAAGCCCCGCCGCAATGCCACGTGGTCGACATTCGCGACGGGTCCGCGCTCAAACCTCTGCTCGACGGCGTCGACGTGGTGTGTCACCAGGCAGCCGTGGTCGGCGCCGGGGTCGACGCGGCCGACGCCCCGTCCTATGCCGGCCACAACGACTACGGGACGGCCGTGCTGCTCGCCGAGATGTACGCCGCGGGTTGCACCAGTCTGGTACTGGCCTCGTCGATGGTGGTGTACGGGCAAGGCGGCTACGACTGTCCCGAGCACGGCCCGGTCGACCCGACACCACGCACCAAAGCCGATTTGGACGGCGGGGTGTTCGAGCACCGCTGCCCGATCGGCGGAGAACCGTTGCGGTGGCGCCTGGTCGGCGAGGACGCGCCGCTGCGTCCCCGCAGTCTCTACGCCGCCAGCAAGACCGCGCAGGAGCATTTCGCGCTGGCCTGGGCCGAGGCGGGCGCCGGGTCGGTGGTCGCGCTGCGCTATCACAACGTCTACGGGCCCAACATGCCGCGCGACACCCCGTACTCCGGGGTCGCGGCCATCTTCCGGTCACAGCTCGAAGCCGGCCAGCGGCCAAGGGTTTTCGAGGACGGCGGGCAGATGCGCGACTTCGTCCACGTCGACGACGTCGCCGCCGCCAATGTCGCGGCGGTGGGCGCCGGGTTGGACGGGTTCAACGCGTTCAACGTGTGCTCGGGCCGGCCGATCTCGATTTTGGAGGTGGCGACGCGGCTGTGCGAGACCCGCGGCGTGGACAAGCCCATCGTCACCGGCCAGTACCGCAGCGGCGACGTCCGGCACATCGTGGCCTCACCGGAGCAGGCGACCCGAAAACTGGGCTTCGCGGCCGCGATCGATCCACACGAGGGGCTGGCTGAGTTCGCGTTCGCGCCGCTGCGGACGTGATTCACCCTCGCGGCACGCCTGGGCAGCTGCCGTTCGTGGCCGGCCGCACAGTCGCGCCGGTGGCTTGCAGGACGCCGTCGCTGCCCTTGGTGCCGCGGGCTGCCAGGCATACGCCGGTGGTGACTGCCGAAGCGTCTGCGTCGGACCGCTTTTCGTACCGAGTGTTGGCTGTGACGGTCACTGTGGCGGTGCTGTTGTCGGCCGCGGTGACCACGATCGAGTTGCCGTTCACCGAGGTGACGGTTCCGGTGACGCCGTGGTGCTGATTGCCGCCTTTGTGCCCGCATTGGTTCCCGGCGGGTTGACCGACGAGGACTGCGCCTGCCGTGACCGTGGGCTCGGTGCTGTCCTTGGTGGGGTGGACCCAGATGCACTCGCCCGGCGTGATGTCGCTCAGCTGTGCGGCACTGAGTTGGGCGATGCGTGTCGATCCGGTGATGTTCACGGTGGCCGGACCCTGCCGTCCCGTCACGTTCACTGTGCCACCTGACACGGCGCTGACCAGCCCGGCCACCCGGTCCTTGCCGTTGTGGCCGCCGCCTGGCGGCGTGGGGCTGGCAGCGGCGGACGTCGACGTAGAGCCGCTGGCCGCCGAACTCGGAGCAGACGACGTGCTCGACGATCCGCATGCGGCCAACGAGAACGCGGCGAATCCGGCAAGAGCGACAACGGCGTAGCGCGATGTGCGAGGTGTGATGACCATGTGGCCACGGTCCGTGTCGGAGCTGTCGATGAGCTCGGCCGTGGATATGAATCCGATGAGGATCGCGCTACTCGGCGGTGTCGAACGCCAAGGGCAAGCGCACCTCGAAACGTGCCCCGGTGTCCAGATTGCGTGCGGACAGTGTGCCGCCGTGCGCCTGTACCAGGCCCGCCGCGATGGTCAGCCCGAGGCCCGAACCGCTGGGCAGCGACGAATCCGCGCGTGGCACACGCCCGTTGGAGCCGCGGTAGGCGACGTCGAAAACCCGTGGCAGGTCGGCCTCGTCGATCCCCACGCCGGTGTCGTCGACGTGTGCCCATGCGCCGTCGGCGTCCGAGCCGAGGGCCAGCGTCACGCTGCCGCCCTCGGGTGTGTGCGCGATGGCGTTGGCCACCAGGTTCGACAGCACCCGCACCAGGGCACGGTCACTGCCCAGTACCTGCACGGGCTGCGGCGGGAGTTCGGCGGTCAACCGCACGCCCGCGTGTAGGGCCGCTATCCGGTGGGTCGAGATCACGTCGGCCACCACCTCGTCCAGGGCCACCTGCTCGCGCAACGGTTGCACCGAACCCGCGTTGATCTTCGACATCTCGAACAGGTCGTCGACCATCTCGGAGAGCCGGATCGATTCCTGCTCAATGTGTTTGGCCTGCGTTCTGACTTCATCGTCGGTGACCACGCCGTCGGCGATGGCTTCGGAGACCGCGCGGATACCGGCCAGCGGGGTACGCAGGTCGTGGCTGACGAAAGCGACCAACTGGCGGCGCGAATGTTCGGCCGCGCGTTCCGAATCGCGGATCTCCTGTTCCCACACTGTGCGGCGGGCCTGGTAGCGGGCCAACATGACGGCCGCGGGGATGGTCACCACCGACACGATCACCAGCACCACGGCGGTCTGCTCGAAGGTCTCGGTGATCATGAATCCGCTGGCGCCGAGCACCCCGGTGAACGTGGCCAGCGTCGGGATCAGCACCAGCACCACCATGCTCACCGCGAGCGACCACGACCGCGCGAACCGGATGATGATCGCCCCGGCCAGCACCACAGGCAGCGAGCAGGCCAGGGCCCACCCTATGATCTCAGCGAGGTTCTGCACTACGTCCTCTGATCTTCGCGCAAGCGCTCATCACCACTCCACAGGTAGCCTCGTCCCCACACCGTCTGGATCCGGTGTTGATCGCCGAGCTTGGACCGTAACCGCTTGATATGCACCGTGACCGTGGACAGGTCGCCGAAGTCCCAGCGCCACACCCGTTTGAGCAGATCCTCGCGGGAGAACACGGTGTCGCTGTTGGTCAACAGGAACACCAGCAGGTCGAATTCGCGGTTGGTCAGGCTGACCGGCCGTCCCGCCAACGTGACCGACCGTGCTGCGGTCGATACGTGCAGATCGTCGACGGCGAGTTCCACGGGCACCGCCCCGACCGGCCCGGAGCTGCGCCGCAGCAGCGAGCGCACCCGCAACGCCAGTTCGCGGGGGCTGAACGGCTTGGTCAGATAGTCGTCGGCGCCGGCCTCCAGCCCGGCGATGCGGTCGTCCTCCTCGCCGAGCGCGGTCAGCAGGATCACCGGCATGCTGTAGTCGCCGTCGCGGCGCAGATCACGGCACAGCGACAGGCCGTCGGAACCCGGCATCATCACGTCGAGTACCGCGATGTCGATCTGCATGGTGTTCAGCAGCCGCAGGGCTTCGGTACCGTCGTGCGCGACCGAGACGTCGAGCCCATCGCGTTCCAGATAGCGCCGCACCATGTCGCGCACCACGGTGTCATCGTCGGCGATGAGTACCCGGGTCATCGTTCGAGGTTACTGCTGCAGTGCCGGGACCTGCGGCTATGTCACGGTTTCGTCATGGTTGGCCGCTGGCCACCGCGGCGGGGACGGCCTACCGTCAGAAAACATGGCCCCCGAATCGGCCCTCGTCACCGTGGTGCTGCCCTGCCTGGACGAGGAGCAGTCGCTGCCTGGTGTGCTGGCCGCGCTGCCGGACGGGTACCGCCCATTGGTCGTCGACAACAACAGCACGGACCGTACGGCAGAGGTGGCCCGCTCGCTCGGCGCGCCGGTGGTGGCTGAGCCACGACCAGGGTATGGCTCTGCGGTGCACGCGGGGGTGGTCGCGGCCGCGACACCGATCGTCGCGGTGCTCGACGCCGACGGCTCGCTGGATCCGCGGGAACTTCCGGCGCTCGTCGCCGAACTGGATAACGGCGCCGACCTGGTGATCGGCCGGCGCCGGCCGGCCGCCGGGTTGCGCTGGCCCTGGCATGCCCGCCTCGGCACGGCGGCGGTGTGCTGGCGGTTGCGGCGGCGGTACCGGCTGCCGGTGCACGACATCGCGCCGATGCGAGTGGCCCGCCGTGACGCCCTGATCGGTCTCGGGGTGACGGATCGCCGGTCGGGCTACCCGCTGGAGCTGTTGGTCCGCGCGGCGCAGGCCGGTTGGCGCGTGGTCGAGCGTGACGTGACCTACGGGCCGCGCACCGGAGGCCAGTCCAAGGTGAGTGGATCGGTGCGGGGCAGTGTCATTGCCGCAGTGGATTTCTGGCGGGCGATCACGTGAAACCCGTTGTGGTGCTAGTGGTTGCCAAGGCGCCGGTTCCGGGGTTGGCGAAGACCCGGCTGGCCGCGGGTATCGGTGCCGAGGCCGCCGCCGAAATCGCTGCCGCGGCGCTGCTGGACACCCTCGACGCGGCGGCCGCTGCCGCTGTCCAGACCCGCGTGGTGGCCCTGACCGGTGACCTCGAGCGGGCCCGCTGCGGCCGTGAGATACGTGACCGGTTGGCCGATTTCATCGTCGTACCGCAGCGCGGCGAGAATTTTGCCGAACGGCTGGCCAACGCTCACGCCGACGCCGCCGCGGCGACCGGGCTGCCGGTGCTGCAGATCGGGATGGACACGCCGCAGGTGACCGCGGCGTTACTGGACAAGTGCGGGCAAGCGTTGGAGGACGCCGACGCGGTGCTCGGAATGGCCCGCGACGGCGGTTGGTGGGTACTCGGTGTGCAGGACAGCCGCACGGCGGCGTGCCTGGCCGACGTCGAGATGTCGACGTCGCAAACCGGCGCGGAAACCCTTGCCGCACTTCACCACATCGGTGCGACAGTGGTCCTGGCCGCCGAGCTGGCCGACTTCGACACGGTCGACGACATCGGCGAGGTGCGCCGGGCCTGCCGTCCCGAAAGTCGATTCGTCCGAGCGACCCGGGGGTTATGACATGCACGGACAGCTCTACGACCGGGCGCTTGACGGGGAACAGTGCTGGATCCGGCGCGCCGACGGCGGCACGCGGTATCTGCCGGTGTGCAGCTGGCTGGGCGGGCCCAGGGCAAACGGCCGCTTCGACAGCAGGTTTGACGAAACCATCGTGAACCTGTGCTCCGGGCCGACGCTCGATCTCGGCTGCGGACCGGGACGGTTGGTCGCGGGCCTGGTGCGGCGGGGGCTGCCCGCCCTCGGCGTGGACTTGTCCCGCACCGCCGTCGAATTGGCCCGCGGCAGTGGCGCACCGGTGCTGTGCCGAGATCTGTTCGCGCCGCTGCCCGGGACCGGCCGCTGGCAGACGGTGCTGCTGGCCGACGGTAACGTCGGGCTCGGCGGCGACCCGTGGCGGGTGCTGCAGCGAGCCGGTGAGCTGCTCGGCCGAAGCGGCCGATGTCTGGTCGAGTTCGATACCGCGGCAACGGGAGTCGATGCGGCATGGGTCCGGTTGGAGTCGGCGCGCAGCATCGGCCCCTGGTTCCGTTGGGCGACCGTAGGTTTGGACTGTGCGGCTCGGCTCGCCCGCGATGTCGGCCTGACGGTGACGGCCATCCATCCTGTGGGTGATCGGGTGATCGCGGCCTTGGAGGCGCCATGAGAGGCGTCGTCACAGTGCGTGGAACCGCCGTGACCGTCCGCGTCGGGGCGGCGCTCGGCGTCGCGGTGGTGGTCTGCTTCGTGACGGGACTGATCAGCCATTTCATCCAGCATCCGCAGCCCTGGTTTTTCTGGCCCACCCGGCCGGTGTGGCTGTACCGGTTGACCCAGGGCCTGCACGTGATCTCGGGTATCGCCGCCATTCCGCTGCTGGTGGTCAAACTCTGGTCGGTGTGGCCGAAGCTGTTCGAGCGCCCGCTGATCGGCGGCCTGGGGCGCCAGGTGGAGCGGCTGTCGATCCTGGTTCTGGTCGGTGCCATGCTGTTTCAGCTGTCCACCGGGCTGATGAACATCGCGCAGTGGTACGCCTTCAAGTTCTTCTTCACCACCGCTCACTACGCCATGGCCTACGTCGCCACAGGTGCTGTGCTTGTTCATCTGGCGGTCAAACTGCCGGTGATCCGCGTGGCTCTGGATGAACCGCTCGAGCGGGCGGCCATCGGGCTCACCCGGCGCACCGTGCTGCGTGGCACCTGGCTTGCGGTGGCGCTGGCGACGGCCGTCACCGCGGGGCAGACGGTGCCGTTGCTGCGCCGCGTGTCGGTGCTGGCACCGCGATCCGGGCAAGGACCGCAGGGAGTTCCGGTGAACCGCTCGGCGGTCGCGGCCGGTGTGCTGCACAGCGCGACCTCGCCCGACTACCGGCTGACGGTGACGAAAGGCGCCGTGGTGCGGGCCTTCACCATCGCCGAGCTGGCCGCGTTGCCGCAGACCACCAGACGGCTGCCGATCGCGTGCGTCGAGGGCTGGAGCGTCGATGCGGACTGGACCGGCGTGGTCCTGGCCGATCTGATCGCCACGGTCGGCGGCGTCGCGGACTCCGATGTGCGGATGATCTCGCTCGAACCGCCGGGCCCCTATTCCCGCACGGTGCTGCCGGCTCGGCACGCCCGCGACAGCGCCACGCTGATCGCGTTGCGGCTCAACGGTCAACCCCTGGATCTCGACCACGGTTACCCGTGTCGGCTCATCGCCCCGAGCAGACCCGGTGTGCTGCAGACGAAATGGTTGTCACGGATCGAGGTGGTGGGATGACGGCGATGCGGCTGCTGTTGGCGGCGGCCGGACTCTCACTGGGTGGCTATGGCGCGCTGCTGGTGTGGGAGAACCCGCCGGTGATCAGCGTCCGGATCCTCGTGTGGGCGCTCGTCGCGGTGGTGGTACACGATTTCGTCTTCGCCCCGCTGTGCGCGGCAGCTGGATGGGCGGGACACCGACTGGTTCCGGCCGGTTCCCGGTCACCGATCGCCGTGGCGGTGCTGTGCAGTGTGGTGCTGGTGCTTCTGGCGGTACCGGTGTACGGCAGGCCCGGCATGCGGCCGGACAACGCGACGGTGCTTGATCGCGATTACCCACTGGGATTGGCGGTTTCACTCGGTGCGGTATGGCTGAGCGTGCTGGTTTACGAGCTGGTGAAGCGGCTGCTACCAGTTGGTCAGGATGACATGGTTGAGCACGAGCGCGCCGAGCACGTTGACCGCCAACCAGAACCGCGCTGACCGCGGTGGCAGAAATGCGCCCGCGGCGGTGAGCCACACCGTGAACGGCAGCCAGATGCGTTCGGTCTCGGCCTTGCTCAGCATGCTGAGATCGGCGAACAGGATCGCCGCGAGCGCGGCGATCAGTACCAGCCGCAGCCCCGGTTGCCGACGGATCGCCGCCACGTCGAACAGCCGGCCGATCCCGGCCACGCTGCCGAGACCGATGGCGCAGACCACCGAGGCCAGGTTGGCCCACGACCAGTACTGGAACGGCCGGTTGACGGCAATGCCGTCCCAATAGCGTTGCTGAACCAGGGTATAACCGTCGAACCACCAGAACCCTGCCGCGAGGAACACCGCTACCACCGCCAGCGCGGCCGCCACGGCGGGTGTCAGCACGCGCAGCGCGGCCCGCCAATCGGACGCCGTGAGCAACACGGCCAACGCAGGTAGCGCCATCAGCACCAGCCCGTAGTTCAGGAAGATGCCCCAGCCGAGCAGTAGTCCGGCCGCACCCGCCCATAGTGTCGTTTCTACCGCCAAGGCCAGCAGGGCGATTCCCCACGCGGCGACGCCCGCGTAGTACCCGTCGGCAGAGACCGCGATCCAGATGGCGGTCGGGGCCACCGCCACGAACGGCGCGACGCGTCGTGCGGTGGCTTCGTCGGTGAGGGCTCGGGCCGCGACGACGATCGCCGCGGCGGCGCTGGATCCGGCCAGCAGGCACAGTAACCCCGCCCACGCGCCGCCGCCGAGCCCGATGCGGTCCAGCCACACAAAGGTCAGCAGCGGACCCGGCGGGTGACCCGAGACATGGGTGATCCACGAATCCGCTTGATGATCAGGGATTCTCGACGAGAACGTCCGCAACGCCTCGGGGATGTCGGTGATCGTCGGCACCTGCCGCAGGTATTCATGCGGCGCCGTGAGGCGGCCGGCGAAGCCGCGCTGCCAGCCGTCGATCATGGCCAGCGAGAACGCCCACACGCACGACACGGCCCAGGCCGTCACCGGCAGGGCCCGCCAGGGAAGCCGCTGCGCAAGCGTCGGGCCCCACCACACGGCGGCCACCGCAATGGCGATCGCCGGGACGGTGCCCCAGCCGACGTGCGCATTCCACCAACCGAAAATCGGTGCGGTGTCGGCGAAGCTGTAGATCTGGCCGGCCGTGCTGTTGATCAGTGGCGTGACGCTGCCGAGATGTAGATGCGGCACGACGAAGGCCGCCACCACGAGGGCCAGACCGATGATCACCGCGACAGCTTCCCGGCGTCCGACCTGCATGCGCCCAAGCCTAGGCGGGCGTCGCCCGGGCGTGTCTGACCATTTGGTGACGGCGTTCACGCAATTTTGGTGGCGACGGTCCCAAGTCAGATGAGATCGTGGGCGACGTGCACACCGACGTACTCTTCTGCGACACCGACCTGGCGGCCCGTATCGAGCGAGCCGAGACACAGCTGATCGTCGCGGCCACGCACGCGGCGGGTCATCGCGGCGCGAACGTACTCGCGGTGCCGGTGGCCGGCGGGTACGCGTGTTGTGCCGAACCGTATTCGCCGCTGAACAAGGTGGTGGGGTTGGGTTTCGATGGTGTGCCCGACACCGCACTGCTCGGTGAGGTCGAACACATGATGGCCGCCCGCGGCGCTGCCACCCAGGTGGAGCTGTCGACGCTGGCGGATCCGGCGATTGCGCCGTTGTTGACCGGCCGCGGTTACCGGCTGGCCGGATTCGAGAATGTTCTGGGCCGAGTGGTGGACGGCGTTGAGGAGTCGGTGGCCGGTGTCGAGGTCCGGCGCGCCGACGACCTCGACGCGTGGGTGGACGTGGTGGTGCACGGGTTCGCCCACCCAGACGGGGTCGGGGTGCCCAGTCATGAGGAATTCCCACGCGATGTCATCGAGCGGGTCGAACGTGACATGGAAAAGGCCGGCGCCGCAGCGTATATCGCGCTGTGCGACGGCGTGGTGGCCGGGGGTGGCAGCGCCCGGTTCGCCGACGGGATCGCCCAGCTCACCGGCGCTGCCACCGCACCGGCCTACCGGCGCCGCGGCGTGCAGGCCGCGCTGCTCGCTGCCCGGCTCGCCGACGCCGAGGCCGCCGGCTGCGAGATCGCTGTCGTCACCACGGCTCCCGGCTCGCAATCTCAGCAGAATGTGCAGCGGCGCGGCTTCCAGTTGCTCTATACCCGGGCGATTCTGCTGAAACCACCTGCCTAGTAAAGGGTTTACGCCCTAGCAGTTGTCGATTTCGCGCTGGCTCAGGTGCTCAGCCGAACCGGGTCGCCAGCGCTCGGCGGTCGAGCTTGCCGATACCGCGCCGGGGCAGTTCGTCCACGACGTGGATTTCGCGCGGCGCCGCCGTCGGGTCCAGCGTCTGCGCGATGTGGGCGCGCAGTTCGGTCAGCGTCGGAGTGGTGGCCGAGGCCAGCACCACCGCTGCGACCACCCGCTGGCCGAGGCGTTCGTCGGCGACACCGAACACCGCGCATTCGGCGATGGCCGGGTGGGTGGCCAACGCCGACTCCACCAGCTGCGGCAGCACGGTCAGCCCGCCTGTGCTGATCGCGTCGTCGACCCGGCCCAGGACCCGCAGCACCCCCGCGTCGTCCACGACCCCGAGGTCGTCGGTGCGGAACCAGCCTGGTTCGGCGAACGGGTTGGGGCTTGAGCCCATTGCTCCTCGCGTCCGTACCGGGTTGCGGTACCCCTTGGCCAGCGTTGCCCCGCCGAGCAGAATCCGGCCGTCATCGATGCGCACCGACACCCCGTCCAGCGGCACCCCGTCGTAGACGCAGCCGCCCGCGGTCTCGCTCATGCCGTAGGTGCGCACCACCGTGACACCGGCCGCGGCAGCGCGTTCGGCGACCCCGGCGGGCATGGGGCCGCCGCCGATCAGCACGGCGTCCAGGGCGGCCAGTGCCGCTGCCGCCTCGGCATCCCGCAGGGCTTTGTCCAGCTGCACCGCCACCAGCGACGCGTACCGCTGCCCGGAGCCCATCGCTGCGACCGCACGGGGTAGATCACCGACATCGAACGACGGGGTGATGGCTATCGGTGTGGTGCCTGCGACGATGCTGCGAACCAGGACCTGCAGCCCCGCGATGTGATAGCCCGGCAGTGCCGACAACCAGTGCCCAGGCCCACCCAGACGTCGGTGGGTCGCGTCGGCGCTCGCCCGCAGTGCCGACGCGGTCAGCAGGGCTCCCTTGGGAATACCGGTGGTGCCTGATGTCGACACCACCACCGCGACATCGTCGTCGATCGGCGAACCGGCGCGTAAAGCCGTTGTCAGCAGCGCTGTTTGGCGTTCGTCGTCGGCGGGCACCGGAAGGATCGCCGAATCCCCGCCGGCCAGAACGGCCTCCAGGACCGGCAGCAGCGGAGCGGTGGTGCCGACACCGATCGGGCGCAGGATGGCTATGCCGACCCCTCTTGTCCGTCGGCGGAGTCCTCACCGGTCTCATGGTCGCGCGCATCGTCGAGCGGCCAGCCCCTGGCGGCCAGGCGCTCACGCACCCGTTCGATGTCCTCGGCCCGCGGCAGCTCGTCGGTGATCTGCGTGATCAGCACCCCGATGTCGACGTGATCGAACTCGCCGCGGTCGACGAGGTCACGGGCGACGGCCTTCACCTCCTCGTTGGTCAGACGCCGGGACAGCAGAGCCAGTAGCGGCACCCGGTCGGCATCGGGCACTCCTTCGGGATAACCGGACTTGAGCCAAGCCGCGATCTTGGCGAGAAAGGTATTCACTGCAGCAACTCCTGATGGGGAACCGGGTGAAGATCCGGGGCATACGACGGAGACTGCTTTAGATCGTAGTGCCGTTGAGGCTTGTGGGTCACAGCGACGATATCGCAGTGATCCGCTCGCCGTTGCTGCTGGCAAACGCCTTGAAGCCCCGAGATGAACAGTCGGTGAACTCATCGCTGAGTCAGTGAAATTGCCTGTTGGGAGGGTCAAATGAGGCAGTGCACCGACTGGTCAAAATTGGCAGTAGTCCCCCAGAATTAGCGCCATGAGCGCAGAGCTGATCATCCTGGTGTTGTTGATAGCAACAGCACTGGCCTTCGACTTCACCAACGGCTTTCACGACACCGGTAACGCCATGGCGACTTCGATCGCTACGGGTGCACTCAAGCCCAAGACGGCTGTCATCCTCGCCGGTGTCCTCAACCTGGTCGGCGCGTTCCTGTCAGTCGAGGTCGCTGTCACTGTCACCACCTCGGTGATCAAGGTGCAGGACAGCAAGACCGGTCACCTGCTGCCGTCGATCTCCTCGTCGACCGGTCTCACCATCATCTTCGCCGGCCTCATCGGTGGCATCCTGTGGAACCTGCTCACCTGGCTCTTCGGTATCCCGTCCAGCTCGTCGCATGCGCTCTTCGGCGGTCTGATCGGTGCCGGCCTGGCTGCGCTGGGCAGTGCGGGCGTCAACTGGAGCGGCGTCATCTCCAAGGTGCTCATCCCGGCTGTTGCCTCGCCCGTCATCGCAGGAATCATCGCCGCGGTCGGAACCTGGCTGGTGTATCGCATCACCCGAAACGTGGTGAAGAAGCGTCGTGAACAGGGCTTCCGCTGGGGGCAGATCGCCACCGCCTCACTGGTCGCGTTGGCTCACGGCACCAATGACGCGCAGAAGACCATGGGTGTCATCGCGCTGGCTCTCATCACCACCGGCCACTTGACGGGCGATGTGAAGAAGGACGGCCTGCCGTTCTGGATCATCCTGTCGTGTGCGCTCGCCATCGGCCTGGGCACCTACATCGGTGGCTGGCGCGTCATCCGCACCCTCGGCAAGGGGCTGGTCGAGATCGAGTCCCCGCAGGGCTTCGCGGCTGAGGCCTCCTCGGCAGTGGTCATCCTGAGTTCGTCGGCCGCCGGCATGGCCCTGTCGACCACCCACGTTGCGACCGGTTCGATCCTCGGTAGCGGTGTGGGCAAGCCCGGAGCCGAGGTGCGGTGGGCGGTCGCCGGGCGCATGGCTCTGGCCTGGCTGGTCACACTGCCTGCCGCGGCCATCGTCGGGGCGCTGTCCTTCTGGCTGTCCGAGGGTGTCGAGTCGCTGACCGGTTCGGCCCTGGCCGGTGACGGCCTCATCTTCGTCATCCTGGTGGCGCTGTCCGGCTACATGTGGTGGCGTGCCCAGCAGCAGAAGGTCGATCACAAGAACGTGAACGCCGATTGGGACGATACGACCAACTCCGTGGTGCCCGCCGAGGTCCGTGGTGCCGCCAAAAGCGGCGACAAAGCCGCCGTCTGACCGGACTTCGAGACCAACGAATAGGGATTGATGATGACCTACGTAGAAGCGATCTTCAAAGTGCTGTTGGTCGGCCTGATCCTGGGTGCCGGCCTGCCCGCAGTGTTCGCGGCCGGCCTGGTTTCCTACTCCAGCGGCTCCGGTGGCACACAGGACGACGGCACCGTCTCGGCGCCGAACCCCGCGCTCAAGGCGCTCGGTCTGCTGCTGTTCGCCACGGTCGCGGCGGTGATCGCGGTCGCGATCCTGTACATCACCAAGACGACCATCATCCACCACTTCGGGTTCAACCCCGTTCCCTTCCTTCCGTGAGTGAGCTGACCACATGACTGAAACCACCGGTGTCGTCGACAACGTCCTGGGCTGGCTGCACCAGGGTTACCCGGACGGCGTGCCGCCGAAGGACTACTTTCCGCTGCTGGCGCTGCTGAAGCGCACGTTGACAGAGGACGAGATCATCAAGGCCGCACAGACGATCCTGCGGTCCAGTGATGGTGATATCCCGGTGACGGAGGACGAGATTCACCGCGCCATCCAGCAGGTCACCGAGAAGGAGCCGAATCCCGAGGAGATCAATCAGGTGGCGTCGAGGCTGGCCTCGGTCGGCTGGCCGCTGGCCGCGCCGAGAAGCTGAGTTCGGAACACGAAAACCCCCGCCACGGCGGGGGTTTTCGTCGTTTAGCGGCGGTCAGTCGCGGACATCGTGGCGCAGCGGATGCGTCTCAGGGACTTCGACGAAGATCAGCGTGATGCCGTCTGGATCGGTCACATGCATCTCGTGCAGGCCCCATGGCTCCTCCTGTGCGGCCCGGGTGATCGGCACGCCGCGGCTTTCCAGCTCGGCCTGAGCGGCGTAGACGTCACGCACCTGCAACCACAGCGCACCGGGGAAGACACCGGATTCGGTCGGGGTGTGGTGGCCGGCCAATTCGATCAGTGACTGACCGGCGTAGAACACCGTGCCACCCGGGTACTCCCGGGCGATCGCCAGGCCGATCCCGTCGCGGTAGAACTCCAGCGATTTGGGGTAGTCGACCGGCCGGATCAGCATCCGAGTGACCAGGATCTCCATAGCGCTCTGTCTACCATCGGGTCCGGGCTTCCGCGGCGCGACACATCAAACTGGCTGGACCCGCTGCCGTTTCATCATCGCGTCCACCAACGCGGGGGACACGGTGTTGAGGGCCTTGGCCGCGACCGCCATCCGCGGCGCGATCTGGAGAGGGCGGGTGCGGGCCGCGGTCACCATCCAGTCCGCGGCTTCGCTTGCCGAGAGCCCGGGCAGTCTGTCGTAGGCCCGGGTCGGGGCGATCATGGGCGTCTTCACCAGCGGGTAGTACAGCGTTGTGGAGTGCACGCCCGCCGCGGACCATTCTGTTTCGATCACCCTGCTGACCGCGCTGAGCGCCGCCTTCGACGCGTTGTACACCGCGAACAGTGGTGCGGATTCGTTCATCACGCCCCAGGTGGCGACGTTGATGATGTGCCCGTCGCGGCGTTCCCGCATGCCCGGAGCCAGCCCGCGGATGAGCCGCAGCGGCGCATAGTAGTTGAGCGTCATGGTCCGTTCGACGTCGTGCCAGCGCTCCAGCGACTCGGCCAGCGGGCGCCGGATCGACCGCCCGGCATTGTTGATCAGGATGTCCACCCCGCCGAGGTCCCGTTCCACCCTGGCGACCAGTGCGTCGATAGCGTCCAGATCCGAGAGGTCCACCGCGTGGGCGCGGGCGGCGCCACCGCGGGCGGTGATCCGCCCGACGAGGTCGTCCAGTAGGTCTTGGCGACGGGCCACGGCCACCACGATGGCGCCGCGCGCCGCCAGCTTTTCGGCAGCGGCCTCGCCGATACCCGAGGATGCACCGGTCAGCAGGACGCGCTTCCCGCCGAGGTCGATGTCGCCCCGGCTGTGCAGCCGCTCGGTCAACGGTGGGCGCATGCTGGTCAGCAACAGCTGTTCGGACAGCCGGCGCAGCGGACTCTTGCTCATCCGATGAGTCTAAGAACGGAGCTGTACCGGGTGAACTTCGTCAGGCCGGCGTTTGCGCGGGATCGCGATGGATCGATGTCGGCCACGGTTGCGGCACCGGGCGCGCGCGCACGTGTTGCGGCCACCAGAACCAGCGTCCGAGCAACGCTGCCAGCGACGGCGTCATGAGCGATCGCACCACCAGGGTGTCGAACAGCAGCCCCAGGCCGATGGTGGTACCCACCTGTCCGATCACGATCAGAGAGCTGACCGACATCGACATCATCGTGAACGCGAACACCAGACCTGCGGCGGTGACGACGGATCCGGTGCCGGCCATCGCGCGGATGATGCCGGTGCGCACCCCGGCGTGGATCTCTTCTCTCATCCGGGAAACCAGCAGCAGGTTGTAGTCCGCACCGACGGCCAGCAGAACGATCACGGACATCGGCAGCACCATCCAGTGCAGCGGTATCCCGACGACGTGCTGCCAGAGCAGGACCGAAAGACCGAACGACGCGCCGAGGCTCAGGACCACGGTCCCGACGATCACGGCCGCGGCCGCCACCGCACGAGTCAGCACCACCATGATCAGGAAGATCAGGATCAACGAAGCGACCGCTGCGATGAGCAAGTCGTAATCGGCGCCCTGCTGCATGTCCTTGTACATGGCTGCGCTGCCACCGATGTAGACCGTCGAGCCCTCCAGTGGGGTGCCCTTGATGGCGTCTGCTGCCGCGGTGCGCAGCGGATCGATATGCGAGGTGCCTTCCTCGGTCAGCGGATCACCCTGATGAAAGACGGTGAACCGCACCGCATGTCCGTCGGGCGACAGGAACAGCTTGATGCCCCGCTTGAAGTCTTCCGTCTGGAAGGCCTCCGGCGGCAGGTAGAAGTTGTCATCGTTACGGGATGCGTCGAACGCCTGTCCCATCGCCGTCTGATTGTTCTGCTGGGCGATGTTTTGATCCTGCTGCGCCTTCTGCGCCTGATACTGGTTGAGCAGGTACTGCTTCTGGTTCTTCATCACCTGGATCATCGGGGGCATGGAGGCCGCCATCTGCGGTGTCAGTTCGGCCATCCGGTTGAGGTCCGGGACGATGTCCTGGAAGTCATCGGACATGGTGCCGATGCCGTCGAGGCTTTCGAAGATCGACCGCAGCGACCAGCACACCGGGATGTCGAAGCAGTGCGGCTCCCAGTAGAGGTAGTTGCGCATCGGGCGGAAGAAGTCGTCGAAGTCGGCCAGATGGTCGCGCACCTGGTTGATATCCATCGAAGTCTTGGCCATCTTGTCGGCCATCCTGCGAGTGACCTCGGCCAGCTGCAGCGTGGTCTGGTACAGCCTCTCCTGCGAGTCGATGGTCGTCTGCATGTCGTTGGCCTGTTTCAACGTGTTGTCCAGCACCGTCTGCTGGTAGTCGTTGTTCATGAGCGTGCCCGTACCGCTCTGGCTCATGGCGTAGGGCACCGAGGCATGCTCGATCGGCTTGCCGTCGGGCCGGGTGATGGTCTGCACCTGGGCGATGCCGTGCACCCGCACCATCGCCTTGGCGATCTTGTCGATGACCAGGAAGTCGGCCGGGTTGCGCAGATCGTGGTCGGCTTCCACCATCACCAGTTCCGGGTTCATCTTGGCTTCGGAGAAGTGCCGGTTGGCTGCGGCGTACCCGACATTCGCCGGCACATCGGCGGGCAGGAAGATGCGGTCGTTGTAGGTGGTGTGGTAGCCGGGCAGTGTCAGCAGGCCCACCAGTGCCGCGATGACCGCCGTCACCAGAACCGCGCCGGGCCAACGGACAGTGGCGGTGCCGATGCGGCGCCATCCGCGCGCCCGGTCCATGCGTTTGGGATCGAGCACCTTGCCGAACCGGGTGACCAGGGAGATGAGCGCGGGCCCGAGGGTGAGTGCCGCGGCGACGACGATCGTCATCCCGACCGACAGCGGGATGCCCATGGTCTGGAAGTACGGCAGCCTGGTGAAGTGCAGGCACAGTGTCGCCCCGGCAATCGTCATACCCGATGCCAGCACCACGTGCGCCGTGCCGTGGAACATGTCGTAGTAGGCCGACTCCTTGTCCTCGCCATTTCTGCGCGCCTCCTGGTATCGGCCGATCAGGAAGATGGCGTAGTCGGTGGCCGCGGCGATGGCCAGCGTCACCACCATGTTGGTGGCGAACGTGGTGAGCCCGAACACGTTGTGATAGCCCAGGAATGCGACGACGCCGCGGGCCGAAGACAATCCGATTACCACCATGAATAGCGTGATGAGCACTGTGACGACGGATCGGTAGACCATGAGCAACATCACGGTGATGACCGCGAAGGTGAGCATTTCGATCGTCTTCATGCTCGCGTCGCCGACGGCATTCTGATCCGTCGTGGTTGCGGCAGGCCCCGTCACGTACGCCTTGACCCCGGGTGGCGCCTGGGTCTCTTTGACGATGGTGCGGACGGCATCCACCGACTCGTTGGCAAGCGCTTCGCCCTGGTCACCGGCGATGTAGACCTGGACGTAAGAGGCTTTGCCGTCAATGCTTTGGGCGCCGGCCGCAGTCAGCGTATCGCCCCAGAAGTCCTGGACATGTTGAATGTGTTTGGGATCGGCGCGCAGTTTGCGGACCATCTCGTCGTAGAACGCGTGTGCGTCCGCGCCCAGCTTGTCCTGGCCCTCGAGCACGATCATCACCGAGCTGCTGGTGTCGTACTCCTGGAACACTTTGCCGACGTGTTTCGTCGCGATCAACGCCGGCGCATCGTTGGGACTCATCGATACCGCGCGCATTTTGCCGACGATTTCCAGTTGCGGCACAACGGTATTGAGCAGCGCGACGATAACGAGCCAGCCCAGCACGATCGGGATCGAGAAGGTACGGAGGAACCATGGCAGCCGGGGGCGTCTGACGTGCGGGGCCGGTGGAACGGCGTCGGTGGGGGTCTCGTCGGTGTGCAGTGTCATGCGGCCTTCACCAAGCAGTACGTCGCGGCATTCACACCCTGGGCCGTCCTTTCGTCCTTTACGACGTCATCGACGGTGACCCGGCAGCCGATCGATTGACCGTCGCCCTGTACCAGCAGGTTCGGCTGCACGGACGGGATGGTTGTTTCGAGTCGCAAGGACCAGGGCACGCTGGTTTCGGTCCGCTGCGGCAATCCGTTGAGGTCGGTGTAGTTGACGGTTGCGGTGGTTCCCGTGCCGAAGACCTCGTAGACGACAACCTTCGGGTTGAACTTGGCCGCGGTGTCCGACCCGACCGGTGTCACCACCGCTCCGTCGGAACCGAACACCGATCGCAACTGCGAGACGGTGAGGACACCGACGGCAATCGCCACCACCATGAGGGCAGGCAGCCAGCCGCGTTTGAGTACCGAGATCACCGGGCACGCCGAACTGCAGTCATGGTGGAAGCCCTTCCCCGAAATGCTGTCGCGCACCAATGGCGACAACGAGCCTGGCTAGAGAATCTAAGCGAATAACTGGATATGGTCAATCCGGTTGCGGTGTCACTAGAATCACCCGATGATCGCAGTACAGCCCCGTCGAGCACTACGCAAAGACGCTGAGCGAAACCGGCAACGCGTGCTTGCGGCGGCGCGGGAGCTGTTTGCCGAAAAGGGCCTCGAGGCGACGCTCAATGACGTCGCGCATCACGCCAATGTCGGAGTGGGCACGGTGTACCGGCGATTCGCCACGAAGGAAGAACTGCTCGATGCGGTGTTCGAGGACGGTATCGACAGGGTCGTTGCCCTCGCGGAATCCGCTCTGCAGAACGAGGATTCGTGGGAGGGGTTCGTGTGGTTCGTGGGGCAACTCTGCGAACTGACCGCGACCGATCGAGGACTCCGCGAAATGGTCTACAGCACGGCGTACGGCGGGGGTGGTGTCGAAAGCTCGCGCTTGCGGCTCATTCCGGTGATCTCGAAACTCGTCGAGCGGGCCCGCTGTGACGGCTACTTGCGGCCCGATATCGAACACACCGACATGCCGATTCTGGGCCTGCTGGCCGGCACGGTCAGCGAATGGGCGGGCCGGGTCGAGCCCGAACTATGGCGCCGTTACGTCGCCCTGCTGCTCGATGGCATGCGTCATCAGGACGGGCAGAAGCGACTCACCGTCGACCCACTCGACGAAAGTCAGATGGAGATCGCGATGAATGGCTGGCACCCCGCGGGGTGACCGAACAGCGGGCGGTGGGCGACCGGCGTCAGAAGTAGCGCGGGAAACCGCTCCAGTCCGGGGCGCGCTTCTCCAGGAAGGCGTCGCGACCCTCGACGGCCTCGTCGGTCATGTAGGCCAAACGTGTTGCCTCCCCGGCGAATACCTGCTGGCCGACCAACCCGTCGTCGATCAGGTTGAAGCCGAACTTGAGCATCCTGATGGCCTGCGGTGACTTGCCGTTGATCTCGGCGGCCCATTGCAGCCCGACGCGTTCCAGGTCGGCGTGGTCGACAACCTCATTCACCGCGCCCATCTGGTACATGGTCTCGGCGTCGTAGCTGCGGCCCAAAAAGAAGATCTCGCGGGCGAACTTCTGCCCGGTCTGCCGCGCCAGATAGGCACTGCCGAACCCGCCGTCGAAGCTGCCCACATCGGCGTCGGTCTGCTTGAACCGGGCATGCTCGCGGCTGGCCAGGGTCAGGTCGCAGGTGACGTGCAGGCTGTGCCCACCGCCGGCGGCCCAGCCGTTGACCAGACAGATCACCACCTTCGGCATGAACCGGATCAGGCGCTGCACCTCCAGGATGTGCAGCCGTCCGGCGCGGGCCGGATCCACCGTCTCGGAAGTTTCTCCCGACGCGTACTGGTAACCGGTGCGACCCCGGATACGCTGGTCACCGCCCGAACAGAACGCCCAGCCACCGTCTTTGGGCGACGGACCGTTGCCGGTCAGCAGGATCACGCCGACATCCGAGGACATTCGGGCGTGGTCGAGCACGCGGTAGAGCTCGTCGACGGTGTGCGGGCGGAATGCGTTGCGTACCTCGGGCCGGTCGAATGCGACGCGGACCGTCGGCTGCTTGGCGCCGTCGGCCACGTGGCGGTGGTAGGTGATGTCGGTCAGATCGCCGAAACCGGCGACCGATTCCCACGCCGCGGGATCGAACGGGCTGGCTGCGTTGGGCTCTGAGCTCACCCGCTCGACTGTAGAGCGGTGTTTCACCGAGCCTGTCCAGGGGTATGGAAGTCGCTGTGTGCGTGTCTTGCGCGCCGACAGAAAGGGCGACGATGAAACGTTCGGCAGGCATGTTGGTCTCGGGTCTGATCGCCGGTGCTGCGATGTTGGCCGGGTGCTCACCGGCGGTGACCGGCGGTGACACGAGCTGCAAGGACTTCCTCAGCCACGACGAGAAGACCCAGGACGATGCCGTGGCGAAGATGCTCAAGGACGAGAAGGGCACCGACGCAGCCCAGCTGGAGATCACCGGGACCCGGGTGTCGGTGCAGACGTTCTGTCAGACGGCCGGCAAGCAGGACAGCAAGATCAAGGAGGCGCCGCACCTCTGACGCACGTTCTAGAGCGGGTCGAGCCGAAATACCGCGCAGCGACCGGCTAGTGCTTCGAATTCGTCCGGATTCGGTCCGGTGACGAGTCCGGCGTTCTTCATGAAGCCGACGCCGGTGGGCACGAGGACCGGAAACTCGCGTAGTAATGGCCGCGCCTCGTCGGCCGGGATTTCGATCATCCGGACGCGCTGGGCGCGACGGCCCTGGTGCACGGTCGCCTCACCGGCGGCCCGCGCATTGGCGGCCCAATCGCCGCCGGGCAGGCCGGCGACGACGTAACGCCGACCGTCGACCGTCATCGGGGTTACCGGCGTTGTGCGCGGCTTACCGGTCTTGCGTCCTACCACGGTCAGGACCACCGGGCCGTGGTCGCTGCCGACGCCGAGCTTGTTCAAGCCGATCATCACTTTGTTGACGTACTTGAGCCACCACGGTGGCCGGATTCGCTCGACAGGCATGGTTTCGAGGTTAGACCGAGATGCCGTGCGCTTTCAGTGCCGACCGCAGCCCATCGGGTCGGTCGGCGGTCGGCAACGGGTCCACCAGCGCGAACCCACAACCCAGGGTCCGCGCGCCACCGTCGGCCTCCTCGCTGTCGCCGACCATCAGAGCGTCGGATGCCGCCACTCCCAGCCTTTCGAGGGCAGTGGCGAAGATCACCGCATTCGGCTTGACCGCGCCCACTTCGAAGGACAGCACGTATTCGTCGACATAGGCGTCCGCGTCGACGGCCGCGAACGCCGGGCGCACGTCGAACGGGATGTTGGACACGACCGCTGTCCGAATACCTTGTGACTTAAGGCCTTTCAGTACCGCTACGGTATCGGGGTAGGCTCTCCAGCTGGCTGTGTCGATCATCCGGTTGTAGAGCGACTCGGCGTGATGGTCGGCCAGCCCCGATTCGCGCAGCACATGCAGATAGGCCTCGCGGTGCAGATGTGGGGCAAGGTCGCGATTCATCCAGGCCTGGTACTGCTCGTCGGACATCTCCACGGAGCGTCCGGTGGGCGCAGTGAGGCGACGCATCAATTCGGCCTGCACGTGGCCGTCGACCTCCTGCTCGTCGACGGCCATGCCTGCGAACCAGCTTTCGTCCTCCTCGAGCCGAAACAGCGTTCCGGAGTAGTCGAACATCACCGCATGCACCATGGGAACCATCGTGCCATCCGGTGGCTAGAAGTCGTCGGGAACGCTCGGAGCTGTCGGCCAGCCGAATCCCACCGCGGCCTCGGCCTCGGGGGTGGACCGCATGATCGGCATGTAGCGCGACATTGTGGTGTCTCCTTCTGGAGTAGGGCAGGAGCCCGTTTGTCGTGCCCTCGCACATCCGTCGAACGGCAACCCGCGGAATCGACACGGTCGGAGAAAAGCTCTCGAAAGTTTTTCCGACCGCTTAGCATCCAGGCCATGGCCAGCCCGACACAGTCCGCCGACCTTGTCATCTTCGGGAACATCCTGACCGTCGACACCACCCGACCGACCGCCGAAGCTCTTGCGGTCAGCGATGGGCGGATCGTTGCGGTCGGTACCCGTGCCGACGTGCAACCCTGGGTCGGCGCCGACACCGATGTCCATGAGGTCGACGGCTGTGTGTTGCCCGGATTCGTTGAGGCACATGGTCATCCGCTGATGGAAGCGGTGGCGCTGTCGGACCGGATGGTCGACATCCGTCCGGTCACCCTGCGCAACGCCGACGATGTGGTGGCTGCCATCCACGCCGAGGTCGCCAGGAGAGGCGCCGACGGCGCCTACCTCAACGGTTGGGATGCGCTGCTGCAGAAAGGCTTACCCGAACCGAACCTGGCCTGGCTCGATGATGTGGCCGACACCCCGCTGGTCATCATGCACAACTCCGGACACAAGGCGTATTTCAACACCGCGGCGGCGAGAACCGCCGGCCTGACTCGGGACACCCCAGATCCCAAAGGGGCGAAGTACGGTCGCGACGCCGCAGGCGATTTGGACGGCACCGCTGAGGAATCCGCCGCGGTGTTCCCGCTGCTGACCGGCGCCATCCACCCGCAGGACTATCCGGCGATGCTGCTGGCAGAATGCGCCCGGCTCAACCGGGCCGGACTGACGACCTGCTCGGAGATGGCGTTCGACCCGATGTTCCGGCCGCTGCTGGCCGACATGCACGATCGGCTGACCGTCCGGCTGCGCACCTACGAGATGTCGACCGCCGAATTGCACACGGACGCAAGCCCGTTCGACGGGGACGACCTGGTGCGTCAGATCGGGATCAAGATCTGGGTGGATGGTTCACCGTGGATCGGCAACATCGACCTCACCTTCCCGTATCTGGACACCGACGCCACTCGGATCATCGGCGTGGTGCCCGGATCCTGCGGGCATGCCAACTACACCAAAGATCAGCTCGCCGAGATCGTCGGCACCTTCTATCCGCGGGGCTGGCAGATGTCCTGCCATGTGCACGGAGACAAGGGCGTGGACACCATCCTCGATGTGTACGAAGACGCCCTGCGGGCACACCCGCGCGACGACCACCGGCTGCGGCTCGAACATGTCGGCGCCATCACCCCCGCACAGCTGCAGCGCGCCCACGATCTGGGCGTGACCGCCAGCCTCTTTGTCGACCAGCTGCACTACTGGGGTGACGTGATCGTCGACGGACTGTTCGGACCGGAGCACGGCGACACGTGGATGCCGTGCGGTTCGGCCGTTGCCACCGGCATGCGGATCTCGCTGCACAACGATCCGCCGGTGACGCCGGAGGAGCCACTGCGCAACATCAGCGTCGCGGCCACCCGGACCGCTCCCAGTGGCCGGGTGCTCGGCCCCGAGGAGAGGCTGACCGTCGAGCAGGGGATCCGGGCGCAGACCATCGATGCGGCGTGGCAATTGTTCGCCGACAACGTGATCGGCTCGTTGGAGGTCGGCAAGTATGCCGATCTGGTGGTGGTGTCGGCCAACCCGCTGACCGTACCGGCCGAAGCCATCGCCGACCTGGAGGTACGGGCCACCTACCTGGCCGGTCGCCGGGTTTACCCGAAAGCCGGTTGACGGTCGGCGGGCCATGGCACGCTCAGCTCATGTCTGATTTGCCGACACCGAAGTTTCTCGATGAGCGGGTGGCGCACTGGGCGGCGGCCAAACCCGACGAGGAGGCCATCACCTATCTCAGTCGGACGTGGACATGGTCGCAGTGGTATGGCCGCATCTGCCGGGCCACCGGTGCTCTGAGCGCACGGGGCATCAAACGTGGTGATGTCGTCGCGTTCCTGGACAAGAACCACCCGGCCTGTGCGGAGGTGGTGCTGGCCGCCGCGGCGCTGGGCGCGGCCACCGCCATCATCAACTTCCGGCTCTCCGCCGACGAAATAAACTATGTGCTCAACGATTCCGGGGCCAAGCTGTTGTTCGTCGGGGCCGAGCTGCGGCCCGGTGTCGAGGCCATCCGCGACGCACTGCCGGGCGTTGCAGAGCTCATCGAGGTCAAACCGGACGGTGACGACGAGTACGAGGCGATGCTCGCCGCAGCGACGCCGCAGGGCCGTGCGCCGGATGTTCAGAGCGACGATGTCTGCATCATCATGTACTCCTCGGGCACCACGGGTCGGCCCAAAGGTGTTGCGCTCACCCAGGCCAACGTCATCGCCCACACCGTCAACGCGTTCGACAGCTGGGTTGCCGAGCCGAATGACAAGAACCTCGTGGCGATGCCGCTGTTCCACGTCGGTGGGACGTCGTACCTGCAGTACGGCCTGCACCACGGCGTCCCGAGCTATATGACGCGCGATGTCGACGCTGTCGCCTTGGCCGG
The DNA here is from genome assembly GCF_000373905.1 of Mycobacterium sp. 155. Classification (NCBI taxonomy): domain Bacteria; kingdom Bacillati; phylum Actinomycetota; class Actinomycetes; order Mycobacteriales; family Mycobacteriaceae; genus Mycobacterium; species Mycobacterium sp. 155. Next base: position 4,414,128 of record NZ_KB892705.1, read on the forward strand.
TGGCATCCTCGCCGGTGCCAACCGGACCTTCCTGGTGCCCGCGGTGTTGGCCAAGGTGCTCGAATCCGGACCGGACGCGGTGAAACTGTTCGGCGGCTTGAAAACCTATGCCTACGGCGCGTCGCCGATGCCGCTGCCGTTGCTGCGTCAGGCGCTGCAGGCCTGGCCCGAGACCGATTTCATCCAGGTGTACGGGTTGACCGAGGTGTGTGGAGCGATCACCCGGCTGATGCCCGAGGACCACCGCTCGGGCGATGAGGAGCGCATGGTCAGCGCGGGCACCCTCGTTCCCGAAGGTGAGCTGAGGGTCGTCGACCCCAACACGCTCGAAGACGTCCCATCTGGCCTCCAGGGCGAATTATGGTTCCGCACACCGCAGTTGATGAAGGGCTATCACAACAAGCCGGAGGCCACCGCCGAGGCGATCACTCCCGACGGCTGGTTCCGTACCGGCGACATCGGCCGTGTCGATCCCGACGGCTTCGTGTTCGTCGAGGACCGGCTCAAGGACATGATCATCTCCGGCGGGGAGAACATCTACTCGATCGAGGTCGAGCGGGTGCTGGCCGAGCATCCCGCGGTCATCGAGGTCGCGGTGTTCGGCGTGCCCGACGAAAAGTGGGGGGAGGCGGTGAAAGCCGTGGTCGCCGTCGAGGGTGAAGCCTCCGAAGCCGATCTGATCGCGTGGGCGCGCGAGCGGCTGGCCGCTTACAAGTGTCCCAAGACCGTCGATTTCATGGAGGCACTGCCGCGCAACCCCACCGGCAAGATCATGAAGAAGGATCTGCGCAAGCCGCACTGGGAGGGGCGCGACCGCACCACCGTGTGAGGCAGCATGTGAGGCGTGCCATCACTTGATGATCTGCTCGAGCGCCTGCATGTGGTCGCCCTGCCCATGCGGGTCCGGTTTCGTGGCATCACCGTTCGGGAGCTCGCGCTGATCGACGGGCCTGCCGGCTGGGGTGAGTTCGGCGCGTTCGTCGAATACCAGCCGCCCGAGGCCGTGGCCTGGCTGGCCTCGGGCATCGAGGCCGCCTACCGGCCGGCCCCCGCCGATGCTGCGGGACCGGGTGCCGATCAACGCGACCGTTCCGGCGGTCGACGCGGCCCGGGTACCCGAGTTGCTCGACCGGTTTCCCGGTGCGCGGACCGCGAAGGTCAAGGTGGCCGAGGCCGGGCAGTCCCTGGCCGACGACGTCGCGCGGGTCAACGCCGTGCGGGAACGCGTGCCGACCGTGCGGGTCGACGCCAACGCGGGTTGGACCGTGCCCGAGGCGGTCGACGCCGCGGCCGCGCTAACCGCCGACGGTAGCCTCGAGTACCTCGAACAGCCTTGTGCCACAGTCGAAGAGCTGGCGTCGCTCCGCAGGATGATCGACGTGCCGATCGCTGCCGACGAGTCGATCCGCAAGGCGGAGGATCCGCTGCGCGTGGTGCGGGCCGGGGCCGCCGACGTGGCCGTGCTGAAGGTGGCACCGCTGGGTGGGGTGTCGCGGATGCTCGACATCGCTGCGCAGATCGACATCCCGATCGTGGTGTCCAGTGCGCTGGATTCCGCGGTCGGTATCGGCCGGGGGCTCTTGGCGGCCGCAGCGCTGCCCAAGTTGCACCATGCCTGCGGGCTGGGCACCGGTGGGCTGTTCGTCGAGGACGTCGTTGCGCCTACGGTTCCGGTCGACGGATTCCTGCCTGTCGGGCCGGTGGTGCCGGATCCGGATCGGCTCGCCGCGCTCGCTACATCCCCGGACCGTCGGCAATGGTGGATCGACCGGGTGCGGGCTTGTTATCCGTTGTTGGGGTAGGCGCTTACTCTAGGGAACCTGCTCCGGTCGTTTGACACTATGGCGATGCGAATCGGCATCATGGACCCGGTGATTGCGTCCCGCCCGACGGTGGATTCGTTCACCCGGGCGAGTTACCTGAGCGCCGTCGCCTGTGGCGCCGACTCCTTCTGGGCACCTGATCACCTCAACGCGTTGTTTCCCAGAACGTTGTGGCAGCCGAAGTTTTCTGCGGGCGCAGCGGTCTTGCCTTCGGCGGATGCCTATCTGGAGCCGTGGACCATGCTCGGCAACATCGCGGCCCGCAACCGGGTGGCCCGGCTGACGCTGGGTGTCTCGGTGACCGACACCGGTCGCCGCAACCCAGCGGTCACCGCGCAGGCCGCGGCGACGATGAACTTGCTCACGAGGGGCCGGTTCATCCTGGGCATCGGTACCGGTGAACGTGAGGGCAACGAGCCCTACGGCGTGGAGTGGTCGAAGCCGGTGGCGCGCTTCGAGGAGGCCATGGCCACCATTCGGGCCTTATGGGATTCCAAAGGTGAACTGGTGAACCGGGATTCGCCATACTTTCCATTGCGCAACGCGCTCTTCGCCCTGCCGGCGTATCGCGGAAAGTGGCCGCCGATCTGGATCGCCGCCCACGGCCCGCGCATGCTGCGGGCGGTCGGACGGTACGCCGACGGATACTTCCCGGCGTTCCCGCACACCCCGAAGGAATATGCGGAGCGCCTTGAAGTGATCCGAACCGCGGCATCCGATGCCGGGCGCGACCCGATGTCGATCACCCCGGCGCTGTGGGTCATGGTCGTGGCAGGGCGCAACCGAGCCGACGTCGATGAGGCGCTCGATTCGGAGGTCACTAAAGCCGGTGCGCTGCTCGCCTCGGATCATTTCTTCGCGCGGCATGGAGCGCAGCATCCGTTGGGCGTCGGGTTCACCGGTGCGCAGGACATCCTGCCGCAGGACTGGGACGAGGAGACTGCCCAGTCCTACATCAAGTCCGTACCGCTGTCACTGTTGCGTGAGATGTACCTGTGCGGCACCCCGGATGAAATCGTCGACCGCGCAGCGGAGTGGCGCGACTCGGGCGTTCGTCACCTCGTGGTGGTCAACGTCGGCCCGCTGCAGCGCAGCCTACGCAAGGGGATGCTGTCGACGGTTCTCTTCGGTCGAGCGGTTCGCAAGCTCAAGAAGCTGTAGTCCCACCTGTTGGCCCAGGTGTCTCGGGTTCGGTGCTGCTGGCCGCCGCGGGCATTCTGCGCGGGCGCCGAGCCACGTCGCACTGGACGCCGTACGCGCCTGGCGCTGAATCGGGGCAGTAAGGTCGGCCGGGTGAACCTGGCTTACGACGAACGAGGCAAGGGTGAGCCGGTGCTCTTCATCGCCGGCCGCGGAGGCGCCGGGCGCACCTGGCATCTGCATCAGGTGCCGGAGTTCCAGCGTGCGGGCTATCGCTGCATCACCTTCGACAACCGGGGCGTGGGTGCAACCGAGAACGCCGAGGGATTCGACACCGCCCAGATGGTGGCCGACACCGCCGAGCTCATCGAGAAGCTCGACGTGGCACCGGCCCGTGTCGTCGGCGTCTCGATGGGATCGTTCATCGCCCAGGAACTGATGCTGGCCCGGCCCGATCTGGTGCACTCGGCAGTACTGCTGGCCACCCGCGGTCGTCATGACCGTGCGCGCGAGTTCTTTCGAGACGCCGAACGTGAACTGGAGCGTTCGGGGGTTCAGCTGCCACGGCTATTCGATGCGAAAGTACGTATGTTGGAAAGCTTTTCACCCAAGACCCTCAACAACGACGTGGCGGCGCGGGACTGGAGTGAGATGTTCACCATGTGGCCGACCAAGCAAACCCCCGGCCTGCGTACCCAACTCGACGTCGGTCCGGACGGCAACCGGTTGCCTGCTTACGGAGCCATCCATACGCCGGTGCTCGTCGTCGGGTTCGCCGACGACGTGGTGTTGCCGCCACATCTGGGGCAGGAAGTGGCAGAGGCCATCCCGAACGCCCGCTACCTGGAGATACCCGATACCGGCCACCTGGGATTCATCGAGAAACCGCAGGAAGTCAACGCCGCGATCCTCAATTTCTTCGCTGAATCGCGAGCCCAATAGGCTGTGGGGGTGAACCCATCGACGGCACAAGCCCGTGTCGTCGTCGACGAACTCATTCGCGGCGGCGTCCGCGACGTTGTGCTGTGCCCCGGATCACGCAACGCTCCGTTCGCGTTCGCGTTGGCCGATGCTGACCGGGCCGGGCGGATCCGTCTGCACGTGCGTATCGACGAACGGACCGCCGGCTACCTGGCCATCGGGCTTGCGGTCGCCGAACATGCCCCTGTTTGCGTAGCCATGACCTCCGGCACGGCGGTCGCCAACCTCGGGCCCGCGGTGGTCGAAGCCAATTACGCGCGGGTTCCGCTGATCGTGCTGAGCGCCAACCGACCGTATGAGCTGCTCGGCACCGGCGCCAACCAGACCTTCGAACAGCTCGGCTATTTCGGTACCCAGGTGCGGGCCAACGTCAGTCTCGGACTGGCCCCTGATCTCACCGGTGGCGCGCATGGCGAGATGGATGCGCTCAATGCCCAGTGGCGGTCGGCGACCTGCCGGGTGCTCGCGGCCGCCACCGGTTCCCGCACCGCGAACGCCGGCCCGGTGCAATTCGACATCCCGCTGCGGGAACCGCTGGTTCCGGACGACACCGCCGGCGCGTCCGGCTTGTTTCCCGCCGGCCGGCCCGGCGGTAAGCCGTGGACCTACACCCCGCCGGTCACGTTCGACCAACCGCTCGACATCGACCTGACGCCGGACACCGTCGTGATCGCCGGCCACGGCGCCGGGGTGCACCCGAATCTGGCCGGACTTCCGACGGTCCCCGAGCCGACCGCACCTCCGGCCGCCAACCCGCTGCACCCGCTCGCACTGCGCCTGGTGCATCCGCAGCAGGTCATCATGCTGGGCCGGCCCACTCTGCACCGTCCGGTGTCGGCGCTGCTGGCCGACCCGTCGGTGCCCGTCTACGCGTTGACCACAGGTCCGCGCTGGCCCGATGTCTCCGGCAATTCGCAGGCCACCGGTACCCGCGCGATCACCTCCGGAACCCCGAACGCGGCCTGGCTGCGGCGGTGCGCCGAGATGAATCGGCATGCGGTGGCCGCGGTTCGTAGCCAGCTTGCGGCGCATCCGCTGACCACCGGACTGCATGTCGCGGCGGCGGTAGCCGCGGCACTGCGCCCCGGGGACCAGCTCGTGCTCGGTGCGTCGAACCCGGTCCGTGACGCCGCGTTGGTGGCGCTGGACGCCACCGGCGTGAAGGTGCAGTCGAACCGCGGGGTGGCCGGCATCGACGGCACGGTGTCGACGGCCGTCGGCGCGGCTCTGGCCCACGAGCCCGTCGGCCGGACGATCGCGCTCATGGGCGACCTGACCTTCGTGCACGACAGCTCGGGGCTGCTGATCGGCCCGACCGAGCCGACGCCGCGCGCGCTGACCATCGTGGTCTCGAACGACAACGGTGGCGGCATCTTCGAACTGCTCGAGCAGGGGGATCCGCGGTTCTCCGACGTGTCGTCCCGGGTCTTCGGCACCCCGCATGACGTTGACGTCGGTGCACTGTGCCGGGCCTACCACATCGAATACCGCCAGATCGAGGTCGACGAACTCTGCGACGCGCTGGCCGAAGCCACCGGCGCGATGCGGGTGCTTGAGGTGAAGGCCGACCGGTCTTCACTGCGGGCGCTGCATGCGTCGATCAAGGCCGCGTTGTGAGCAGCCCGCGTGCGGGCATAACCGCGGTCGTGCTCCGGCTGCGTGCGGCGGTACAGGCACTGCTTCCGCGGCTCTCGGGCGAAGCGTGTGAGACGAGATCCCAGCGCGTCATCCGCCGGGTGCGGATCGGGATCGTGATCGTCGCGTGTCTGGTGACCCTGCAGTCGGTGCTGCTGGTGCTGGGTGCCTGGCGCAACGACCGGCAGATCGAACGTCACATGGGCGTGGCCGCTGCCGAGGTGCTCAGCGCGGGCCCGCGGCGTTCGACGATCGAGTTCGTCACCCCCGACCGGGTGACGTACCGGCCCGAGCTCGGGGTGCTGTACCCCTCGGAGCTCGACACCGGCATGCGGATCTACGTCGAATACGACAAGAACGACCCCGACCTGGTGCGCGTGCGCAACCGCAACGCGTCGTTGGCGATCATTCCTGCCGGGTCCATCGCAGTGGTGGGCTGGCTGGTAGCCGGTGCGGCACTGACCGGGCTGTTCTTTCTGCAGAAGCGGCTGGACCGTCAGATCGACGACAAGAGCTTGGACAGCCAGTTGTTGTCGTAGATGTCGATCACATCGTCGTTCTGCAGGTCATAGACCGTGGGGGTGGCGATGGTGTCCTGGATCTCGCTGAGGAATTCGACGTTCTGGTCGGCCATCTCGTCGGTGTCGACACCGGATCGGCCGGCGGCGATCTTGGCGACCTGCTCCGATCCGACGCCGCTTTCGCGGGCCATATCTGCCAACTGCTGGTTGCTGGGGGCCTGGCCACCTGGCTGCTGATGGCTCCACAGATCCTCGACGTAGTCCTGGAATGCGACGCCGCCGGTGCCCGGTCCCGCCGCCAGGAACAACGCATTGCTCACGCGGGCCGAATAGTCGTTGCCGTCGGCATCGAGAAACGTCATCGGGCGGTAGGTGACGCCGAGCTCACCGAGGTTGATGTAACTGGCGATGTCCTTGCCGAAGTCATGCTGCAGCTGGGCGCAGTGCGGGCACTGCGGTTCGGTGAAGATCTCGATCTGCAGGGGCGCGTCGGTGAACCCCACGTGAATGCCCGAACCGTCCCTGGTGATCTCGGTCGGCGGTCCGTCGGGGTCGGGGGCGGCGGAGCCGGAGACCACCTGGGTACAGCCCGCGGTGGTCAGTACCAGGCTCATCGCCAGGGCGCCGAGCAACCGCGTGAACTGCATGGCATCTGAGCGTAGTCGCAGGATGTGCCGAGCCGACAGGTCAGGTTTTGCGTGTCGTATCCCTTTCGGCAACCTTTGCGACAGTTACCGCTGGGACGATCGTGACGTGCGCGTGGCGATCGTTGCAGAGTCCTTTCTCCCGAATGTCAATGGCGTCACCAACTCTGTGCTTCGGGTCATCGAGCATCTGCGCCGTACCGGTCACGAGGTTATGGTCATCGCGCCGGACACCCCGCGTAGGCAGCCGCCGGCCGATCGACTCCACGACGGCATCCGGGTGCATCGGGTGCCGTCGCACATCTTCCCGAAAGTGACGTCACTGCCGCTGGCGGTGCCGCGACCCCGGATGGTGAGTGTGCTTCGTGGGTTCGCGCCCGACGTCGTGCATCTCGCATCACCCGCGCTACTCGGTTGGGGCGGTGTGCATGCCGCGCGCTACCTGGGCGTACCGACAGTGGCGGTGTTCCAGACCGACGTTGCCGGTTTCGCCGAGAGTTACGGCGTCGGCGTGCTCTCATGTGTGTCCTGGGCGTGGACGCGACGGCTGCACAGCAAGGCCGACCGCACCCTGGCTCCGTCCACGTCAGCGATGGAAAACCTTGAGAAACACGGGATTCCGCGTGTCTACAAATGGGCTCGGGGCGTGGACGTCACCGGCTTCGCGCCGTCGGCACGCGATGAGCAGTTGCGGTCCGCCTGGTCCCCGGACGGGCGGCCGGTGGTCGGCTTCGTCGGCCGGCTGGCCCCGGAAAAGCATGTGGAGCGCCTCGCCGCCCTGGCCACGCGCGATGATCTGCAACTGGTCATCGTCGGCGACGGGGTCGACCGCGCCAAGCTCCAATCAATCCTTTCCTCAGCGGTTTTCACCGGTGAGCTGCGCGGTGAGGCGCTGGCCGCCGCGTACGCCAGCATGGACGTGTTCGTTCACCCCGGCGAGCATGAGACGTTCTGCCAGGCCGTCCAGGAGGCGATGGCGTCCGGGGTTCCGGTGATCGCGCCAGACGCCGGCGGCCCGCGAGATCTGGTGGCGCCGTACCGCACCGGGCTGCTGCTCGCGGTCGACGAGTTCGAGACGGCACTGCCCGCGGCGGTCGATCACCTCATCGCCGATCGGTCGCGATACTCGGTGGCGGCGCGGCGCAGTGTGCTGGGCCGCACCTGGCCCGCGATCTGCGACGAACTGATCGGGCACTACGAGGCCGTGCAACCGCCGCGCGCCGATGTGACGCTGCGCCGACATGCCGGCTGACGCCTGGGCAGGCTCGTCGAGCTGTCAGGCGTGGAGGACGGTGTCGGCGGCCCCGGTCTGTGGCTGATGAGCGCCCAGTGCCACCCGAATCACGGCGAGGGCGGTGTCGTCGGTGGCGATGTACACCTGCCGCTTGCCGTGGCGCCGGGCGCGCACCAGGCCGGCGAGTTTGAGTTTGCTCAGGTGGTGGCTGACCGTGGCGATGCTTTGACCGGTCTTTTCCGCGAGCGTCCCGACGTCCTGCTCGCCGCTGTCGAGCAGCCAGAGGATGTGCAGCCGAACCGTGGCCGACAACAGGCCGAACAACGAAGCGGTGTCCTGAAGCTCCCGGGGCGACACGGTGCCGACCGGCCCGGGCGCGGCGGCGGAGGCGGGCACGGAACTCCTCTCGACGTCCCTGACCTAGACTGTCTCATTCACAACGCTTGCTCAAGTGTTTGAGTTTACTGGTAGTCACTGCGCAGCTGCACCGGGACTGGCCGTAACCAGCCGGCCGGGTAGCGTCAGCACGGTGAGTCGAGCGAGCCTGGAGAAGAACCCGCACGAGGTCGCGTCGATGTTCGACGCGGTGGCGCGACGCTACGACCTCACCAACACCGTGATGTCGTTGGGCCAGGACCGGTTCTGGCGGCGGCAGACTCGCGCGGCGCTGGATATCGGGCCGGGGGACAAGGTGCTGGACCTCGCGGCCGGGACGGCGGTGTCGACGGTCGAGTTGGCCACCTCGGGTGCGTGGTGTGTGGCCGCGGACTTCTCGGTCGGCATGTTGGCGGCCGGGGCCGTGCGCCCAGTGCCCAAGGTGGGGGCCGATGCCACCCGGCTGCCGTTCGCCGACGGCGTGTTCGACGCAGTGACCATCAGCTTCGGGCTGCGCAACGTCGTCGACCACGTGGAGGGGCTGCGAGAGATGGCCCGGGTGACGCGGCCGGGCGGTCGACTCGTCGTGTGCGAGTTCTCCACCCCGACCAACCGCGCCTTCGCCACGGTCTACAAGGAGTACCTGATGCGGGCACTGCCTGCGATGGCATCGGCCGTCTCAAGCAATCCCGAGGCCTACGTCTACCTCGCCGAGTCGATCCGGGCCTGGCCCGATCAAGCCGAGCTCGCCCGTCGGATCGGTGCGGCCGGGTGGTCGAATGTGCGCTGGCGCAACCTCACTGGCGGAATCGTCGCACTGCATGCCGCGACGAAGCCGCTGTAGGCGGGCGGCGTTGTCTGGGTCGGTGCCTGTGCTGGCCATCGCAGGCCATCTCGGCTCCGGGAAGACCACACTGCTCAATCACCTGCTGCGCAACAGTCGCGGGGTACGAATCGGTGCCCTCGTCAATGACTTCGGCGCGGTCAACATCGACGCCATGCTGATCGCGGGCCAGGTGGATGCGATGGCTTCGCTGTCCAACGGTTGCATCTGCTGCGCTGTGGACGCCGACGAGGCGGCCGACATGCTCGGCAAGCTGGCAGCGGTCAAACCCCGGCTGGACCTCATCGTGGTGGAGGCCAGCGGACTGGCCGAGCCGTCCGCGCTGGCGCGCACGCTGGCCACCGCCGACGACAACCGGTATCACTATGCGGGCCTGGTGTTGATGGTCGACGCGATGGAGTCCGCGCGTGCCGACCTCGGGCACAGTGTGCGGGTGGCAGATCTGGTCGTGCTCAACAAAGCGGACCAAGTGAGCGCCGACGATCTCGCTGCGGTCGCCGACACGGTACGTGAACTCAATCCGCGGGTTCCGTTGTTGCCCACCGAGTTCGGTCGCGTGGACCCGGCGCTGCTGATCGACGCACCGGCGCGCACGTCCCGGGCCGGACAGCTCAGCCTCGATGAATTGCTCTGGGAGACCGATGCTCACGATGAGCATGAGCATGCCGCCTACCAGAGTGTGGAGTTCACGACGGACCGGGCTCTCGATCCTCGTCGGCTGATGGGCTTTCTGCGCGACCGGCCGGCGGGACTGTACCGGGCAAAGGGCTTCATCGACTTCGGTGCCGCCGGCTCCGGACGCAAGTTTCTCCTGCAATTGGTGGGTAGCTCGTTGCGGTTCTCCCGGCGACGCTGGGACGCCGCCGAGCACCGGGGCACGACTCTGGTGCTGATCGGTACGGATATGTGCGCCGAAGAGGTGCGCTCGGCACTGCAAGACTGCGTCAGCGTGGAGCCGCCGGACGATCAGGCGATCCTCGGAGTGCTGCGCTACGCCGATTGACGAAACCTGGTACCAACGAATCATGCGACCAGACACGTTGATCAAGACCGCATCCGCTACGTTCGCCGCAGCTGTGGCGGGCGGCCTGGCAAGCCGGCCCGCGCAGTCGTCGTGGTATGCCGCGTTGCGCAAACCGTCGTTTCAGCCGCCTCGCCAGGCGTTTCCGGTCGTATGGCCGGTTCTCTACGCCGACATTGCGACCGTGTCGGCGTCTGCGTTGGACGCGCTGAACGCCGAAAACCGGGATGCCCAGGCGCGCTCGTTCACCGCGGCACTGGCGGCCAACCTCGTCATGAATGCCGGCTGGTCGTGGATTTTCTTCTCGCAGAAGCGGCTCGGTGCCGCGGCCATCGCCGCAGCGGCACTCACAGCCAGCAGCGCCGATCTCACGCGACGCGCCGTCGCTGCCCAGGGCCCGCGCGGTGCGGTGCTCGCCCCGTATCCGATGTGGTGCGCGTTCGCGACGGTGCTTTCCACACGGATCTGGATGCTCAACAGGTCCTAGACCGTCAAAATTTTTGGCTCTTGTGACGTATCTGTGGGTGGTTGATTGCGCCTGAATGGCCGGACGCCGTTCTCGGTCTAGGTTTTTGGCTTGTCGAAGGTCAAAAACTCATAGAACGGAGAACGGCGTGCGGAATGCCAGCTTATGGCGTGCGGTGTTGTGCGTCCAGAACACGGTGATCGACGACGTCGAGTTCGATGAGGCAGCGCAGGTGGTTGTGGCCCATGTGCGGCCCCGTCGAGCAGCCCGGGGGCGGTGCGGAACCTGCGGTGCGCGGGCCCGCTGGTACGACCGCGGTCAGGGCCGGCGGCGCTGGCGCGCCCTGGACATGGGCACCATCGAGGTGTTCCTGGAAGCCGATATTCCGCGAGTCGACTGTGCTACCCACGGGCCGACGGTGTGTCAGGTCCCGTGGGCTCGGCACGGCGCCGGGCACACCCGCGCATTCGATCAGCAGGTGGCCTGGTTGGCTACCCACTGCTCCAAACGAGCGATCACCGAGCTGATGCGGATCGCTTGGCGCACCGTCGGATCGATCATCGCGCGGGTGTGGGCCGATACCGCCGCCGGGATCGACGCATTCGCCGACCTGACCCGGATCGGGATCGATGAGATCTCCTACAAACGCCACCACAAGTACCTGACCATCGTGGTCGACCATGACAGCGGCCGGCTGGTGTGGGCCAACACCGGCCGCGATCGGGCGACCGTGCGCGCCTTCTTCGATTCCCTGGAAGCCTCCGGTGCAGGTCGGTGCGCTCGGATCACCCATGTCAGCGCCGACGGGGCCGAATGGATCGCCGACGTGGTCGCCGATCGCTGCCCCGGCGCGATCCGCTGCGCTGACCCGTTTCATGTTGTCGGCTGGGCCAACGAGGCACTCGATGAGGTGCGTCGCCAGGCGTGGAACGCTGCCCGACGAGCAGGTCACACCCAGCGCCACGGGTGGGTCGCTGGCCGGCGTGTCACCGTGGCCACCGGAGAAGCGAAAGCCTTGAAGCGCACCAGGTTTGCGCTGTGGAAGAACCCGGAGAACCTGAGCGAGCGGCAACAGGCGAAACTGGAATGGATCGCCAAGACCGACCCTCGGCTCTACCGTGCCTACCTGCTCAAAGAAGCCCTACGCACGATCTTCAAACTGTCCGTGGACGAGGCCGCCGAAGCACTCGACAAATGGGTCTCCTGGGCGCGGCGCTGCCGCATCGAAGCATTCGTCTTGCTGCAACAACGCATCACCCGCCACCGCAGGCAGATCCTGGCCTCCATCGAACACGGACTATCCAACGGGCTCATCGAATCGGCCAACACCAAGATCCGACTCCTCACCCGCATAGCCTTCGGCTTCGCCACCCCCGAACCCCTGATCGCCCTAGCCATGCTCACCCTCGGAGGACACCGACAGCCCTACCCGGCCGTCAATGACCCACAGATACGTCACAAGAGCCAAATTTTTGACGACCTTTCCCGGGAGTATGGCGGGGACCAGGGACATCACGAGAACGGCTTGCGCTGATCCAGCTTTCGCGAAGCCAGGCCCGCGTTCCGCCATACCCGGGCGACCCAGTCGGCGTCCTCGTCGGTGACGAGATTGCCCATCACCCGCACCGCGATGTTCATCAGGAACGGCGACCGCATCGCCACCGGTCCGGTGAGCGGCAGGAACCGCGGCAGCGTCAGCAACAGCCCAAGCCGGCGCGCGACCGAGAATCCCCGCGCATAGTGCTCCTGCAACAGCGTCGGCCATGCCACGGTGTAATCCGAGGCGCGTGCACCCAGCAGTTCTGCGGCCAGGCGGCCCGTTTCCAGGCCGTAGTCGATGCCCTCGCCGTTGAGCGGGTTGACACACGCTGCGGCATCGCCGATCAGCATCCAATTCGGTCCGGCCACGCCCGACACCGCGCCACCCATCGGCAGGAGCGCCGAGAGCGCGGCACGCGGCTGACCGGTGAGGCCCCACTCGTTGCGACGCAGTTCGGTGTAGTGGTTCAGCAGGGGCCGCAGCGCGGCGTCGGCGGGACGTTTCGCGGTGGCCAGCGCACCAACCCCGATATTCACCTCGCCGTTGCCGAGCGGGAAGATCCAGCCGTAGCCCGGCAGCACGGTGCCTTCGGGCGAACGCAGCTCCAGATGCGAGGTGATCCACGGCTCGTTGGCCCGCGGGGAGGCCATGTAGGAGCGGATCGCCACGCCGTAGACGGTTTCCCGGTGCCACGTGCGGCCCAGCTCCCGGCCGAGTGTGGAACGGGCGCCATCAGCGACGATCAAGTCCGTGCATCCAATGGTGCTGCCGTCATCGAGGTGCAGGACATCCGCACGGCCCCGGGAATCATGACTCACCCCAGCGGCTTTGACACCCAGCAGCATCTTGGCGCCGTCGTCGGCGGCGACCGAGCGGATCCGATCGTCGAGTTCGGTGCGCGGTACGGCGCTACTGGCGGCCGGGAAGGACGGGCCGGGCCACGGCACCTCGACGTCGGCGCCGAAACCTGACATCCGTAAACCGTGGTGACGCAACCGGGTCTGCAGCCAACCGCCCATGCCCAGGCGCTCCAGTTCGGCGACCGCGCGTGGGGTCAGCCCGTCACCGCACGCCTTGTCCCGGGGGAACTGCGCAGCGTCGATCACCAGCACCTCGCGGCCGTTGCGCGCCGCCCACGCCGCAGCGGCCGACCCGGCCGGACCGGCGCCCACGACGACCACATCTGCATTGGTGTCCACGTGTCCCAGTATGTTGGACGAATGAGGACACCAGCGACTGTGGTGGCAGGCGTGGATTTCGGGGACGAGGCGTTTGCCGCGGACATCCGCGCCGGTGTGACCCGGATCGAAGATCTGATGTCTGCTGAGCTGGGCAAAGCCGACGAGTTGATGGCCGAGGCCGTTCACCACCTGTTCCAGGCCGGCGGGAAGCGCTTCCGGCCGCTGTTCACGGTGCTCGCCGCGTCGCTGGGCCCCCGGCCCGACGATCCCGACGTCTCGATCGCGGGTTCGGTGATCGAGCTGGTGCACCTGGCCACGCTGTATCACGACGATGTGATGGACGAGGCCCAGATGCGTCGCGGTGCACCGAGCGCCAACGCCAGGTGGGGCAACAACATCGCGATCCTTGCCGGCGACTACCTGTTCGCGACCGCGTCGCGGCTGGTGTCGGAGCTCGGCCCGGAGGCCGTGCGCGTGATCGCCGACACATTCGCGGAGCTGGTCACCGGCCAGATGCGCGAGACCCGTGGCGCCGAGCACGCCGACCCCATCGAGCACTATCTGAAGGTGGTCTACGAGAAGACGGCGTGCCTGATCGCGGCGTCCGGGCGGTTCGGCGCCACCTTCTCCGGCTCCGACGCCGAGCAGATCGAGCGGCTGGACCGGCTCGGCGGCATCGTCGGCACGGCGTTCCAGATCTCCGACGACATCATCGACATCGACAGTGATCCCGACGAGTCCGGCAAGCTTCCCGGCACCGATCTGCGTGAAGGCGTGCACACCCTGCCGGTGCTGTACGCGCTGCAGGAGAGCGGGCCCGATGCCGACCGGCTTCGGCGGCTGCTGGCGGGGCCGGTGGAACGAGACGATGACGTCGCCGAGGCGCTGAGCCTGCTTCGGGAGTCCTCGGGCATGGCCCGCGCAAAGGAGACCGTGGCGTTGTACGCGGCGCGGGCGCGCACCGAGCTCGACAGCCTGCCCGATGTTCCGGGTCGCCAGGCACTGCTGTCGCTCGTCGACTACACCGTGAACCGGCACGGTTGATTCCGGAACCCGGGCAGGCTCGCTGAGCGTTTACCCGGCGATGACTTCCCATTCGGAGGAGGAAGCTGATGACCTGGAATCCTCACGCCAACCGGCTCAAGACATTCCTGTTGCTGGTCGGCATGTCGGCACTCATCGTGTTCGTCGGGTCGCTGTTCGGCCGCAACGTGATGTATCTGGCGGTGCTGTTCGCCGTCGGCATGAACACCTACGTGTACTTCAACAGCGACAAGCTCGCGCTGCGGGCCATGCACGCGCAGCCCGTCACCGAGCTGCAGGCTCCGGAGATCTACCGGATCGTCCGGGAGCTGGCCACCACCGCACATCAGCCCATGCCGCGCCTCTACATTTCTGACACCGCCAATCCGAACGCATTCGCCACCGGCCGCAATCCGCGCAATGCCGCCGTCTGCTGTACCACCGGCATCCTGCAGCTTCTCAACGAGCGGGAGTTGCGTGCAGTGCTCGGCCATGAACTCTCGCACGTGTACAACCGCGACATCCTCATCTCGTGTGTCGCGGGTGCGATGGCTTCGGTGATCACCGCGCTGGCCAATATCGCGATGTTCGCCGGCATGTTCGGCGGTAACCGCGATAATACGAATCCCTTTGCGCTGTTGCTGGTTTCGCTGCTCGGGCCCATCGCTGCCACGGTGGTCCGGTTGGCGGTGTCACGGTCGCGCGAGTATCAGGCCGACCAGTCCGGGGCAGAGCTGACGGGTGATCCGCTGGCTTTGGCGTCGGCATTGCGCAAGATTTCCGGTGGTATCGAGGCGGCTCCGCTGCCCCCGCAGCCGCAACTGGCCGATCAGGCGCATCTGATGATCGCCAGCCCGTTCCGGTCCGGCGAGCGCATCGGCAAGCTGTTCTCTACCCACCCGCCGATCGCCGACCGGATCCGGCGACTCGAGGACATGGCAGGCCGCGGCCCCGGCCACTACTAGTAGTTCTTGTAGTAGTTCTTGGTTCTTCTTGGTCCCCTTTGCACCGCGAGCGCGCGCGTCTGCTGCTCGACACACCGCTCGCGACCGGCATTTTGCGCACGCTCGTCCTGCTGCAAGTCGGGAAATGAGAAAGCCTGCTGGTCTGGCCGGCGGTTGATCCGATGGCTTCAGTGCGGCGGCCGGGTTAGGGTGACCGGATGCTGAGCAGAGTGGCGATCGGCCTGATAAGCGCCGCAGGGGCGGCTGTGATGAGCGTGCCAGGGGTGGCGCAAGCCGATGATCCGTCGGCGCTGCCGAACATCAACGCGTTCCCACCGGTGAAGACATCGGAGTACGCGGTGATGGACAACAACTGGTACGCCTTCAGCACGCCGGACGGCATTACCTGCGTGCTGCAGCGCAGCGGTGAGTACGGCTGCAGCGGCCCCATCCCCGCCGCGCCCAACGGCGCCAACATGGTCAGCGGTGGTGCCGGCGTCCCCGGCTTCGCCAGTGCAGCAACGCCGGTGTTCTCCATGGTCGAGGGGGCCAAGCCGTTGCCGGCCAACAGCCGGATCAGCTACCAGACCATCAGTTGTGGCACCGACGGGGTCATGACGGCATGTATCAACGGGCGTAATCAGTCGGGCTTCGTGATCAGCCCCACAGGCAGCTACGTCGTCGGCGACCGGCCCTCGGAGATCAAGCCCTCGTTCAGGATCGGCTGAGACCACCAGCCCGCGAAATCAATCAGAACCCCGAGCCGTGCACCTCGTGGCCGGGCTTCTCGGCGGCCAGCCCGCGGTAGGCGTCCTCGACGGTTGCGCCATGGTTGATCACGCGGTCGACCTCGCGGGCTATCGGCATGTTCAGGCCGTACTTCTCGGCGAATTCCATGATCACGCTGGCGGCTTTGACGCCCTCGGCCACCTGATTCATCGACGCGGTGATCTCGTCGATCTTCTTGCCTTGCCCCAACTGTTCGCCGACGTGGCGGTTGCGGCTGCGCTGTGACGTACACGTGACGATGAGATCACCCATGCCGGCCAGGCCTGAGAACGTTTCGCGGTGCCCGCCCATGGCCTCGCCGAGCTTCGACATCTCGCGGACCGCCCGGGCCATCACCATGGCCCGGGTGTTCTCGCCGATGCCCAGCGAGTAACCCATGCCGACAGAGATCGCGTACACGTTCTTCAGCGCGCCGGCCATCTCGACGCCGATCACGTCATCGGTCGTATACGTGCGGAAACGCTTGGTGCGGAACAACTCTGCCAGCTTTGCCGCCAGGTGCTGGTCGGGCATCGCCAGCACGGCGGCCGCGGCGTAGCCCTCGGCGACCTCGCGGGCGATGTTCGGCCCGGCCAGGATTCCGGCCGGATGCCCCGGCAATACCTCATCGACGATCTGGCTCATCCGCATGTTGGTGCCCTGCTCCAAGCCTTTGACCAAGGACACCACCGGAACCCACGGCCGTAGCTCTTTCGCAAGCTCCTGCAGCACGCCGCGGAAGCCGTGCGACGGCACACCCATCACGATCACGTCAGCACAGTTGGCCGCCTCGGAGAAATCGGTGGTTGCACGCAGGCCATCCGGCAGCACCACCTCGTCACCCAGATACTGGGAATTACGGTGGTTGTCGTTGATGTCGGTGGCCGTCTCCTCCGAGCGCACCCACTGCAACGTCGGGCCACGCCTCGCGCAGATCGAGGCGACCGTGGTGCCCCAGGACCCTCCACCGAGGACGACGACTTTCGGTTCGCGTTGCGCCGGTGCCATGGCGATCAGACTATTTGCCGGTTCGGGTTGTTACCGGGCTTTGCTGAACTGTGTTACGTGCGCGCGGCTCCGCGCATGGATCGAGCTCCTATCGCGGCTGCGGTGAGGCAGGCCAGCGCCACAGCCACGGCGAACCACGGGAACACCGTCGCCAGATCCCACCGGGTCGCCGCCCAACCGGCGAGCAGCGTCGGGACGGCCATCGCGGTGTAGGCCAGCACGTAGAACGCCGACATGGTCTCGCCGCGCTGCTCGGCGGGCACCACATGCGAGAGGTGGCGCAGCGAGCCGCCGAACCCGAGTCCGAACGCCGCACCCAGCGACGTGGCGGCCAAGAACACCAGCGGCCAGGAATGAGCCAGCAGCACCGGCACGGTCAGTATCAACGTGATGGCCATGCCGACGTCACCGGCGATCGCAGCGCGGTGGGCCGGGATCCGGGTGGCGGCCAGCTGCGCCATCGCGGCGGCGAAGGCGGTGACACCGACGACACCGCCGCCGAACAGCAGGTTGTCGATGTGGGTCTGGTGGGCGGCGAGCGACGGGTAGAGCGAGAGCAGCACGCCGAGCACCGACCATGACGCCATCGCGCCGATCGCAGAGAACCAGAAGTCGGATCGGATAGCCTGGGCGACAGCGGGTTTGGAGATCCGGATCGGTCCCGAAGCGCGCACGGTGTGCGTTTCGTGCAACGCCGCCACACCGACGCCGATCACGGCGCACAGCACCGCGACCACGGCATAGGGCGTGCGCATAGGATGCGGCGCGTATTGGGCCAGCAGTGCGGATCCGACGATCGCGATGGTCATTCCGATGTTGAAAGCGACGCCGCTGAGTTGCCCGGACCGCGCACCGTGCTGCGGACGCAGATCCAGCAGGGCCGCCGCGGCGACCACCACGATCGAACCGACCGCGGCGCCGTGGATGGCGCGCGCCACCAGCAGCAACAACATATTGTCGGCCACCAGGAATACGCCAAGCCCGGCGATCATCGCGACAAGCGCGCCCAGCAGCACGGGTTTGCGGCCGACGACGTCGGAGATGCGGCCCGAGATGAGCACAGCGCCGAGCGCGGCGACGGCGTACACCGCGAACACGATGGTGGTCGCCAAAGGCGTGAGATGCCACACCGTCTCGTAGAGCCCATAGAGCGGTGCCGGCACGCCCGACACTCCGAGTGCGACCCCGCACAAAACCAATAGCAGGGGATAGGCCCAGCGCTGGGCGTCGGTGCTGACCGGGCGGTCTGCTTCCAGCGTCACCGGGGCTCCCGTGGGGTAGGTTTGATGGTCATCGAACCTCGTCGAGCTTACCGACGGTTAGATGATCATCAAACCTATTTTTAGCGTGATGGAGGGCACACCATGGCCGAGACGGTCCGCCACGCTGTCGCGCCCATTCGTCAAGTGTTGTGCGCCCTACAGGATCCGGTCCGCCTGGAGATAGTGCGCCGTCTGTACAACGCCGGCCGACCAGTGAAGTGCGCCGCGCTCTACGACGGCATCAACAAGTCGACCGCTACGCACCACTTCAACATCCTGCGCGACGCCGGGCTGATCGAGCGTGAGCCCGTCGAAGGGCACACTCATCAACGACTGCGCACCGAGGATGTCGACGCCGCGATCCCGGGTCTGCTGGATTCTGTTGTAGCACAAGCTAATCGCGAAGCTGGCGTGCTCAGCTGAGCAGCGCAATATCTCAGCGATAATTGACGAACTGCAGTGCGACGTCGAGATCGGCACCTTTGAGCAGAGCGATAACAGCCTGCAGATCGTCACGCTTTTTCGAGCTGACCCGAATCTCGTCGCCCTGGATCTGCGCCTTGACGCCCTTGGGACCCTCATCGCGGACGAGCTTGGTGATCTTCTTGGCCTGCTCGCTGGTGATGCCCTGTTTGATATCGCCGGTCACCTTGTAGGTCTTGCCGCTGGCCTGCGGTTCGCCGGCGTCGAAAGCCTTCATCGAGATGTCCCGGCGGACCAGCTTCTCCTTGAACACGTCGACGGCGGCCTTGACCCGCTCCTCGGTGCTGGAGGTGAGTTCGATCACCTCGTCGCCCTTCCAGGTGATGGTGGTGTCGGTGCCGCGGAAGTCGAATCGGGTGGCCAACTCCTTGGCGGCCTGGTTGAGCGCATTGTCGACCTCCTGACGGTCGACCTTGCTGACGACGTCGAAGCTGGAATCCGCCATTGGAACGCTCTCCTCTTACTCTGCGTGTGCTGCCGGTTTGTGATTTAGGTACATCCTCGTTGTACCCTGCTAGTCGCACCAAACCGGAGACGGGGCGGCTGCGAGAAACGGCAGGTTGCCCGAGCGGCCAATGGGAGCGGACTGTAAATCCGTCGGCTTACGCCTACAGTGGTTCGAATCCACTACCTGCCACGCTGGTCAGGCCCCCTTTCGAGGGGGCCTGATTGCGTTTGGGGGAGTCATTCAGCAAACAAATCCCTGTCAAGTGATCTCGCGGCGTAACCCAAAGGGCAGTCGCCGTGCCGCGCTGGGGCATCGACAGCAAATCTGCAGGTAGTGCCCATCAAGCGCACAGCTAGTGGGGCCCGTCATTAGCTAGGTTAGCCATACCTATGAAAACTTAGGCAAACCTAAGCATAGGGACCGTTCATTTCCCGGCAGTATGCCTCCACCCCTTTTAGGAGCTCACGTGCAACTAGCTCTGCGTCCGAACTCGATTGGGCAAGACTTGCAGTCTTGCCAATCAGCGTCGGCGAGCCGCGTCAGCAAGTTCCTCATCGCCGGCGTCAGCGTGGCGGGAGCCGCGGCGATCGCCGTGAACCCACTGGCGCCAAACATGACCACCCACAACGTCGGGGCTGAAATACAGGCCCGCGCAGTCCGACTCACCAGCGGGATCAGCGATGTGCTCGGCGACTATCAGAATGTTTTCGGCCAAGCGGGCACCAACCTGCAGACCTTGAGTGGCGAGGCTGCCACACTTCCTGCAACGCTGCAGTCCATCGGCACCGACCTTTCGGGCCTCGCGACAAACGCGCAGGCGGGGGTCGACCTGCCGACCTTGATCGCCGCCGCAGCGGCGATTCCCGGGTTGCTGCAGTCGATCAGCACCAATTCGTCGGATGCCAACCTGATCAGCACCGGACTTTCCGGTGCCGAGACTGGCTTGCAGAACGCACTCGACGGCGGGTGGTACGGCGGCGACGACGGTTACATCTTCGGGCTGTTCGGCGGGTCCGTGACACACGACGGTGTCACGGAATCGGGCAGCACGCTGCAAGAAGTACTCACCGCTCTTCAGCAAGGCAACACCTTCGACGCTTTCGCCTACGGCGAGGCGTGGTCGTTGGAAACGATCGACCATACGCTGAAGCCCCTGCTGAGTCCCGTCCTGAATACCGCCAAGGCCGGTGCGACGCCGACAGAGACGATCCCCGGCGACGTCCTGCAGTCTTTGACGAATCTGGCGGCGACGTCGTCGATGCCGGGAGCCGCCGATGCGCTACAAGCGTTGACGAATCTCACCGCAACATTTCTGAGCTATTCGAACCTGAAGGCCCTCGGCGATGCCGTGTTGTCTCCGGACCTCAGCGTCGCGTTCGGGTTGGTCGACGGCCTCAGCACGGTCCAAGCCGACGCGTCCTCCGGTAACACCGCGCAGGCGGTGACCGACGTCCTCAAGGCGCCCGCCGAGCTCGCCGGAGACCTTCTCAACGGCTATGTCCTCCAGAACGCTCAATACAACCCCACGGGCACGCCATTCACTGGTCTGCTCAACAAAGGCAGCTTGCTTCAGGACGTATTGCAAACCTGGCCACAACAATTCGCCACTGCGGTGAGTCCCGCCACGGCGACGTCGAACGTCCCGGCGACAGCGGCCACCGAAGCCACCGCAGAAACACCATCGGCGAAGGCGGCAGCGGCGACCGCTGCGGTCACGGCCGGTGTCGCCACCGCCAAGGACGTCACACCAACCGGCACCACGGCGAAGACGGAGACGACCACCGCCAACGCCAGAAACGCGACCCTTACCGGGCGCGGGTGGGGCGCCAAGCACGTCGGCGCCGCCAAAGCGTCCGACTCGTCGTCCAGCCAACGCGGGACGCGCCACGATGACACGAGTTCGACCGCCGCGAAAGATGTCGGTAAGGCCCACGGCCACGGTGGTCCCTCGGCGTCTGGTCGCGGCAAGTAGCTGTTTCGCTTGTTCCGACGGCCCGCTGCCACCACCAGCGGGCCGTCATCATCAAGCCGGGCCGACCATGTTCATCGACCTCGCGTGCCCCATCCACGACGATTGAGCAGCTGCAGGACTATGGGCTATCGGGCACCGTGGTCACCGGCTCCTCGCCGGAATGCCCACCGCCACTTGAGCTTCCGCTGTCATCGGATGAGCCGCCGCCATTCGAACCACGTGACCCGCCACCGTCGGACGGCTCCTGCTCGTAGACAGTGGTCTGCGGTGCCTCGTGCGTCGGCGCCGGCTCAGCCGTTTGGGACGGCGCCGTGTAGGTCGGTTCTTCTCGCGGAATCACGGGCTCCGCAGAAGATGGAGGCGCCGACGACGTCACCGTGTGGGGCGGCGTGGACGGTGCCGTCGTGGTTGAGGGTGCAGTTGTGGTCGACGGAGCAGTGGTCGTCGTCGAAGGGACCGTCGTCGGCGCTGTCGTTGTTGTAGTGGTGCTCGTGGGCGGGGTGGTCGGTGGGGTCGGGAACGTCCACGGCGGTGTCCAAGGTGGCACGAGCGGTGGAAGCGGGATGGGAACCGGTAGCGGTGCCGGAATAGGTACTGGAACCGGAGCCGGCGGAACCTCGACGGGCGGAGGAGCCGGCGCGGGCTGTGGTGCCGCGGGCGCTGGATTGGCCGGTGCCTGAACCGGCCGATCGTCGGTACGCACGTTCGGCACAACAGGGGCCGCGGGCGGCGGCGTCAGCACCGAGACCGGCAGCGCCACCGGGTCCGCCTGGTGTGGGACCGGTGGGAGGTACCGGCCCGGCACGGTGTTCGCCTGCGTGGGAGGCACCGGCTGGGCGGCCACATCCGCTGTCGGCCGGACGTTGATCGCCACCGTGACGGCCAGGGTCGCGAAGCTGATCACCAGGAACATGACCGCGCTGCCCATGAGCAGCATCCGCGGCGCCGGTGGTGCGATGACCGTCGTGTAGTCGCCCTCGCTCTCCTGTTCGGGGACGAACTCGCCCAGCGGCTCCATCGGCATTTCGTCGGCCAAATGATCGTCGCCGGCCTCCTGTGAGTACGCCAGATCCGGACCGACCGCTCCCTCGGCGGCCTGCGCGTTCGCAGGTGCCATCTGCGTGGCGTCGTCCGCGGCCGCCGGGGCCATTTGCGTGGCATCCGCAGCCGCAGGTGCCATCTGCGTCGCGTCGAGCACTGGCGCCATCTGCGTCGCCGCACCGGCCGGGGCGAAGCCCGACCCGTCGGCGGTCTGGGCCGCGCCGCGCGCAATGGCGTAACCCGCATCGGGCGCCACCTCGACGGGCGCGGTCGAACGTAGCTCTGCGGCAACGGAATCAAGATCCAAGCGCTGTCCCACCAACATGATCCGCGACGGCGCCTCGGCGGCGGGCACGTGCTGCAACACCGCCGCGCACGCCACGGCCGCACCCGCGGCGCCGATCGGCACGGATGCCAGGGTGGACGTCGACTGCTCGTCCTCGCCGACCACTGTCAGCGACACCGTGTCATCGTCGGCGAGGAGCAGCGCGACATCCGCACCGACGCTACGGGCCAGTGCCGCTGCCGCCTCAGCTTCGTCCACGACCTCGACGTTCTGCACGCCGGCGTTTGCCACCCGCTGACGCAGCGTGTCAGCCGTCGACGGGTCGGGCAGGCACAGTCGTGTCGCGGCGACCTGGTTGCCCGATTCGGTCACCTCGCGGTAGGTGCCGATGATGGTCTCGACCAGCTCCGACATCGCATCGTCAGACAGATCCAGCGCGTACTGGTCCAACAGTTGGCCGCCACTGGCCGGCGAACCGACCATCGCCAAGCGGGCCACCCGCCCGGTGACCGCCACCCCGAGGACTACGTCCACCGGTTACCACTCCTCATCTCACGCATGTTTCGGGCGTCGCGGCTTCTCGCCCCGTGCTGCGCTTTTCGACCTTTCAAAGCTACCGCACAGCCTCGGTGGATTCGGTCGGTCGGAAAGCGATCACGGCCGTCACTGCTTGTGCCTCGGAGCAAAAGTGAGCACGCTGGTTGAATCGTCTTGCGACGTCACTCATAGAAGGGAATCGTTACGTGAGCGACCAGCGTTACGACGCATCCGCCACCGTTGCGGTGGCGACCACGGCTGCACCCGCCGTGGCGCGGTCCCCACGTGTCGGTTATGTCCCCACCCGGGCGAACAGGATGCGCGACGGTTTCGCCGTCGGATTGCTCGTGCTGGCTCTGGTGCTCCCATGGAACCTCGAATTCGGCATCGGCGTACCCGACAGCGACGTGACGACGTTCGTCGTGCTGGCTGTTGTGACGTTGCTGGCCGTCGTGGCCGCGCTCGCACCTCACCTCGGACCGTTGAGGCTCAACGCAACGAACCCGGATGTCCGGCGGACCGGCCGGATTCGGCTGGCGTTGAGCCTTGCGTACCTCGTTATGGTTATCGGATTCGTCGCCTTCCATCTGGTGCAGACGGTCCACAGTGGCGGGACCGGGGCCGTGCCTCCGGGGGTAGGCCCGGGCATGTTGCTCGGTGTCGCGGGCGCACTGCTGGCGGCGCAGCCGCCCATTACGTCGATCACCATCGAGGACAACAAGTTTCGCCGCTGGTATGCGGTGGCCCGGGTCATCGGATTCGTCTCGATCGCGCTGGCGACGCTGTCGGTTGCGTTCAATCTGTACTGGCGGCTGCGGTACCTGTTCGTCACCGACGTTGCGTTCGGTAATCACGATGTCGCCGTCATCGTCACGACGCTGCTCTACGGCGCGGAGGCGATGATCGCGTTGGTCATCGCATCGCGCTGGCTGACCGAGCGGACCGCCGCGGCCCGGCTGGCCACGATCGCCATTGGTGTATCGGGTGCGGTTGCGGCCACGGTGGTGTGGCTCCTTGGGATTGGCCGGGACATCGACGCGTTTCACGGCATCGCTGAGAACACCTCGACCGCCGCGGTGGGCTACGAAGGCTATCTTGCGTGGGCGGCCGCAGCTGCGATCGTCGCGCCGACGACGCTATACGCCGTCCTGCTCATCAAGCCGCCGACCCTCGGTGCCTATCGTGGGGCTGCGCAGAAGTGCTTGACGCTCATCGCGTTCTGGTCGTTCGCGGCGGCTGCGCTGCGCATCGCCGACTATGTGATCGCCTTGTCTTTGGATCTTCCCCGTGCGTTGTACGACAGCGTTGCGATGACGGTGTTCAGCCTCGTCACCGGGTTCATCGCGCGGTGGGTGCACCGCCAGCTCGGCAGGGGAGTGGTCTCGGCGACCATCGCCGCCGCGTTCAGTGCCGTGCTGTTTGTTTTCACGGTCGCGGACGTCGCGATCGGCGTCGCCCTGGCTCCCCGGTACGCCGAACCGGCGCCCGCAGCGATCTACGGCAACAACCTGGCCCAGCAGATCACCAGCACCTTCGACATCGTGGTGTGCGTGCTGAGCCTGACCGTGCTGACCGTCATGTTGTTAACCGGCCCACTGGCCGGCTACCTGGTCCGTCGCGACGTGCGAGCCACGAAGCCTGCGGCACCGGCGCAGCCCGCACCGGCGGCAGATTCGGCGCCACCGACCATCGTGCGGCAGCCCCGCGCGGCGGCCGTGCCGAGAATTGTTCGCCTGAAGGATGATTCGACGTCGGTGCTGCCAGCCGCACCGACCACCGAGCTTCAGGTACCGACGACGACCCTGCGAATTCAGCGGCGTCCCAGTTCCGGATGGCCGCCGCCGTCGAATCGCTAGTACTGCAGCCGAAGCGCGTCGCGGTATGCGAAATATCTTGTTCTGCAATTATTTTCACGCGATATTCTTCGTAACGTCGACAGGTCAACGCAATGCGATCAGCGGTAGCCACGCCCTGGAGCCGCCACGGGCGGTTATCCAGATAGCGGCGATTCCAGCGGCGCCTCCCAGTATCGTCATATCATTCTCGGCCAGTTCAGCGATGTCCGCTCGCTGCGAGGCAATGAGCTGCATCAGTTCTGTCCGCAATTCTTCCAGTTCAGTCAAACCAGCCGTTCGAATAAAGGCATCAACAACTGCCAGAATTCCCGCTGCGCCGTGGCATAGGCTCAGTGCAGCTGCGACATCGTCGTCATCGAAATACCTGACCTCGTGAAAACACCGCATATATGATGCGATTGCTTCGCACGCGAGGTCCCGCAATGTGTTGTCACCTAACACTCGCGCGGCATCCCACAGCGTCCAGGCGATGCCGGGGGTTCCATAGCACCACGCTTGCCGGCGGTAGAAGCCGCGAGGCGGTTCGGCACCCTCGCGCCCCACGGGCGCCCATGTCACCAAACCGACATTGTCGACGAATACCTCCCGCGCAAGCCATTCACAAGCATTCGAAAGTGCCTGCGAGTAACGCTCGCCGTCGGGGAGATATTCAACAGCATGACGCAGCGCAGCCACGACTCCCGTAACTCCGTGCCCAAGCCCGGTATTGATCCTGCCGACATTAAATGCGCTTCGTGGGTCGATATCATTGCCGGCTCGCAGCCTTTCCAGACCAGGGCTGTCGCACAACAGCGCCAGATGTGCAACGGCAGGCTCGATGAGCTCAGCGTCATCTACATTGGCGATCCCCGCTAGCACCAGTCCCGCGGGGCCCGTGAATAAGTCGTAGTCCCGCCACGCCACACCAGATGTCTGCCAAGCGCTAGTGCCCAAATAGCTTTTAGTGCGGTCTGTCAACGCTGAATGGAGAGGTATCAGCGATGGGTAGATCCCGATTGCGGCGCGCAAGCCGGCGTGGAAGCCGCCCAACCCGCCGTATGCGCCAGCAGCATTGAACTCCGAAGGGATCTCGCCGATCCAACGCGCAGTCGCATTGCGGGCTTCCGACGCGACAGCGTCACGCTCTTGCAGCGCGACAGCGTCACGCTCTTGCAGCGCGACCGATGCCAATATCGCCGGCCCTGGGTCGTGACCGGACGCGTTGCGACCATGGGCGCCCGCGCGCGCGTACGCACTGACCAGATCGAATGCCAATCCGTCCATGTGCTCCATCAAAGTGGTCGTCGACGGCATGCGGATATCCCTTCGTCTGGCGCACGAATGGGGTCTTAGCAACGGGAAAGATTGCCGTGCAGACCCCATTCGCTCGCGAATTTATTGCTGCTACCGGTTTGCCTGTAGCCGCTGGACTAGTTCGGCACCTGAAAGTGGGTGGGCCTCACCCGGCAGCAGAACATTCTCTAGTTTGTCACCTCGGCAGTTTGTGCAGCCTTTGCTTTCGCAATTGGTTTTGGTGGTTGCCTCGAGGTCGCTGAATCGCGAACCAGCGATTCTCGACGCCAGCTCATCGATGCGGGCATGCAGTGCAGAAATCTCTGGAGTTGTCATTGTCGTTCCCTTTCTTTTCGATTTACGGTGTGAAATTTGTGTAGCGCCTCCGAGTGAAGGTCGGAGGGAATATTGTGTCGCCCAGTCTCCTCCTTTCATGGATTCTGATTTTTACTCAGCTTTCAGCTGGGAAAGAAATATGCGGAAATATCGGATGCGATGTTTTCAGCCAAAACATGCCCGTTTATATTTATAGGAAATCGAAGCAGCATTTCAGAAGCGACAGCATCGCCAGTCGGATGCTCCGCGTGATCGACGATCGGAAACTGAGTCGGTGCCGGAAGCATCTCCATGAGTTTTCCGTCCGGGCAAGTTCTGATCAATCTGTCGATCATTCGGACGGCTGACAAACTTTCAAGGTCACATGCCCTTTTCGTCCCGTGTACCGTATCCGACAAGACAATCCAGCGAGGCAGACCTTTTTCCTCGCGGAAGCCGATCAGGGCCTTGATCTTTGTTGACGCGCTCGCGCCGGGGTTCCAGAGAGGATGTCGCGGTACCCGCCACTGCGCTGGTGAGATGACCAGCCCGCCCTCCACAGTGATCCTGGGAAGCCGCCCGCACTGGGGAAGCTCATCAAGAAGATTGTCGAATCGATAGAAGGCCCACGGCATCAGTCTTGGTGACGCGGCGAATAACGCTTCGCCGAGAGTCGCCCAGGGTTCGGATAGTGCGCGTGTCGCGTGGTAAATGGTCCAAATGGGGGCACCGTCAGCTTCGGCAATAAGACTACCGTCAGTGCGCCGTCGAATCGTAATGTCGTCTAACGGGATATATCGGTCTGGCTTGTCAGTCTCCGCAAAATACAATGCGCTATGCGGGTCTCCGGTCCAAGCGCTTGTGTAACAGGGGCGGCGCACCGCGTTGGCGGCGGCGTCAGACAGTGGCGGTGCGAGGAATTCGACGAATACCACGCCAGTCAGCTCTTCGACTTTTCGCAAAAATGACCGGTAAGCGTCCACATGCGGAATTGGCCCGTGCAATCCCTTGAGTGAATCCACGAAGCGGGAGTCGACGGTCGCTGGAGGCCAGAACTGATCAAGAACCGCCGTGAACTCTGCCTCGGGTGTCGGCACTCGCACCAGACAGTCAACGGGCCATCGCCACGACCACTGCTCGGCTCCAAGGTCATCCAACAACGACGAACTGATGGTGAACGCTGTGGAGCAGTCTGATTGAGCAGCAATAAGATTCAGCAGAGGAGGCAAGTGCTCGGCTGGCTCCAACTGCACTGCGGTGCGGGTGCTGCCATTGACACTTGATAGTGGCCCCGGTGTCATTACGTGCGACCGCAGAATCTCGGTTAGAGGCCACGGCCTGGATATGCTGCAGCTGCCACCTGCGGACTCCGGCCTGCGTTCATTGAGCAATGACGCTGCTCGCAACGCGCACGATACTGCGCGCTCGAGGTCCGGGTTTCGATGGTGAGCCAGATCGACCTTTGACGGACGGTAGACATCCAGCCACCCCTCGGCCGGAGAGACAGGACCGGCGGCGATATTGCTGTCGATATCACTGAATTCCACTGGAGAAACGCCGGTCCCCGCCGAGATGCATCGCTCTAATACCCCGATTGAGATCAAGTGGTGGAGTACCTCCTGCAGCGCGAGCATGCTCGGGTTTTCTTCGTCGCCGAAGTGCTCGGCTATCTCGCGATAAGTTTTCGGTCCCGAGGCCAGCGCGGCGAATATTGCGGACAGAAGGTGTGTTTGGTGAACAGATACCACAATTGGGATGCCGCTTTCACCCGAAGCGTAGGCGAATGCCAGATCATCCTCACCCCAACGGAGGGGATTGATGGCTATACGACAGTCCGACTGCGGATTCAGATCGCTCATCGTGCAGGTTCTTGCCCTCAGACGGCGCCTGTTCATGCGCCAATCCGCAGCGAACCAGGCTTCAACCCTGGGGCGATAGGGCGAATCCACCTGGTCTTGACGTCGGTTTATCAACGAAACATGGCTTAGCCACCCTAGCGGGGTCGAATCAGTGCAAGCGCGGGTGAGACGACCCCACAGGTAGTCGACATACCTATCGTGAACCTGCTCAGTTTCCGCGTGTAATGAGTGGATAACCCCTGTCGATGAGCAGTGCGAATCCACAACCCGACGGAATGCCGGAGACTTTCGTGCTATTTCGGCTGGAAGACCCGAAAGTCGAACTTCTTCGACTCTGATCAAGCTGTCTAAGTCTGTGTCGAGTTCCACCATTTCACGGCCGAGTTCACGGTGTCGGTGGAGATCTTGGATGAGCGTGTGATCGACACCGGCGATAGATACCAAATGGCACAACCGATTCGATTCGAGATCCGTCAACAGCTCACCCTTGTGCAGTGCGCGACGCGCAGCGAGTACAAATCTTCGATCGTCTCTCGACAGCGACTGTGCCGGAACGATGGTGTCACCGATCATCTGAGCCAGGCGGAGGGATGATTCACAATAACTGCGTCTCAAAAGCCGACTTGCCCGCGCTTTGTCGAAAATACCTGGATTAGCACCGGATAACCAATGCTTGACAGGTACGCCTGCGGTCCGCAGGAGCGCAGAATCGCCGAAAGCGTCCCGATCTTTTATCATTATCAGGATCGCATCTCAGCAAGGGATTCGGCTAATAGCGCTTGTTTCTCTGAGGTTATGCCGGCACGATTCCAGTGGAATATCACATAATAGGCGGCGGCCTGTCGCGGTCCCAGCTCAGCTGTGGCGGTCGCAAAATATGCTTCTTTCCAGCGCCGTGCCGCAACCCGCAATGCTTCGCGATGACGCACGACGAGTTCGGCAGACTCGGGATCGGCAGTATCAAGGAGGTTAGCGCGGTTCCACCACTGGGCTGATAGCCCACCCGCCACCTCTGTGAAATCCGATAGTGCCTTAACCTCACCTGAGATACAACGGCCAGCCTCGGTACGTAGACGATCCCACACCCCAGTCGTTTCCCAGCCATCAATCTCTAAGCCGTCGAACACACCGTGAAGCAATGCCAGAGAAATCAGCCATACCGGTATAGATCGAGACATTTCTCGGGGGATTCCTGCATGATATCGAAGCCAAAAGAGCGAATCCACTGTGAATAACCCGTGCACGTGTTCCATCGACGCGGATCCGCCAAATAAGTAGGTCTCCGGCTCGTACACACCTGGCTGAATATTTACAATCAGGCGATCACGCTCCATTCGCCGCAGGGCATCGTCGATATGAAGCCGCACAGTATTTATCGACACGCCATCGCATGCTTCAAGCCGGAGCCGAATCCCAGGCGGCTTATGCATGTAGAAGAAATTCCGGGCCACACCCGAAAGTAATAGTTTCTCTGCGAGATCGGATATGCTTGAATAGACGCGTCGCAACGAGAACTGGTCGGCGCTCGGCCGGATTCCGATTTGCACCCACTGGCGAGGCTTTCTGCTTAATGAGAACAGCCCCGCGTCGAACACCGCTGACTTAGCGCGCACCAACTGATCGGGCTGGAACAGCTTTTCGAGTATTCCCGCAGCGTCGTCACTATCGGCGCAGTACGCGATAAATACCGATCTATCGACAGGGATTCCGTCGATAAAGATTTCGTCTCCGCTTACGCAGAAGTTCTGCTCGCCCATCAGAATGCTGCCCTCCCTCAAGCAGTACCTCATCCCCGAAAACGAGGCTATCGCCGTAAGACGAGCCCCCACGCGAGTAGTGGACTACCTGTTTTTGAGCTACCCAATTACTGACGGGTGTACAGCACAAGAATCAGTCCGTACCAAGCTGTAACTGGCTCTTCATAAATGGGATGCCGCGCGCATAGATGTGCGGCTGCAGTATTAGGCGTCTGCGGAGAAGAATCGGCGCAACCGTGCGGCGATGACGGCCGGGTTGCCGCCTTGGTCTTGGGGCCCACCGTGATTGAGGCCGGGAAGTTCGGTCCGAGTCACATGCGGGAGCACCTTTTGCAGGGCGTCTAGGGTGCCGGTGAACAGCGGCGGCGCGCCGCTACCGCATAGCAGCAAGACCTCTGCGGTGACGCTCTTGTAGTCGTCGATGGTGCCTTCGCTGGCTATCACGACATCCAACTCCTGTTTCCACGCCACGATCAGGTCGCGCAGCGCGGCATTGTCACCTTTGGCCAGCCGGGCATCGGCCCACAGCCAACCCCGGCACACGAAGGGACTGATCATGATTCGTTGCAGAAGGCGATACGGTGCTGAAACCGCTTGCGCCCGAGGGTCAGAGCGTGCCGCGTCCGTGGCGAGACTGGCCATTGCGGCCCCGATGTCACCGCTGCTGACCAGCCGCTGCCCACGGCTGATTACTGCTTTGAATTCGTCCAGACCCGGTTGGCCGACGAACACGACCGGCTCGAAGACAGCGACCTTGCGAATCGCCGGAATGGTCATGGCGCCGTGCAGCGCGAACAGGCCGCCGTCGGCGACGCCGAATACATAGTGTGCCCCCGTAGCGGTGACGACCGCGTCGAGGTCTTCGTCTTCACGCTCGATCTGGTAATTCGGCCCGTAGGGGCCGCTCATACCTCGGCCACGTCGGTCAGGGAGGTAGACGGTGAACTGGTCGGCCAATATGGCTGCCAGCTTCATGTAGTGCTGTGACGCGAGTGCGCCACCGTGCAGGATGATCAGTCCTGGGCCGCGGCCGAGCCGGCGAAAGCCGATCGTTGTGCCGTCTTTTGATGTCACCGTTCCCGTTGAATAGCGTGGTTTCGAGTTCAACATGGCGTATGGCTCCTTGGGTTTCGGCTCTCGGCGTGACATCAGTAGTTGCGCGGCAACCCCGCCAGCGTGGTGTCGACCTGGTCTCGGGTGAGTGTGGCGATGCTGCCGTCGGCGAGTCCGAGAATACGGTCGATGGCCAGCCCGTGAAGTCTGAAACGTGTTGTGAGTACGTCGATTTCGAGGCTTCTGGCGGAATCGTCGGCGGCATCTGCCACCCGCAGCAGGTTCGAGTTGGTGCGGGCGGCGAAGCCCTGGAGCATGTCGGCGACCCCTTCGGCGTCGAAAGTGTCAAAGGTGCCCTGTGTCACGCCATCGGATATCAGCTGCGTGAGCAGTGGTCGGGCGAGGTCTTCTCCGAGTGTGACGATGCGCGCATAGAGCTGAGCGTTTTCGGGTCTCAGCAGCGACACCGTCGCCGCCAGCTGTTCGGGCGTTCCCGTCGCAACTTTGACGTCAAACCCGCACTGCAGCAAGGTGTTCAACTTGTCCAGTGCGTTGCCGTCGCATCGTGCAACAGCGGCTTCGATGGTGGCGAACTGGTCGCGGACAATGCGGTCGGCCAACGCGACGATGAGCGCTTCCTTTGACGGGAACCAATGGTAGAAAGCGCCTTTGGAGACTCCGGCATCGGCGATCAGGTCATTGAGGCTGACATTGTCGTAGCCGCGCTGCAGGAACAACGCCAACGCCCGGTCCAGCAGCTCGGCCCGGCGGACATCGGGATGCTTGATCACCCGCGGCATGCTGCAACGCTACAGACCAGTGGTCGGTATGGTCAACCACTGGTCTGTATGGGCGACCACCGGTCGGATCCAAGCCACGACCCTGGCGAGGAAAGTGTTCGGGGGTGCCGCCAACGTCGACTACTTGTGGGTGGCCGTGCCGAACAGGTAGACGCCGGTGTGATGACCGATGAAGTTGTTGGCGATGAACAGCACGCCCGTAATGACGACAACCAGAACCAACCCAAAGATCACCCAGCTGAGGCCGGCCAGCAGCCGACGCCGGTCGGCACTGGACTGAGGACCTGCCGTGGCGGCGATGCCGAGCCGGACTCCGAGGGCGAACAGGGTCGGCACCGCAGCACCTATGACCAGGCCGAAAAGCAGGATCTTGCCGACGGCCGCGAAATTGATCCAGTCGTTCATGTGATGTCGCTTCCGTTCCTACTTGGCCTCGGTGGTGCCGGTAAGGCTGCCTTCCCAGGCGTCGTTGACGTTCGTGTGGTCGATCGGCGGCTTGCGCGACCTGATCCAGATGGGTACCGCCGAGCCGATCAACACCAAAAATCCGATCAGGGGTCCGGCAAACCCGCCGATTCCGTGCACCAAGAAGTAGGTGAATGCGCCGACGAGGCCTGCAGCGGGCAGCGTGATGAGCCAGGCGATGGCCATCTTGCGGGCGACGCCCCAGCGCACCTCGGTACGCCGGCCGACGCCGCTACCGAGAATCGAGCCGGTGGCGACGTGGGTGGTCGACAGCGAGTAGCCGAAATGACTGGAGAGCAGAATCGTGGCCGCCGACGCGCACTCGGCGGCCATGCCCTGCGGTGCCGCGGTGTCGACCAGGCCCTTGCCCAGGGTGCGGATGACCCGCCAGCCTCCTGAGAGGGTGCCGAGAGCGATGGCGACCGCGCACGCGACGACCACCCAGAACGGCGGCATCGTCGCAGACTCGTCGACAGCGCCGTAGGAGATGAGAGCCAGGAAGATGATGCCCATCGTCTTCTGCGCGTCATTGGTCCCGTGCGCCAGCGAGATCAGCGATGCCGATCCGATCTGGCCGTACCGGAATCCGGCAATGGTGCGCTCCTCGGGCAGACCGCGGATCAGCCGATAGACCAGCCAACTGGCGATGCCTGCCACGATGCCGGCGATCAGCGGCGACAACACCGCAGGCACGATCACCGTCGAGACGAGCCCGTGCCAGATCACGCCGTGTCCCCCGACGGCGGCGATCATGGCGCCGACGATGCCGCCGATGAGCGCATGCGACGAGCTCGACGGCATACCGAGCAGCCACGTGAGCATATTCCAGACGATCCCGCCGACCAGGCCGGCGAACACCAGCTCAAGGGTGACGAGATTCGCGTCGACCAGGCCTTTCGCGATGGTGGCCGCGACCGCGGTGGAAAGGAATGCGCCGACGAGATTGAGTGCTGCCGAGAGTCCGACCGCGGTCCGTGGTTTCAGTGCTCCGCTGGCGATCGACGTTGCCATGGCATTGCCAGTGTCATGAAATCCGTTGGTGAAATCGAATATCAGCGCCGTGACGACGACGATGCAAAGCAGGAGGAACTGTAAACACACGGTGAACGATTCTGGAACAACAACGGTGCGAAAGCCTAATGTCTAGCAGATAGCTCCCGTGTGTCACGCTGGAGTGGCGGTCGACGCCGAGGGCCACTCCAGCGTGACGAAGCGGCCCGGCGACCGTCGATCATCACACTTCACGGTCGTGTCGCGGTTAGATCATGTCGTGATGCGTCAGCCAGCGCATCACCGGCCAGCCCACGAAGACCGGCAGCCAGCATGTCAGCACCCGGTAGAGCAGGACCGCGGGAACGGCGATGGCGGGCGGCAGACCGAAGGCGGCCAGACCGCCGATCAGGGCGGCCTCGACCGCGCCGACGCCTCCGGGGGTCGGCGCCGCCGAGGCTAGCGTTCCGCCGATCATCGTGACGACCGTGACGGTGACGAACGAGGTGGTGCCGCCGAACGCCTCGACGCTGGCCCACAGCGCCAGGGCGGCCCCGAGAGTTGTTCCCGCCGCGCCCAGCACGATCAGGCTGAGCCGCTTGGGCTCCTTGGCCAGATCGACGAGATCGTCGGTCACCTCTTTGAGCCGCGGCCGGACCGCTGTCGCCAGCCAGTGCCGCAGCTTGGGTACGGTCAGGAACCCGCCGACAAACCCGAAGGCCAGGCCCGCGATCAGGTACAGCACTGTTGCGGACGGGACGAAGTGCGACAGATCCGCCCGCGCACCGGCCGCGGTGGTGAACAAGATGAGCAGCGCCACGTGCACGATCACCTGGACGGTCTGCTGCAGGGCCACTGCCGCGGTCGCACGCAGCGTGGTCAGCCCGCCCTTCTGCAGAAACCGTGTGCTCAACGCAAGGCCGCCCACACCGGCCGGGGTGGTCGTCGCGGCAAAGGTGTTGGCCACCTGCATGATCGCCAGATGTCGGAAGCTGACCAGTCCATCGGCACAGGCCCACAGCGCGGCCGCGGCCCCGACGTAGGTCAGTGCCGAGACCGTCAGTCCGAGCAGAGCCCACCACCAGTTCGCGGTGCGCAACTCGGAGAAGAACGTCGGCGCAGTGCTGATGAACGGGTAGGCCACGTAGACCAACGCGACCAGCAGCACGAGTTGGATCACCTGGGTGCGGGTGAACCGCGTGATGGTCTCGGCCTGGATCTGGTCGGCACCGGTCTGGTGCTTCACTTCGTCTCGGGCCCGGGTCATCACGGTCTTGGCGTCGGGCACGGCGTCGCGAACCCGGCCCGGCACCGCGGTCTTGGTCAGCCTGCCGGACGCGGTCAGCACGGTTTCGCGGCCGAACGCCTCGATCGCCGCGCGCACCGCCGACGGTGCGTCGTACAGCGCGGTGGTGGTCACCAGCAGCTGCGCGATGTCGGACTGCAGTTGGGTGTCGGTCGCGCCGTACTCGGCGCTGCCGAATCCGCCGAACAACACCGCGCCGTCCTCGACGGTGATCTCCCGGCTGCGCAGATCTCCGTGGGAGATCTGGTGGTCGTGCAGGGTGCGCAAGGCGTTCCACACCTTCTGCACACCGGCCTCGTCGGTGCACTGATCCAACGGCACGCCGCGCTTCCGATTGTGGGCGTACAACGTCCAGCCGCGGTCCAGCGCGGCGACGGACATCGTCGATGTGCTGGCCAGCCCGAGGTCGCCGATGGCAATGGCCATGAGCGCGCGGTGCTCGACGGCGCGGCGCATCGAGGTCTGCAGCGGAGCGGTTTCGTTGGCGCGCAATCGCAACTTGCTCCAGAGCTGCCGGACGGCGCCGCCGCTGCGCTGGTTGGGTCCGTACAGCTCGACGACCGCGGTGGTGTCGGGGTCCGGTGAGTACGCGTCGAGCAGCAGCGGCCCGGCACCGGCCGGCCGCACCACTTTGAACGAGGACACCGTGAAGCCGCGGTGGCCGAGTGCGCGTACCGCGCCGTCGAGCGGCACCTCCAGCGCCGGGGTGCCGACGACGAGGACCACTAGGGCGCCGACGAACCAGCCGACCGCCAAACCGAGCAGTGAGCGGGCCGGCACCACGGCGCTGACCACCAGATGGATCGGTACGAATGCCAGCAGCAGGGTCCACCACCAGCGGCGCAGCCGGCGCGGCAGCCAGGGGCCAGACACTGTCAACACCGCGGCCAGCATGGCGATCCAGCGCGGGTCGTCGAGGAACTGCGAGAGCTGGGTGTCGAGCCGGTCGGTCAGGTCGAAATGCCACTGTGGTGCTGCGATGCCGTTGCCGGTGATGGACAGCGACAGGATCGCGATGAGACCGGCGGCCGCGTAGGCGCGAAGTAGTTTCCACTGCCGGGACAGGATCAGGCTCACCAGGATCACGAACGGCAGCGCGACGATCGCGATGCCGTACGCGAGGTACACGAGGTTGGACTGGGTGGGCGTCAATACGCCCACGATCTTGGAGATCGACCGTTCGAGCGCCACCCATTCGTAACGGGTGATCAGGGAACTCGTAACGACCGCGACGAGGAACAATGCGGCCAGGGCGAGACGCAGGATGTCGTTGGTGCGTCGGGTCAGTGGTTGCAGCAGGCTGCCGGTGACGGTGATATCCCGTCCGTCAACGCGCATGTTCCTCCTTTCGCGGCTCGCGACAAAGGTAACCGGGGGACGCATCAATACCGGGTATTGGCCGTGATCCTCTGGCGCTGTCCGGTTCGGATGGCGGTCCCGGGCTCGAGAGGGCAAAGGCCCGCGGCAATCGCCACCTGCGTACGCTTCCCCTGAGACATCGGCGCCCTCGGTGATGTAGCTTCGATCGACACATCGGAGCAGGGGCCTGCGCCGAGAGGGAAAACGGTGGAGACGACACCCTTTGGTCACTATCAGCTGCAGAAGCTGATCGGCCGCGGCGGTATGGGCGAGGTTTATCAGGCCTACGACACCAACACCGATCGCGTCGTCGCGCTCAAGGTTCTGCCCCCGCACCTGGCCCAGGACGCCTCGTTTCAGGATCGCTTCCGCAAAGAATCGCACGCGGCGGCCGGGGTCAACGATCCGCACGTGGTGCCGATTCACAGCTTTGGTGAGATCGATGGCCGGCTGTATCTCGATATGCGGCTCATCGAAGGCCGCAACCTCGGGGCCGTGCTCGCCAAGGCCCAGCGACCGCTGGAACCGGCGTTCGTGGTCAGCCTGGTCGAGCAGGTCGCCTGCGCGCTCGACGCCGCCCACGAGGCCGGGCTGATCCACCGCGACGTCAAGCCGTCGAACATCCTCATCACCGATCACGACTTCGTGTACCTCATCGACTTCGGTCTGGCGCGCACGGCCGGCGAAGCCGGTATGACCACGGCAGGCAACACTCTGGGCACGCTGGCCTACATGGCGCCCGAGCGGTTCGACGCCGGAAAGACCGATCCACGCTCGGACGTCTACGCGCTGGCCTGTGTTCTTTACGAATGCCTGACGGGCGTGCGGCCCTATCCGGTCGACAGTCTCGAACAGCAGATCGCCGGACATATGGTGCAGCCGCCGCCGCGGCCGTCGACCACTGATCCCAGGCTCGCGGCGTTCGACGAGGTGATTGCCAAGGGCATGGCGAAGAAGCCGGCCAGGCGCTATCAGACCGCCGGTGAGCTGGCGTCAGCCGCGCGCACCGCGCTCAGTGTCCCGGTCCGCACCACCGGCCGCTCCGGTCGCCATTCGGCCCAGCGGGTGAAGACCAGGCCGAGGATCGGGCTGCCGCGCAAAGTGCTTGCGATCATCGCAGCCACGCTCCTAGTGGCTGCGGTAGGTGCGGTCGGGGTCTGGCAGTTGCGCGGCGGAGACCGCGGGCCCGGGCTGGCCGACACGGCGTCGGTGTCCGGCCGGGTGCCGACGCCGTCGGGTGCGGTCCCGGCGATCGCGGCGACGGTGCCCGCCCAGATCCGGGAGACCGGGCGGCTCGTGATCGGCGTCAACGTGCCCTACGCACCTATCGAGTTCAAGAACTCCGGCGGAGAGCTCGTCGGCTTCGACGTCGACCTCATGAAAGCGGTGACCCGCGTCCTCGGACTGGTTCCCGACTTCCGGGAGACGGGTTTCGACGGCATCTTGCCTTCGGTGCGCGACGGCGGTTTCAACGTCGGGATGACGGCGATGACCGACACCGTCGAGCGAGAACGGCTGGCGGACTTCGTTACCTACTTGAACGCCGGCACTCTCTGGGCGCAGCGCACCGGGTCGAACGTGGATCCGACGGCGGCATGCGGTCTGCGCGTTGCCGTGAAATACGGCACGATTCAGGACACCGAGGAGATCCCGGCCAAGAGTGACACTTGTCTGGCGGCGGGCCTCTCACCGATCGAGAAGGTACAGCGCACCCGTCAGGACGAGGTCACCGCCGCGTTGGTCGCCGGGGACGCCGACGCGATGACCGCGGATTCGCCGGTGACCGGGTTTGCCATCAAGCTCAGCGGTGGGGCTTTGGAGCCGGCCGGCGAGGTGTTCAACTCGGCGCCCTACGGCTGGCCGGTGGCCAAGGGCTCGCCGCTCGCAGAATCGCTGCGGCAGGCTTTGGAACAGCTGATGGAGACCGGTGAGTACCGCACCATCGCGACCATGTGGGGTGTGGACAAGGGCATGATCGACCATCCGGCGATCAACGGCGCGGGGCACTGACCGCCTCAGAGAGTTGCACCGCCTACGGTCTCGGCCGCCACGGCGCTCGGCGGCCGGCACGTGACCTGTGCGTCAGACTAGCTCTGAACCTTCTGCCGGTTGGGTCGCGATGCCGCAGGCCGCAGCGAATTGGACCGGGTTGAGCCCGTCAGCGGAGTTCATGTCGCAATTGCCGAATGGCGGTGCGCCCTCGGGCAATCCGCCACCGAAGCCGCTGCCGTCGGTGTACTGGTGGGCGACCTTGCCGGGATAAGGCGGATTGCTGCCGTAACTCGCGATGACGAGGCGTAGTCCGGTCGGCTTGGTGCGCCACATGGCGTTGAGATCGTAGATGTTGCCGTACCCGATGATCCGTGCCGGATTTCCGGTGTAGTCCGCCAGGTTCCAGTACAACTGGTTGATCCAGGAGGATCCGTCGCCGGTCGGGTTGCCGCCCTGTTCGACGTCGAGCATGAGTGCGACGCGGGGATGCAGGCCGCCATGGGCGTCGATCATGGATCGCACGGTGTTGGCGTTGGCCTGCCAATTGGGCCGGCAGTAGGTGTAGACGATCCCGAACACCAGTTTTCCGGTGTCGAGCGCTTTGCGCATCCAGGCGTAGTTGGCGGCGAAATTGTGGTCGCGGTAGGTGCCGTCACTGACGCGGATCGACAGCACCGCATAGGGATAGCTGTCGTCGACGACCCGCTGAAATTCCGAGACGTCGGCAAACAAGGTGTCGGTGACCGGCACGACGGCGGCGGTCAATTCTTGCCGCGTGGACCGGCGGCGCCGCGGGTGAGCCGAACGTGACCGTCGATCATCG
This sequence comes from Mycobacterium sp. 155, assembly GCF_000373905.1. NCBI lineage: Bacteria > Bacillati > Actinomycetota > Actinomycetes > Mycobacteriales > Mycobacteriaceae > Mycobacterium > Mycobacterium sp. 155. Next base: position 4,453,152 of record NZ_KB892705.1, read on the forward strand.
GGCGAACGGCCCGGGATCATGTGATTGCTGACTCCACTCGCCATGTTTCCGCCACTCTGCACGTGACCCAGACCCGGGCCATCACCAGGGTAGGTCCAAACTCCCGGTGTCGCACAACGCCGGCCGGGCCGGCGCGGATCGGGCTGCGGCTACGCCTTGGCGTCGGCCTTCCGGGTGGCGAACACCAACTGGTAGAGGATGCCGCCGAGAGCGCCGCCGATCAGCGGTGCCAGCCAGAATGCCCAGAGCTGTGCCGGGGCACCGTTGCCGTTGAAGAACGCGACGCCCGTGGAGCGCGCCGGATTGACCGAGGTGTTGCTGATCGGGATTGCAATGAGGTGAATAAGTGTGAGGGACAAGCCGATTGCCAGTGGTCCGAAGCCCTTCGGCGCCCTGTCGTCCGTCGCGCCCAGGATCACGATGAGGAAGAACGCCGTCAGCACGATCTCGGCGATCAGCACCGCGGCCAACGAGTAGTGGCCGGGGGAGTGTGCGCCGTAGCCGTTGGCCGCCATGTTCCCGCTGGCCGTGAAACCCGGTTGGCCCTTGGCGATGATGAGCAGGAGCAGACCGGCGATGAGGCCACCGACGACCTGCGCGATCCAGTAGCCGGGCACATCTTTCCACGGCAGTCGGCCACCGACCGCCGCACCCAGCGTGACTGCGGGGTTGAAGTGGCCACCCGAGATGTGACCGACGGCGTATGCCATGGTCACGACGGTCAGGCCGAAAGCCAGTGCGACGCCGAGGAACCCGATGCCCAGCTGATAGACGTTGCTACCGTCTTGATCTCGGGCGATCTGTTTGGCGGCGAAAATCGCGCTGCCGCAGCCACCGAAAACCAACCAGAACGTTCCGAAGAGTTCAGCCCCGAGTTTGGAGGTGAGTGAACTGTTCACGTGTTGTCCCCTGTTCAGTGAGTGGCGATTGTTGAAAGGGTAGGGCCGCGACGGGAATCTCCAATGCATATTTATTATTTCGTTGCCGTCGGTGATTGCATTGCAGCAGAGATTTCTCCGCGAGCAGACACGCGGGTACCCCGACAGGCCGCATTTGCCGGACCTACGTGTCTGTTCGCGGGAGTTTCGGCGCTTCCCCTGATCGACGGACAACGGGTTCGTCCGGTGTATGGGCCGGGCGGTCGATACTGACGCTAGTCGCGCCGGGGCATTGTTGTCTCAACACCGGATCACACCGGTATGGCCTGTCAAAAGCCCTCTGAGACAAAGGATTCGATATGAGTATCTCGCGCCGCATCGCCACCGGTTACGCTGCGGGGTTCGCTCTTGCCGCCGCTCCGGTCGTCATCTTCCTCGGTGCCGCCTCGGCCCGCGCAGACGTTTCGCCGGTCAACACCGGTCCGTCGATGAGCCATCACGAGGCGTTTCCGGGGCAGCACAACTTCCCGCAGCCGGGTACCGCGGCGCATCACCACCATCAGAACAACCGCGCCTGACAAGGCGCTGCCCGAGGAGCCCGGACGATTGTGTACTCCTTGGGTTCGTCGGTGACCACAATGTCCCGTGCGCGAAGGAACTCGCGATGGAAGCGGTCGATCTCTTTGTGGCCTCGACGGCCTGGTCGGGTGTGAGTCGATTCTCTCCGGTGCGGGTCGGCTGGATCCCGATGTAGCTGCTGTAGCGCAGCCAGCCGAACATCGCGTCATAGAACTCGATCGATGTGTCGTAGTCCAGCACCGCGAACTCGACATGACTAACATCGCGCCAGCGCATCGCGTATCCCCCGAGTCAACTCAAACATCCCGGATTCAGGATGCGCCTCTTTGCCGTTGCTGCGCGGCGTCAATTCTTTGACGCTTCCCCCGATCGGGGGACAAGAGGTTGGTCCGGTCGATGGGCCGGTCGGTCGATATTGCTCCGTGCCGCGGCGGGGCATTCTTATATCAACACCGGATCACACCGGGACAGCAACTTCAAAAGCTCACTGACACAAAGGATTAACTCATGATGATCACCCGCCGCATCGCCGCCGGTTTCGCTCTCGCCGCCGCTCCCGCCATCATCGCCCTGGGCGCCGCGACCGCCAGCCAGGCCGAGACCTCCGTTACCAACACCGGCCCGACGGCCAGCCACCACGAGGTCTTCCCGGGGCAGCGCAACTTCCCGCAGCCGGGTACCGCGGCGCATCATCACCACCAGAACAACCGCGCCTGACAAGGCGCTGCCCGAGGAGCCCGGACAACCGTCCGGGCTCTTCTCGTTGCTCCGCATTGCTGGACTTCGAATTCGAGGAGATCCTCAGCATTGCGTGCGAGGCTGGGGCCATGGCTGCCAACTACACCACGCGTGGTGAACCTCTCCGCGCGGACCTCGTCCTGTCCGGTGGCGGAGTCAAGGGCATAGGTCTGGTGGGTGCCGCCGTCGCGCTGAAGGACGCGGGGTACGCGATCCAGCGGGTGTCGGGTACATCGGCCGGGTCGCTGGTCGGAGCGGTGATGGCCGCGGCGGCGCAGGGCGATCAGCTGACCAGCGAGCAGCTGCGGGAACTGGCGTTGAACGTGCCCTACCGGAAATTCCGGGACAGTGGACCGATCGAACGTATCCCACTGCTGGGGCCCGCGTGGGGGCTGTTCCGCGAGACCGGCATCTACCGCGGAGATTTCGCCCACGCCTGGATGCGCAGTGAGCTGAAGAACCTGGGTGTCAGCACCTTCGGCGACCTGGCCATCGACGACGACCAACTCTTACCGGAGCGGCGCTACCGTCTTGTCGTCACTGTCACCGACCTGACGTCGGGTCAGTTGGTGCGGTTGCCATGGGATTACCGTCGACTCTACGGGCTGGATCCCGATGAACAGCTCGTCGCCGACGCGGTCCGCGCCTCGATGGCGATCCCGTTCTTGTTTCAACCGGTCACACTCGACGACGCCGCCGGTGATCCGTACACGCTCGTCGACGGGGGAGTGCTGTCCAACTTCCCGATCGACTCCTTCGACCGGCCCGATGGAAAAGTGCCGCGGTGGCCCACCTTCGGCGCGACGGTGATTCCCTACCTGCCGGCCCCGACGTTCGAGCAGCTGATTCCCGGGCTCGGCCCTTTGCACGGACCGCCGCTGTTGCAGAGCCTGATCACCACCATGCTGGTCGGCCACGACCAGACCTATCTCAATCAACCGTGGGTGAAAGTGCGGGCGATCGAGGTGGACTCGACCGATATCGGGGTGCTCGACTTCAGTATCACCCGCGGCGAGGCCGAAGCCCTCTATGACAGGGGATACCAGGCGACCACCGACTTCCTGTCGACGTGGGACTGGCCCGCCTACATTGAGCGCTTCCGTGCGGATCACCGGGTGTGCTGACTGTTACCGCAGCTTGACCATCCGCGTGGTCGAGCTCTCGTCCAGTTCGACGACATCGGAGCGCGACCGTAGGAAATCGCTGAAAGACCGGAAGCCCAAGGACTTCTCGCTGAACGACGGATCCATCCGTTTCATCTGTGCCTTGACCGCCGAGTTGTGCAGCCACTCGACGTCGTCCTTCTCCAGGCCGATCTGCAGCGCGCGGGTGAGCAATGCGGTGGCCTCGGCCTGCGGGTCCGGTTCGGTCTTCTTGCGGGTGCGTTTCTGCTGATTGGGTTCTAGGTTGGGTTCGGTGGCCGGTACGCCGGGAAGAGCGTCGTAGATGACGAATTCGTCGCAGGCGGCCGCGAGCGCCCGGCTCGACGAGCCTGCCACCCCGATGCCGACGACGTAGCGGCCCAGCCGTTTGCACCGCTGGGCCAGCGGGATGTAGTCGGAGTCACCGGCCACGATCACCACATGCGTCAGGTCGGGCAGCCGGAACATGTCTTCGACGGCGTCGACCGCGAGCCGGATGTCGGCGCCGTTCTTGCCGTACGCGGCGGCCGGGAACAACTGCACCAGGTCGACGGCGCGGCCCACGAGCTGCTGACGGTAGCCGGCGTTGACGTCGGCTGACCAGTCCGCGTACGCGCGGGTCAGCACCAGCGTGCCGAACGACGACGCGAAGTCGAGGATCGCGGCGACGTCCACGGTGGCCTTGGTGAGCTTGTCCGCGTCCAGTCCTTTGGCCTTGTCCCGCTGAAACGAGTTGCGGCCGTTGACCTGGTCGTAGCGCGATATGACAATGTTGTCGAAGTCCAGGTAGACCGCGACGCGGGTGGCGGGTTCGGTCATCGTTTCAGTCTGGCGTATGAACACCCGGCTGTGATGATTTGGACCTACTCCGATGTGGGTAGTCCTGAAGTTGTAGCTGTCACCTCAAGGGCCAAGATAGGTGCAAAGGCTACAGGGGATTCCCCGCTGATGACCGATGCATCGGGAGCGGCGTCCGCCGCAGCGTTCCGCCAATTGGGCCTGCTGTCGACCTACAACGAGGATCCGCCTGTCGCCTGCCGTCCGTTCGGTACAGACCGGGACGGCATGGTGTTCGGTGAAGGCCGTACGCTGTTGCTCATCGAAACAGTGGAGTACGTCAAGGCGCGCGATGCTCGAATCCTGGCTCGTCTCATGGGTGTCGGCATCACAGCAGACTGCTACGACGCCATCGAGCTGGCTGGACTCACCCGGCCGATATCGACCACGTCAACGCGCACGTCATGGGAACTGTCGCAGGCGACCGGGCCGAGGCCCGCGCCATTCGCCGTGCGTTCGGCAGCCACGTGCCCGCGGTCTATGCGCCCAAGGCCGCGCTGGGCCACTCATTGGCGCTGCCGGAGCAGTGGAAGCGCCCCTGACAGGTTCGGGCGCTGCGCGACGGCGTCGCACCTGCGACCCTGAACCTGAAAAGCTGCGATCCGGAGATCGATTTGGACGTCGTGACCGACCAGCCACGCCCCGGTCATTACCAGTATGCGATCAGTGACTCGTTCGGGTTCGGAGGCAACAACGTCGCGTTGGTTCGGGGCCAACTAGTTTCGTTCGGCCTAGTTGGGTTGGCCAGGGTGAACTGCTCCCAGCCCTGCCTGATTGCAGGACCGGCTTGCCAAGCGCCAGATCGGCTTTCGTCATCTGGGTTTGCTCCAACGTCATGTCGCAGCGTTCGAAGTAGGCGCAGTGCGCGGTTCCTCCGATCGGGGGACAGGGGTTTCGGCCGGTGCATGGGCCGGTTGGTCGATGGTTGGCGGGGCTTGTTGGCAGCATTCTTATTTCAACGCCGGAACACACCGGATGACATTCCGAAAAGCCTTATTCGACAAAGGAGTCGACATGACCATCACCCGCCGTATCGCCACCGGTTTCGTCCTCGCTGCCGCCCCGGCCGTCATCTTTCTCGGTGCTGCCTCGGCGCATGCGGATGCGTCGGTGGCCACCCATGGCCCGTCGGTGAGCCACCACGAGGCCTTCCCGCACCAGCACAACATGCCCCAGCCCGGAACCTCGGTGCATCACCACCACCAGCGCAACCACGCCAAGTAGCCCCCTCTGGCCGGAGCCCGGACGCCACGCGCGTCCGGGCTCACTTGTGGGTGGGCGGTGCCGACGCGTCCTGACACGACTCAGGCGTTGGGCCTGGTGCGCCTGCCGATAGTGTCGCCGAGGAGATCGAGTTCGGCCAGCACGTCACTGGCCGCCCAGATTCGGTTACGGGTACCGGATGAGAGGACCTCCAGAATGCCCGCATCGGTCAGGCGGCCGAGTGCTTTGTAGGTACTGGCATCGGTCGTGCCTGTGAGTGATCGGGCGGTATCGGCGTTGAATATCGGGACCTCCAGCAGGTTGTCGAGAAGCGTTTCGTCGGCGGAGTTGGCGCGGGGGCGGGCAATTGATCGCCACTGTGCTGGCAACTCGGAGAGACGGGCGGCTGATTCCTCCGCGGCGATGCTTGCCTGTATGGCGGCGTCCGCGAGATAGCCGACGAACTGATCGGCGTCTCCAGCCCGGTAGGCAGTGAGCCGGCCGAAGTAGAAATCGGTGTCGCCGAGCATGGCCGAAGCCACCGGAACGGTTACGCGTCGGGTCAGCCCGCGGCGTCTCAGGATGGTACTGATCATCGCGCGCCCGATCCGGCCGTTGCCGTCGACGAATGGGTGGATGGATTCGAACTGGGCATGTACGATCGCGGCCTGGGCCACGATCGGCAGGTCGGTGCGGTTGGCGAACACCAGTAGGTCGTCCATGAGTGCCGGCACGAGATCCGGTGGGGGAGGCACGTACTGAGCACCGACAGGTGAGTGGTCGCTGCCACCGATCCAATTCTGGACAGTGCGCAACGCGCCTGGGCTGTCGGTATAGGGGTCTGGCGCCATCAACAGCTGATGTGCGTCGAGGACGGCCTGTAGCGTGATGGGGCCCGAATTGGCGGACTCGACGAGTTCAATCAGGGCACCGACCGCTGCCAGCTGAGATCGGGCTTCGTCGTTGGCCTTTGCCCCGGCGAATGCTTTGCCGAACGCGCGCCAGCCGGCGTCGATGTGCTCGATTTTGGACGATGCGACCGACTCACTGCGCAGCAGGAAATCTGCCAATGGGGCGAGGTGCTGACCGTATCCGGCTTCGAGACGAGCGATGGCGATGAGCGCATTGTCGTGGGCGCGGCCGACTTCGCCGACAGGGTCGTAAGTGCGATCACTAATGGCGGGCGGCACGGACGCGGTGACATGCTTGAGAGTACGGTCTTCGCGGTTACCCTGACGGCCGCGAGGCGTCCACGCCCGTCGCACCGACTGATGCGTCGGCCAGTTCATGTCAAACCTTCTCTGTGGAAGATGCACTAATCGGATCCTTATTATAGATTAAATACCACAAAGTTAGTTATGAGCTCTCCAGTGGCATGCCGGCAAGCCGGGCGTTGCAGCCTGTTGGGGGATCCGCTGGTGCCCGGATGCGAGTCGAATTACGGAGCCGGGCGGATCATGAACCACGTCCACGTCACCCGAACATTGGATGCCGCCGTGCGGGGTACCGAGCTTGCGGCCGGAAAGGGCCCGGGCCGTCATTTACGACTAGATCCGGGGCTTGGGGTTGCACGGTTCCCCCGATCGGGGGACACGGGTTTCGTCTGGTGCATGGTCCGGTTGGTCGGTGGTTGGCGACGGCTGTTGGCGGCATTCTTGTTTCAACGCCGGAACACACCGGCTGAAATACCGAAAAGCCTTATTCGACAAAGGAGTCGACATGATCATCACCCGCCGCATCGCCGCCGGTTTCGCTCTCGCTGCCACGCCTGCCGTCATCTTCCTCGGTGCCGTCTCGGCCCATGCGGATGCGTCGGTGGCCAACCATGGCCCGTCGGTCAGCCACCACGAGGCCTTCCCGCACCAGCACAACACGCCCAAGCCCGGCTCCTCGGAGCATCACCACCACCAGCGCAACCACGTCAAGTAGGACGAACGACCTGAGCCACTTGTCGGTGGGTACTGAGACGATGCCCGGTTCACATCAGTTCGATGGATAGAGGTTCGGTGATCAGTATGGGAGCTCGGCAGGATGCATTGGAGCAGATGTTGGCCGAGGCGGGCTATCGACGCGCTTCGACGAAATCGATGCGTCCACACCTGCATGCCTTGCAACCGCATGATCAGAAGGAGATCCTGCGGTTGTATCACCTGCTCGGCGGGGTCCTCGATGCGCCGCGGCTGCGGCCAGGACCGTGGGACTGTGTACTCGAAGGTGGACTGGTCGTCGAACTGGACGAGGGGCAGCATTTCAACAGGTACCGCCGAAAGACCCTGGAACCAGCATGGGCACAGCAGCTTCCGTGGCGCGAGACCTATATGCGTTATTGCATGCAGTTCGAAAATGTATGCACCTTGGAGCGGGGGTGGGGCAGCTATTGGGCGACCGTGTCCACCCAGCAGCTTTTCGGACCCGCCGGACCGCCCCGGCTGCTCGATGGCGTGGGCTCACCGCGCTGGAAGCAGCGTGCGCTATACGACGCCATGCGGGACATCGCTGCAGTCGGTTCGGGAGTCCGCTTGGCGCGGCTGGCTGTCTATGATGTTGTGGGTGGCGTGCCGCTGTCCGACGCGTTGGACGGCAAGCAACCGGTAGACCGAAACACGTTGCGGGCGTTTGTCGATAGGCGGACGACGACCATGCACGTTCAGCATTCCGGGATATGGCGCGGGCGTGAGCTCGGTGAGTCATGACCCGGGGTTCTCCGATGGCCCGCGTATGCCGGATTTGACGTTTCCCCCGATCGGGGGACAGGCAATTCGTCTGGTGCGTGGTCCGGTTGGTCGATAGTTGGCGGCGGCTGTGTGCGGCATTCTTATTTCAACGCCGGAACACACCGGATGAAATTCCGAAAAGCCTTACTTGACAAAGGAGTCGACATGACCATCGCCCGCCGCATCGCCGCCGGTTTCGTTCTCGCTGCCGCCCCGGCCGTCATCTTCCTCGGTGCCGCCTCGGCCCACGCCGAGACCTCGGTGGCCAACCACGGCCCGTCGGTCAGCCACCACGAGGCCTTCCCGCATCAGCACAACACCCCGCAGCCCGGAACCTCGGTGCATCACCACCACCAGCGCAACCACGCCAAGTAACCCTTCTGGTCGGAGCCCGGACGCCACGCGCGTCCGGGCTCTTGCCGGTCGCTGGAGTCACATGCGCCCAGGAGCCCCGGCGCGGGTGTGGGTGTCGTGGTGCCCGGCTGTTAGCGACAATCACCTCATCAGTAACCGCGGAAGTGAGCGGTCCCGCGATGTCCGACGCGCAGCGAGGTGCGTCGTTGTGGGATGCAACTATCGACAACTGGCATCTGCGGAAGCCGCGACTAGCGTTCTCGAAGGATGTCGTGCTGAGCCGCGGATTCTGGGCATGGAAACGCAGCTTTCCTTGTCCCTGAGCGGAGTTCGGTGATGCGGACGATGACTTGCTCATAGCTGAGTCCGGTCTCTGCGAGCAGGCATCCGATCACCGTGCTGGTGCGGCCTTTACCGCCCCGGCAGTGCACGTACACCGTTCGGCCCGCGTCCAGCTCGGTGTGGATGCGTTCGAGGATGGCGTCGTAGCCGGCGCGGTCGAGTACGCCGTAGTCGGGGATGGGGTGCGTGAACCGGCGTACTGTGCGGCCCGCATGTTGGGCCGCTGCCTGCAATTGGTCGTCGTACGGGGTCAGGCCGTCGTGTTCGGCGGTCAGGTCAATGATGGTGCTGACGCCGGCCTCGGTCAGGAGGCGCAGCTTGGTTGCGACCTTCTCACGTGTTGTGGCGCCTGGGTATTCGCCGGCCAAGAGATTGGGTGCGACCCAGAATGCGTGGAGGACGTCGTCATGTGGCCATAGCGGTGGTCTGTCGTACG